>NZ_CP071382.1:2615250-2918500 GCF_017338855.1 Geobacter benzoatilyticus
CGGGGAACGTGGCGCGTCCCGGCGCCTATCAGTTCCGCAAGGGGATGCGGGTGAAGGATCTCATTTCGGACACGTCGGTTCTTCTTCCCGAGTCCTATCTGGAGAGTGTTGAGATTGCTCGCATCTTGCCACCCGATTACCGGCGCGAGGTTCTGACCGTCAACCTGCGCGAGGCCCTCAAGGGGAATCCGGCCGACAATGTGGAGTTGCAGGAGCAGGATACGGTCAAGGTGTTTTCCCGTGAAGAGATGGTGGAGCTCCCCCGCGTTGCGATCAGCGGGCAGGTGGTGAATCCCGGAGAATATGACTACTTCCCCCGGATGACGGTCCGGGATCTGGTGACCGCGGCGGGAAGCCCCAAGCGCAACGCCTATATGGAGAGTGCGGAGCTGACCAGGGTGACCATGGGGGAAGGGAGCGCGGGGACTGCCCGTCTGGAGATCAACCTGGGCAAGGCGCTTGCCGGCGACCCGGCCCATAACCTCACCCTCGAACCGGAAGATGCCCTGATTGTGCGGGGAATCGAGAACTGGCTGGAGGCGACCGATCGTTTCGTCACCCTGAAGGGGGAGGTGAAGTTCCCCGGAACCTATTCCATCGCCAAGGGTGAGCCGTTGAGCTCAGTTATCGAACGGGCCGGTGGGTTCACTCAAAAGGCTTACCTGAAGGGTGCCCGTTTCATGAGGAAATCGGTCCAGGAGGAACAGCAGAAGCGGATGGACGAGGTGATTGCCCGGACCGAGCAGGAGATCCTCCGCAAGCAGGGTGAACTGGCGGCGATTGCGGCGTCAAAAGAGGAGCTGGAAGCAACCAGGGCAGCCCTGGATGGGCTCCAGAAAAGTCTGAACAAGCTCAAGTCGGCCCGTGCCGAGGGGCGCGTCGTGATCCGTCTGGCACAACTGGACTCGTTCAAAAAGTCCCCCTACGATCTGGAGCTTATGGGGGGGGATGTCCTCGAAGTGCCCCAGATTTCCAGCGTAGTGAACGTAATGGGGCAGGTTTTCAATCCCACTTCTTTTGTCCATCTTCCGGGCGAAGATGTGGCCCATTACCTGAAAGATGCCGGGGGGACTACACGGGACGGCGAAGAGGACGACATGTACATAATAAGCGCCGACGGTTCGGTTCAGAGCCGTCAACAGTCGTCCTTCGGCATCCACTGGAGCGATTCGCAGCGCCGCTGGACTTTCGGCGGGTTCATGGCAATGGTTCTCGATCCGGGGGACACCCTGGTCGTACCCCAGAAACTGGAGCGGATTGCCTGGATGCGCGAGATCAAGGATATAACAACGATCGTGTCGCAGATTGCCCTGACCGCCGGGGTGCTTGTGGCGGCGGGACTGTGATCGGAACAACTTCCATGGGGATGTTGGAGTCAAGGTGGTTCAGGGTATTTCTCCTCGTCGCCTGGGGAACGGCCATTGTCTGGTTTTCCCTCGACCCCTCGCCACCTAAGCCGCAAATTGAACTACTGGCGTGGGACAAATTTCAGCACGCCGTGGCCTATGGGCTTTTTGCCCTTCTGGTCTGGAACTGCCTGGTTACGTATCGACAGTGCCGCCGTCATTGTCTGCTAATGGCGTTTGGAGGTTCGGTTGTGCTGGGCGCCCTCCTGGAGGTTGCCCAGGGGGTACTTACAACCTCCAGGAGCGCCGATTTCCGCGATCTGATCGCCGACGCGCTGGGGGCTGGTATCGTCTGTCTCGCTGTTGCCGTCTGGCGTGCCCGGAAGCTGCCCCTTGCCGTCGCCGTTTTTCTGCTCATCGTGATATCCGTTCAAGAGGGTGGGGCTGCCGAGAGCGGAAGTATCGGCTCTTTTGTCTCCACCGAAGCCGTGACGCTCCGCGATGAAACCGGAGAGTTCCTCGCGACCCCGTTCCGGACCGGGAACGGTGAGGTCATCGGCACTCTGGCTGTTGCCGGAGCGGTGGGGCTGACCTATCTTTTCGATTACGACATCCGGGACGAGGTGCGGCGGACCCATGGCCGGAACCTCGACCGTGCCGTCGATGCTGGAAACATCGTTGGCAATCCGTTCCTCCACCTGGGGGTGGCGGGTGTTGTATGGGGGGGAGGGGTGCTGGCCGATTCTCCCCGCTGGCGCGATACGGGGCTCATGATGGGGGAAGCGGCGATCATTGCCGATGCCGCAACCTTGGTGCTGAAGGAGGCCGTGGGGCGCGCCCGCCCCCTGACCGGAAACAGCAAGGGGAGTTTCCGGCCGTTCCAGTTCAAGTCAGATTATGATTCGTTACCTTCCATGCATACGGCCAGTTCCTTTGCCATGGCTTCGGTTATCACCCGTACTTCGGGGAGCGTGCCGGTGGGGCTTCTTTCCTATGCCACCGCTGCCTTTGTGGGCTTCTCGCGGATTTACGACGACAAGCATTGGGCCAGCGACGTGCTTTTGGGCGCAGCCATCGGTGAACTTGCCGGGCGGGTGGTCACGAACCATTACGCACGGAAGGGGAATATTGCGGTGGTTCCGGCTGTCAGCGGTTCGTCGGCGGCCCTGCTGCTGGTAAAAAAGTTCTAGCAACCGGGATTACTGGGCTGGGACGGGGACGGGGGCTGCTTTCCGTTTGCCCGGTCCCCGGTCCCCGGTCCCCGGTCCCGGAGGTTCTTCATGCTTTCCGCAGTCATTTTCGATTTTGACGGCATAATTGTCGATACCGAACCGCTTCACCACCGGGCCTTCCAGGAGATACTGGAGCCCCTGGGGCTGGGCTATTCCTGGGAAGAGTACGTGAATCTCTACATGGGATTCGACGACCGCGATGCCTTCCGCGAGGCGTTCCGGGTCCATGGACGGACGCTGAACGATCACGATCTTGAACTCCTCATCGAGCGGAAGGCGGCAGCATTCCAGGAGATTATCTCCCGAGGTGTCGTCCCCTATCCTGGAGTCGCAGAACTTATCGAAGCCATCACCGGCTCGCTTCCCCTTGCCCTTTGCAGCGGTGCCTTGCGGAGCGACATTCTCCCCATCCTGTCCGGATTGGGGCTGTCGAATGCCTTCGACGTGATGGTGACGGCGGAGGAGGTGAGCGCCAGCAAGCCCGACCCCGCCAGCTATGCCCTGGCCGTGGAGCGTCTTGCCGCGGCTTTCCCCGAGCGCCGGATTGCCCCCGGCTTCTGCATCGCCATCGAAGACACCCCTGCCGGCATCGCCTCCGCCACCGGCGCCGGCATTCCCGTTATCGCCGTCACCAACAGCTACCCTGCCGGAAAACTCTCCGGAGCCGTCAAAATTGTCGACTCCCTTGCCGGGCTGACCCTGACGGATTTTGAGAATATGGCGAGATAGCGAGGGAGCGAGAGGGTGAGATAGCGAGATAGTAAGACCTCACTACTTGCTACTTGCTACTCGCTACTTGCTACTCACTACTTGCTATCTCGCCATCTCGCTATGCCTCTCCCTATTGACGACATCCTGCCTCAGCTGAAATCATCCCTTCAGGTCCGCAATTCGGTCGTCATCCAGGCCCCGCCGGGTGCCGGAAAGACGACCCGGATCCCCCTTGCGCTTCTCGACGCCCCCTGGCTTGCGGGAAAGGGGATCATCATGTTGGAGCCGCGCCGCCTCGCCGCCACCAATGCGGCCCGCTGGATGGCGGCCACCCTTGGCGAGGATGTGGGCGGAACCGTCGGCTATACGATCCGCTTTGACCGGAAGGTGTCGCGGCGTACCCGGCTGGAGGTGGTGACCGAGGGGGTGCTGACCCGCCGGCTCCAGTCCGATTCGTTTCTGGACGGGGTCGGGGCGGTGATTTTCGACGAGTTCCATGAGCGGAGCATCCACGCCGATTTGGCCCTGGCGCTTTGCCGCGATGTGCAGCAGGGGCTGCGGGAAGACTTGCGGATAATCGTCATGTCGGCGACCCTCGATGCCGCGCCGGTTGCGGCGCTCCTGGACGACGCTCCGGTAATCACCAGCGAGGGGAGAATTTTCCCCGTTGACATCCGCTATCTTTCCGAGGATTACAGCGACCCTCTTCCCGTAGCCGTTGCCCGCTCGGTCCGATTAGCCCTGGCCGAAACCGAGGGGGATATCCTCGCCTTTTTGCCCGGAGCGGGCGAGATTCGCCGTTGCCGGCAGCTTCTGGAGGATGGGGGGCCGCTGCCGTCATCTACCGCGGTAACACCTCTCTATGGGGACCTCCCCTTTGCCGATCAGGAGCGGGCCATTGTCCCCGCCAAACACCGGAAGGTGGTGCTCGCGACCAATATCGCCGAAACGAGCCTCACCATCGAAGGGGTGCGGGTGGTTATCGACAGCGGCTACTGCCGCCGTCTTCGTTTCGATCCGGCATCGGGTCTTGAACGGCTCGTAACGGAACGGATAACGGCAGCCTCGGCGACCCAGCGGGCCGGAAGGGCCGGTCGGTTGGGCCCCGGCGTCTGCTACCGCCTCTGGACCGACTATGCCAACAGGGGCCTCACCCCCGCCAATCCTCCCGAAATCATAACTTCCGATTTGACCCCGCTGGCCCTGGATCTGGCCGCCTGGGGGGTGGCCGGCCCCGCATCCCTCGCCTGGCTTACGCCCCCTCCCCAGGCTGCCTACCAGGAGGCGCAACGGCTCCTCGTGCAGCTGGATGCCATTAACTACAATGGAGCAATCACCGATACCGGCCGCAGGATGGCGGAGCTGCCGGTCCATCCACGGCTGGCGCATATGCTGATGAAGGCTGCCGGGCGCGGGCTTGCTCCCCTTGCATGTGACGTTGCTGCAATTCTCTCGGAACGCGATATTGTTAAGAACATATTGGAAGGAGGCGTGGAGCGGAGCGAGAGCGACATGTTGCTGCGGATAGAAATGCTGCATGCATGGCGCTCTCAGAGGCGTCTTCCCTCGATTGATGCTGCTGCCTGCCGTACCGTTGACCGCTCGGCGCACCACTTGCGCAAACTGCTCAAAGCAGGGAGCGGAGAAGCTGCCGGGGCCGTAGATGGCGATACCGTGGCGCTTCTGCTGGCTTGGGCCTACCCGGACCGGATCGCCATGCTCCGCGGCGGCGAAGGACGGCGATATCTCCTCGCGGGGGGGCGGGGCGCCGTTCTTTCCGGTCGGAGCGTGGTGCATGACGAACCGCTCGTGGTTGCCTACGAGGTGGAGCGTGGCGAGCGCGGGGACGATCTCATCCGCCGAGCGAGTGTTCTTGCTCGGGAAACCTTGAGACGAGAGTTTGCCGACGGCATCGTCAGGGGGCGATCCGTTGAGTGGGATGACCGTGAGGGGAGGGTGTCGAGCCGGGAAGAGGAGCGATTCGGTGCCCTCATACTTGAAAGCAGGCCGGTCGCCGCCACCGCCGAAGAAGTGCGGAATGCACTTCTGGAAGGAATTGTGCGGGGGCCGGCACTATCTGTGCTGCACTGGTCGGCCGCCGCGCGCCGTTTCAGGGCACGGGTGTATCTCATGGCCCGGCTTTTTCCCGACGAGGGGTGGCCCGATCTCTCCGGAGAAAAACTTCTCGCGACCCTCGGCGATTGGTTGGGACCCTGCCTGGACGGAGTCCGGCGGCTTTCCGACGTGGCGGCGGTCGATCTACTGCCCCCGTTGCAGGCGCTCCTCCCCTGGAACCTCCTCCGCCGCCTGGACGAGGGGGCGCCGACCCATCTGGCGGTTCCGAGCGGTTCGCGGATCCCCCTCGACTATGGGGAGGACGGCACGCCGGTCCTGGCGGTGAAGCTCCAGGAGATGTTCGGCCTGGCCGATACCCCCACGGTGGCATGGGGGAGGGTGCCGGTGCTCATTCATCTCCTGTCGCCGGCCGGCCGCCCCCTTCAGGTGACCGCCGATTTGCGGGGATTCTGGAACGGCGCCTACCAGGAGGTGAAAAAGGAGATGCGGGGCCGCTACCCGAAGCACCCCTGGCCCGATGATCCCTGGACGGCGGTGCCGACTCGCAAAACAAAACGGCATGGGGAGTGAGACGGAGGGTTAGTTAGTGGATGTTGCCGAAGTAGAGGGTGCCGTCGGCCTGGACGATCCGCCGGATGACATCGGCCGGCTTGCGGCCGGCGGCGTTGCCCGCTGCGGCTCCGGCGGCGAGATAGGAAGAGGTGATGTTGGTGTCTCCCCGCCACGCTTCGAAGTGGAGGTGAGGACCAGTTGAGCGCCCCGTGGAGCCTGATAGGGCAATGGGGGAGGTCCCGTCAACGTCGCTTCCCTCCGTTGCCAGGTTTACCGAATTATGGGCATAGAGGGTCATGGTGCCGTCTCCATGTTCAATCATGACCATATTGCCGTAGCCGCCGCGCGAGCCGGAGAAGATAACTCTCCCCGGTCCCACGGGGCGGACTTCTGTTCCTTCGGCAACGGCTATGTCTATGCCGTGGTGCTCCCGGAGGGTGCCGTTGATGGGATCGTGGCGAAGCCCCACCAGCGAAGATATCCTCCCCTGAACTGGAAGTGCCCGAGACGATGCCTGGGATGCCGCAGCCTTCCCTTCGTTGGCGATGCTGCTTTTGTGGGCGGTAATGCCCCGTTTGCCCCGGCGCTCCTTGATTACCAGTGTCGTCCCGCTTTTGGCGGGGGCATCGGTGAAACAGATTACTCCCTCGTCATCCACATATCGGTAGATGTCGGCAACCCCTTCACGGGGGAAGGCAAGAGTAATGGCCGCCAGTATCAGTGCTTTTATTTTCATGGTTTCAATTCGCCGGGGAAATTTACATGTACTATACCTATCGGCATTACAACAGGCAAGCTTGAGCTACTAACAAGTGTATTGACCATTCGACCCCCCTCATTCCCCCCTATGAAATAGGGGGGAAGCCGAAGGCAGGGGGGTAAGATGTGCAGTTGAACAGGCAGGTTTCGTCTTAGTAAGAGAATTAGAATTGTTTGCTTCAATGCTTCTGTTTTGTGCATGGCGGGATGTATCTGCACTGTATTTAGGCATGCCGTTCTGTGGTTGTTGGGCGGATGAAGATGCTGCTCTGCTAACTTGCTGTAATTGTTGGACTAGGTAAAATGCTTTGTTTTGGGCAAAGTATTTGCTTCAAACATGGCAACATCCGCAGGCGAGATTTTAGGGAATCTTGCTTTTAAACACCGAGGCACCTATAATCGGCCAGTTTAAAACATTATCCAAGAGGGGGTGCTAAGCCTTGAAAAAAGTCGAAGCGATAATAAAGCCGTTCAAGCTGGACGAGGTTAAAGAGGCCCTGAACGAAATCGGTATCCAGGGGATAACGGTTGGCGAGGTGAAAGGTTTTGGCCGGCAGAAGGGACATACCGAGCTCTACCGCGGTGCCGAGTATGTCGTTGATTTCATCCCCAAGATCAAGATGGAAATCATAGTCGGAGACGACATCGTCGGGAAAGTGGTCGAGACCATAGAGCAGGCCGCAAAGACCGGACGAATCGGCGACGGCAAGATTTTCGTAACGCAGGTTGAGGAAGTTATCCGCATCAGAACCGGTGAACGGGGCGAGGATGCGCTGTAAAAACAATCAGAAGTAATTGCCTATCAACGAAAGGAGACGTTTAGATGACCCCACAAGAGGTAGTAAGCTTCGCCAAGGAAAACGGCGCACTGATGGTTGATTTCAAATTCATGGACTTCGTCGGGACCTGGCAGCACATTTCCGTTCCCATCACGGAGTTTAGTGAAGATACCTTTGAGGAGGGGCAGGGCTTTGACGGCTCTTCCATCCGTGGCTGGCAGCCGATCCACGCTTCCGACATGATCCTCCTCCCCGATCCCGACACTGCCAAGATGGACCCCTTCGTGGCGGTGCCGACCCTGTCGCTCATTTGCAATGTCTTCGACCCGATTACCAAGGAAGACTACAGCCGCGACCCGCGCAACATCGCCCGCAAGGCCGAGGCCTATCTGAAGTCCACCGGCATTGGCGATACCGCTTTCTTCGGCCCTGAGGCCGAGTTCTTCATCTTTGACGAGGTCCGGTACGACTCCAGCTCCAACCAGTCCTTCTACATGGTTGATTCTGTTGAAGGCGCATGGAACACCGGCCGCGAGGAGTTCCCCAACCTGGGTTACAAGCCGCGCCACAAGGAAGGTTACTTCCCCCTTTCCCCGACCGATTCCCAGAACGACCTCCGCAACGAGATGGTGATGGAGCTTCAGAAGGTCGGCATCCGGGTCGAGTGCCAGCACCATGAGGTTGCCACCGGCGGCCAGGCGGAGATCGATATGCGTTTCTCCTCCCTCGTGGATATGGCCGACCAGCTCCAGTGGTTCAAATATGTCATCAAGAACGTGGCCTACCGCAATGGCAAGACCGTAACCTTCATGCCGAAGCCCCTCTATGGCGACAACGGTTCCGGCATGCACTGCCACCAGTCCATCTGGAAAAACGGCCAGAACCTCTTCGCCGGCGACAAGTACGGCGGGCTCTCCCAGATGGCCCTCTGGTACATCGGCGGCATCATCAAGCATGCCAAGGCTCTCTGCGCCATCACCAACCCGACCACCAACTCCTACAAGCGTCTGGTGCCGGGCTTCGAGGCTCCGGTGAACATGGCATACTCCAGCCGAAACCGCTCTGCCTCCATCCGTATTCCGATGCTCTCTTCCAGCCCGAAGGCCAAGCGGATCGAGTACCGGACCCCGGACCCCTCCTGCAACGGCTACCTTGCTTTCGCCGCCATGCTCATGGCCGGTCTTGACGGCATCGAGAACAAAATCGATCCGGGGCAGCCGCTGGATAAGGATATCTACGGGCTTTCACCGGAAGAGCTCAAGGATATTCCGTCAGCTCCGGGTACCCTCGAAGACGCCCTCAGTGCCCTCAAGGAGGACCACGAGTTCCTTCTGAAAGGCGATGTCTTTACCCCCGACGTCATCGAGAAGTGGATCGAGTACAAAACCGAGGCCGAAGTCAACCCGGTCCGGATGCGTCCGGTTCCCATCGAGTTCGCCCTTTACTACGACATTTAAGCAATCCGGTAGAACAGCATTGCCCTGGAAGGCGGGAGAAATCCCGCCTTTCCTTTTGCGCACACCCCGTGTATCTCCACGCCAAACCTTTCTTGACTTTCCGCGCCCGTTGCGGCTACTATGCTCCGCTATGAAACGCCAAACCAAGCAGATTCACGTAGGAAACATCCCTGTCGGCGGTGGTGCTCCCTGTGCGGTGCAATCCATGTGCAGCACCGATACCCGCAATGTGGCGGCAACCCTTGACCAGGTTCGCGCGCTGACCGCTGCCGGATGCGAGATCGTCCGCTGCGCCGTCCCCGATATGGCGGCGGCCGAAGCGTTGGGGGAGATCAAGGGGCGGAGCCCGATCCCCGTCATCGCCGATATCCATTTCGATTACCGCCTTGCCCTGCGGGTTCTGGAGGGGGGGATAGACGGGCTGCGCCTCAACCCCGGCAATATCGGCGAACGCTGGAAGGTGGAAGAGGTGGTGAAGGCCGCCCGGGAGCGCCTTGTTCCGATCCGGATCGGAGTCAATGCCGGCTCCCTCGAAAAGGAACTCCTCGAAAAATACGGTCATCCCACTGCGGAGGCCATGGTGGAGTCGGCCCTTGGGCATGTACGAATCCTTGAGGATATCGGCTACGATCAGATAAAGATTTCCCTCAAGGCCTCCGATGTCATGAAAACCGTCGAAGCCTACCGGCTCCTCTCCCAAAAGGTGGATTACCCTCTCCACATCGGCATAACCGAGGCAGGCACCATCTTTTCCGGCACCATCAAGTCGTCGGTGGGGCTCGGCATCCTGCTTGCCGACGGCATTGGCGACACCATGCGGGTATCGCTCACCGGCGACCCGGTGGACGAGGTGCGGGTCGGTTTCGAGATTCTCAAGGCCTTGGGGCTGCGGCAGCGGGGGGTCAACTTTGTCTCATGCCCCACCTGCGGCCGGTGCCAGATCAACCTGATTGGGGTTGCGCAGGAAGTGGAAAACCGTCTTGCCGCCATCGATGCCCATCTGACCGTGGCGGTCATGGGGTGCGTGGTGAACGGCCCCGGCGAAGCCCGCGAGGCGGACGTCGGCATAGCTGGTGGGCGGGGCGAGGGCTTGCTGTTCCGCCACGGCGAGATTGTCAGGAAGGTCCCCGAGAGCGAGATGGCCGATGCCCTGGTGGCTGAGGTCGAGCAGATGGCCAAGGAAAAATCGTAGGGGCGATCCTTGTGATCGCCCGCAACGGGGCAAACACAAGGTTTGCTCCCACATAGAATATAGAGGTTCGTTAATGCGCTATTCCCAGTATTTTGTCCCCACGGTGAAGGAGACCCCTTCCGACGCCGAGGTCATTTCCCATCAGCTTATGCTCCGGGCCGGCATGATCCGCAAGCTTGCCGCCGGAATCTATAATTATCTTCCCCTGGGGCTCCGTTCCATCCGCAAAGTGGAGCAGATCGTCCGCGAGGAGATGAACCGCGCCGGCGCAATAGAGCTTCTCATGCCGGGGGTCCAGCCTGCCGAATTGTGGCAGGAGTCGAAGCGGTGGGAGCAGTACGGCAAGGAGCTCCTTCGCTTTACCGACCGCAAGGATGCCGAGTTTTGCCTCGGACCCACCCACGAGGAAGTGATTACCGATCTTGTCCGTCGCGAGGTGAAGAGCTACCGGCAGATGCCCTTGAACCTCTACCAGGTGCAGTCCAAGTTCCGTGACGAAATCCGCCCCCGGTTCGGCCTTATGCGCGGCCGCGAGTTTATCATGAAGGACGCTTATTCCTTTGATGTGAACTCCGAAGCGGCTGATAGTTCCTACGAAAAAATGTATCAGGCATACCGTCGCATTTTCCAGCGCTGCGGCCTCAGGTTCCGGGCGGTCGAGGCGGATACCGGCTCCATCGGCGGCTCGTCGTCCCACGAGTTCATGGTGCTTGCCGATTCCGGCGAAGACGCCATAGTCTCGTGCACCGCCTGCGAGTATGCGGCCAATGTGGAGAAGGCCGAGTCCAGGCCCTTCCCGGCACAGCACGCGGAGCCCAGGGATCTGGAAAAGGTTGAAACCCCCCGGAAGCGAAGCGTCGAAGAGGTTACCGGTTTCCTTGGCATTCCGGCTTCGGGGCTGGTTAAGACGCTCCTCTACGTTGCCGACGGCCAGCCGGTTGCGGCCCTTGTGCGCGGCGACCACGATCTGAACGAGATCAAGCTCAAGAATTTGCTGGGGTGTGAAGAACTGGAGATGGCCGGAGAGGATGTGGTGGAGCGGGTGACCGGTGCGCCGGTGGGCTTTGCCGGTCCCGTGGGTCTGAAAATCAGGATTGTTGCCGATCTGCTGGTGGAGGGGATGAAAAACTTCGTCACCGGAGGCAATGCCAGCGACCTTCATTTCAAAAACGTGAACATTGGGCGCGATTTCACGCCGGCTCTCGTCGCCGATATCCGCAACGTTGTCCACGGCGATCCCTGCCCCCGCTGCGAGGCAGGGCACCTGGAGATGTGGCGCGGCATCGAGGTCGGGCATGTATTCAAGCTGGGGACCAAATACTCCGAGGCCCTCCGCGCCACTTACCTGGATGCCGACGGCAAGGAGCAGGTGATCTTCATGGGCTGCTACGGCATCGGCATCAGTCGTACCGTGGCGGCCTGCATAGAGCAGAATCACGATGCCGACGGCATCATTTTCCCGATTCCCCTTGCGCCGTTCCACTGCATCATTTCGGCGGTCAGCATGAAGGATGCCCAGGTTGTGGCTGCCTGTGAGGATATGTACCGGGCTCTCACCGATGCCGGCGTGGAGGTTATATTCGACGACCGGGACGAGCGCCCCGGCTCCAAGTTCAAGGATGCCGACCTTATCGGGATTCCGCTCAGGATAGTCGTGGGAAGCAAAAATCTGGCGGACGGTAAAGTGGAGCTCAAGGTTCGCAAAAGCGGCGAGGTTTCCCTGCTTCCGCTGCCGGAGGCGGTTGAGACGGTCAAAACGCTTGTTGCCGAGGCCCTCAACCAGTAATTTTTCGAGGAGAAGAACAAGTTATGACGAGAGAACAGGCACGCGAAAAGGTTATTTTCGCCCTCGATACTGGTGAATTCGCCCATGTGCAGTATTGGGCCGAGACACTGTCCGACAAAGTGGGAATGTTCAAGATCGGGAAGCAGCTTTTTACTTCCTGCGGCCCGGCAGCAGTCCGAATGATTCAGAAATTCGGCGGCGAGGTCTTTCTTGATCTCAAGTTCCATGACATACCCAACACCGTTGCAATGGCATCGGTGGAAGCGGCCCGTTTGGGGGTAAAGCTTTTCAACCTCCATGCCCTGGGCGGCTACGAGATGATGGCGAAAACGGTGGAAGCTCTCGATAAGGAATTCAAGGGAGGCGAGAGGTCTAAGGTTCTGGCCGTTACCATTCTCACTTCGTCCACCGATGAAACCCTCAGGGACCTGGGAATCGAGCACAGCGTTCCCGATATGGTGGTGAGACTCGCCACCCTGGCAAAAAAAGCCGGCATTGACGGCGTGGTGGCCTCTCCCCGGGAGATTCCCCTTATCCGCGAGGCGTGCGGGAACGATTTCCTTATCGTTACTCCCGGCGTCCGTCCCTCCTTTGCCGCCCTCAATGACCAGAAGCGGGTCATGACGCCGGCCGAGGCGGTGAAGACGGGGAGCGATTATCTCGTCATAGGGCGTCCCATCGGGGATGCTCCGGACCCGGCCGCTGCCGCCGAAATGATCCTTGATGAGATTGTTGCCGGCTGAGCCGGCTGAAAGGTCAGGCGTGAAAGAAGAAATCCTCTACGGAATAAACAGCGTCATGGAGGCCCTGCGCGGCAAGCGGAGGGCCTTCGAGCTTTTCGTGTCACGGGAAGTCAATGATAGACGCATGGAAAAGCTTCTAAAACTTGCAGCGGAGAAGGGGGTCGCGGTCCGCAATCGCGACAAGCGGGATATCAGCCGTCTCTGCGGCACCGAGCATCACCAGGGCGTAGCCATCAGGATGGAAGGTTTCACCTATGCCGATCTGGCAGATATCGTCGCCGTCTGGCGCGAGTCGGGGGAGTGCGGTCTTATTCTCGCCCTTGATGGCGTTCAGGACCCCCACAACCTTGGCGCTCTGGTCCGGAGCGCTGCCTGTGCGGGCGCCCATGGCGTCATAATACCCAAGGACCGTGCTGCCCGCGTGAACGCAACTGTGGAGAAGAGCGCTGCCGGTGCCGCTGAAACCATTCCGATTGCCCAGGTCGCCAATATGGCCCAGGCCCTCGATGAGCTGAAAGAGGCGGGCTTCTGGATCTATGGTACGGCGGATAGTGCCGCTTCATCCCTCTACGAGCAGGATCTGACCGGAAATGTAGTTGTGGTGATAGGAGGAGAAGGAGAGGGGGTAAGGCCCTTGGTGGCCAAGAGGTGCGATTTCCTCATCTCCATACCGCTACGGGGGGGGGTCAGCTCTCTTAATGCGTCGGTAGCAGGAGGAGTGGTCCTGTTCGAGATTCTTCGTCAGCGGTCGGTTTTTTCCCGAGTAGCGGGGTAAGCAGATTTGGGGCATGAATATAAAAAGGGCTGGCCGATTGGCCGCCCTTTTGTTTGTAATTTGGTGCCGGAGGTCGGAATCGAACCGACATGGGATTGCTCCCGGCGGATTTTGAGTCCGCTGCGTCTACCAGTTTCACCACTCCGGCAAAGTGGACGGATTAAACCACATGAGCCGGGGAGGCGTCAAGGATAAATCCCTTAGTGCATTTTCGAGGAAAAAAATGTTGACACTGTCCGTTACGTTTTGATATAAACCAAGTCTCTTTTGAACGGGGCTGTAGCTCAGCTGGGAGAGCGCTTGAATGGCATTCAAGAGGTCGTCAGTTCGATCCTGATCAGCTCCACCAAAACATTAAGGGGTTGGCCGAAAGGCCAACCCCTTTTTGCATCTGTTGCTCTTAATCTCGGGATTTCTTGTGTCGGGGCTTTCATTTTGTGGCGTGTCCCACGGTTTGTTTTTCTTGAAGAATCCTTTCATATTTAGTAAAGTTACACGATTTTAGTGACTGATGAGGAGGTTTGTCGATGGATGATATTCTTGGCGGGTGGAAACGGAGTCACTACTGCGGTAACCTGACGAAGGCCGATGTGGGTCGCGAGGTTGTCTTGATGGGGTGGGTCATGCGCCGGAGGGACCACGGCGGGCTGGTCTTTGTAGATCTCCGCGACCGTGAGGGCCTTGCCCAGATTGTATTTGACCCCGCGAAAGATGCCGATGCCCATCATAAGGCCGAGGCTATCCGCAATGAATATGTCGTTGCCGTTAAAGGCGAGGTTATTCCGCGTCCCGAAGGGACTGTTAACCCTGCCATGAAAACCGGCGAAGTCGAAATCCTGGTCACCGAATGCAAGATCCTCAACCGCTCCAAGCCGCTTCCCTTCACCCTTGATGACTATGTGGACGTTGCCGAGAATATCCGTCTTAAGTACCGTTATCTGGACTTGCGTCGTTCAGTTCTCCAGAACAATCTCATCCTTCGCTCGAAGGTTGCTCAAATAACCCGTCAATATCTGACTGAAAACGGTTTCCTTGAGATAGAGACCCCGTTCCTGACCAAGTCCACTCCGGAAGGCGCCCGCGACTTTCTTGTTCCCTCCAGGATTAACCAGGGGACTTTCTATGCCCTTCCGCAGTCTCCCCAGATATTCAAGCAAATTCTGATGATTTCGGGTTTTGACCGTTACTTTCAGGTCGTGCGCTGTTTCCGTGACGAGGACCTCCGTGCTGACAGGCAACCCGAATTTACCCAGATCGATTGCGAAATGTCTTTCATCGATCGCGAAGATATCATCTCGGTCATGGAAGGGCTTATTGCAAAGATTTTCGCGGAAGCTAAAGGAGTTGACGTTCCGCTGCCCGTGCCGAGAATGACCTACGCAGAGGCCATCCGCCGCTTTGGCGTTGACAATCCGGATATTCGCTTCGGTCTCGAACTTGTCGAGTTGACTGATATCGTCAAGGGGGCCGGTTTCAAGGTCTTCGCCGATGTGGCCGCCTCCGGGGGTATCATCAAGGGGCTTAACGCCAAGGGCTGCGCACGGTTTTCCCGCAAGGAAATCGACGACCTTACCGAGTTCGCCAAGATTTATGGGGCAAAGGGGCTGGCCTACGTCAAGTTTGAGAATGGCGAATGGCATTCGCCCATCGCCAAATTCTTTTCACCGGAAGAAATTGCCTCAATGAACAGCGCATTCGAGGCCGAGGAGGGGGATCTCCTTCTCTTTGTTGCCGATAAGCCCAAAGTGGTCAATGATTCTCTCGGGAAGCTCCGTAATCATCTTGCCGGAATTCTCGGGCTTACGGATAAGGACACGTTCAAGTTTGTCTGGATTACCGATTTCCCGCTGCTGGAATGGGATGACGAAGAAAAAAGGTGGGCTGCCGTGCATCACCCCTTCACGGCTCCCATGGATGAGGACCTGGACAAAGTCGTATCCGACCCCGGCAGCTGCCGTGCTAAAGCCTACGACCTGGTTTTGAACGGAAACGAGATTGGTGGCGGTAGCATCAGAATTCATCAGCAGGATGTTCAGTCCCGCATGTTCAGCCTGCTTGGCCTCTCCGAGGAAGAAGCTCGCGCAAAATTCGGCTTCCTGCTCGACGCCCTGGAGTGTGGAACGCCTCCCCATGGGGGGATTGCCTTCGGGATGGACCGCCTTATCATGCTTCTTACTGGCAGCGATTCAATCCGTGACGTTATAGCCTTCCCGAAAACGCAAAAGGGGGCGTGCCTCATGTCCGATGCCCCTTCAATTGTCGATACGAAGCAACTTAGGGAACTTGCCCTCAAGGTGACAGTCAAACAATAAAGAGATTGGAAGTAACAATGAGAATATGGATGCTGGCAATGGTTTCAGTGCTGGCTCTGAATCTCGTGAGTTGTGCCCAAAAGCTGCCCCGTTACCGCACTGAGGCACTGGTCAAATCTTCTGCCGTGAGGTTGCAATGGGCCGCTCAAGGCAGGGACGAGGAATTCGCGAGCATCACGGATGCCCTCGAAGCCGGAGATCGATTCCTTGAACGTGGCAAGCTCTCGGATGCGGAACAATATTACTTGCTAGCCTTGAGAAAAGCCGAATTTGTCGAGCAGTTATTTGTCGATGAACAATTGCGCCTTGAAGCGCAGAAGCTGAAAGCAGAGGAAGAGCGTCGTGAAGCCGAGCGGCAGAGAGTTCTCGAGGAAAAGAATCGAAAGCTGATTGAAGAACGTGAATTGGCAGCTCGGGAGATTTCGAGAAAAGCGGCTAAGGCTGCTGCCAGGGAAAAGGAGCGGGAGGTTCGCCCTCTTGCTGTTGCCCATACCGTGAAGCGCGGTGAAACGTTGCCGCAGATTGCGGCACGGCCGGATGTGTATGGTGATGCTCTCCTGTGGCCGTTAATATACCGCGCCAACAGGGATCAGATACGGGATCCCAAACGCATCTGGCCGGGGCAGCTTCTGAAAATCCCGAGAAATGTCGGGCGTGATGACATTGCGGAAGCTCGCCGTTACGCCCAGGAACGCCGATTGCCATAAATGAATAGATTTGAATTGAAGCCGGGATTTATCCCGGCTTTTTTTATGTAACTACAGGGTATTTTTGCCTTCACATGAAAAATAGTTTTTCCTTGACAGTACATGCTGTTTTGCATACTGTATACACAGTTTAAGCCTCAAAATTAAGTGCAGTTAATGTAGCATGCTTCACAACAACGCCATTAATGCTGGTTCGGATAATAGATTCTCAAGGCTCCATGCTTTGCTGCCGGATTAACAAGGGGATGGTTGGCGGCGGGCCTGATCTGTTTTATGTGGTAGCCTCTGGCGTATAGCCGTAAACAATAAAGGAGGAATCATGGCGACAAACAAGATTATTTGGACAGAGATTGATGAAGCACCTGCATTGGCAACTTACTCCTTGCTCCCGATTATCCAGAAATTCACTAAAGGGACTGGTGTTGAGGTCGAGACAAGAGACATCTCTCTTGCGGGTAGAATCCTGGCAACGTTCCCGGACAAACTTCGTGATGATCAGAAAGTCGCTGATTACCTGGCCGAGCTTGGCGACCTTACTCAGAAGCTTGAAGCCAACATCATTAAATTGCCGAATATCAGTGCATCCGTTCCTCAGCTCAAAGAAGCCATCAAGGAGCTGCAGTCGAAGGGATACGATATACCCGATTATCCTGAAGAGCCGCAAAATGATGCCGAGAAAGCAATAAAAGAGCGTTATTCCAAGGTGCTTGGAAGCGCGGTTAACCCTGTTCTCCGCGAAGGGAACTCCGACCGGCGCGCTCCGCTTTCCGTAAAGAACTTTTCCAAGAAACATCCCCACAAGCTTGGTGCATGGACTTCCGATTCAAAGGCTGAAGTTTCTCATATGACCTCAGGTGATTTCTATGGCAACGAGAAGTCGGTTGTCATGGAGAATGGCGGCGGTTTCAAAATTGAGTTGGTAGGCAAGGATGGCAAGGTAACTGTTCTCAAAGACAAGCTCGTTGCAGAAAAAGGTGAAATCCTTGACGGCACTTTCATGAGCGTGAATGCTCTGAGGAAGTTTTATGCCGAGCAGATTGAGGATGCAAAAAAGAATGGCCAGCTTCTCTCTTTGCACCTCAAGGCCACCATGATGAAGGTTTCCGATCCCATCATGTTCGGCCATGCGGTTTCCGTGTTCTATAAAGATGTATTTGATAAGCATGCTGATACTTTTAAGGAACTCGGCGTAAACCCCAACATGGGGCTTGGTGACCTCTATAATAAGATCCAGTCCCTGCCTGATGCCAAGCGTGCAGAGATTGAGGCTGACATCAAGGCTGTCTATGCCAAGAGACCAGCCCTTGCAATGGTTGATTCCGATAAAGGGATAACCAATCTGCATGTGCCCAACGATATTATCGTTGATGCATCCATGCCTGTAGTTGTTCGTGAGTCCGGCAAGATGTGGAATGCAGAAGGCAAGTTGCAGGATACCAAGGCAATGATCCCCGACCGTTGCTATGCAACCATGTACAAAGCGATCATTGAAGACTGCCAGAAGAATGGCGCCCTTGATCCTGCTACCATGGGGTCGGTTCCCAACGTGGGCCTTATGGCTCAAAAGGCTGAGGAGTACGGCTCACATCCTACAACCTTTGAAATTCCCGTTGATGGAACAGTCCGGGTTGTTGCTGAAGATGGCAAGGTGCTGATGGAGCAGGCCGTTGAAGCTGGCGACATCTGGAGAATGTCCAGGGCGAAAGACATCCCCATTCAGGACTGGGTTAAGCTTGCCGTTCGCAGGGCTCGGGCAACTGGTGCCCATGCTGTGTTCTGGCTCGACAAGAACAGGGCTCATGATGCCAACGTTATTGCGAAGGTCGAAAAATATCTGAAGGATCACGATACATCCGGGCTCGAGATCAAGATTCTTGACCCCGTAGCAGCTATGAATTACTCGCTGGACAGGATCCGTAAGGGGCTGGATACAATTTCTGTTACCGGTAACGTGCTTCGTGACTATCTTACCGACCTTTTCCCGATTCTCGAAATCGGTACTAGCGCCAAGATGCTCTCCATCGTTCCGCTTCTTGCTGGTGGCGGTCTTTTTGAAACCGGTGCAGGAGGCTCGGCTCCCAAGCATGTGCAGCAGTTTGTAAAGGAAGGGTATCTGCGTTGGGATTCCCTGGGTGAGTTCTCGGCGTTTGCTGCTTCGCTTGAGCATCTGGCGGCAACGTTCAAAAACGACAAAGCCCAAGTCCTTGCTGAGGCCCTTGATAAGGCTATTGCGAAGTTCCTTGACAACAATAAATCACCTGCACGTAAAGTCGGTCAGATCGACAACCGTGGTAGCCACTTCTATCTCGCCCTTTACTGGGCAGAGGCATTGGCTGAGCAGACTCAGGACAAAGAGCTTCAGGCGAAATTCGCCAAGATTGCAGAGCAGCTTTCGACCAATGCTGAAAAAATCGATGCCGAACTGATCGCAGCTCAAGGCAAGCCCGTTGACATGGGCGGTTATTATGCTCCTGAGAAAGAAAAAGTATCCAAGGCAATGCGTCCGAGTCCGACTCTTAACGCTATAATTGATGCTATCTAACCAAGTGGGTTGTTGAACACCAATTTCTAATGGAGGAAGAAAACATGGCACGTAAGAAAATTGCTCTCATCGGTGGCGGTCAGATTGGTGGCGTTCTTGCTCAACTTTGCGCACTGCGTGAACTTGGCGATGTTGTTATGTATGACATCGTTGAAGGTCTTCCCCAAGGGAAAATGCTGGACATCGCCGAAGTCGGCCCGGTGGACAGCTTTGATGTCAATCTGAAAGGTACCAACAGCTACGAGGATATTGCCGGTGCCGATGTGGTTATCGTTACCGCTGGTCTTCCCCGTAAGCCCGGCATGAGCCGTGACGACCTTATTGAGGTTAACTCCAAAATCATGACCCAGGTTGCCGAGGGCATCAAGCAGTATGCTCCCAATTCCTTTGTCATCGTTATCTCCAACCCTCTGGACGCAATGGTTACCCTTTGCCAGAAAGTCACCGGGTTCCCCTACAACAGGGTTATCGGTCAGGCGGGCGTTCTTGACTCCTCCCGCTTTGCGGCCTTTATCGCCTGGGAGCTCGGCGTATCCGTCAAGGACGTTGTTGCGGTTACCCTCGGCGGGCACGGCGATGACATGGTACCGCTGGTACGCTACACCAGCGTTTGCGGTATCCCGGTCATGGAACTCCTTGAGCGTAAGTACAAGGATAAGGCAAAAGCCAAGGAAGTCATGGAAGCAATGGTTAAGCGGACCCGCGGTGCAGGCGGCGAGGTTGTTGCTCTTCTCAAGACCGGCTCTGCTTTCTACTCTCCTGCTTCTGCTGCCATCGCCATGACCGAAGCTATTCTCGGCGATCAGAAGCGTGTTCTCCCGAGCTGCTGCTATCTGCAGGGTGAGTTCGGCGTGAACGGTTACTATGTTGGCGTACCGGCTGTTCTCGGTGCGAATGGCGTCGAGCAGATCATCGAGTTCAATCTTGATGCTGAAGAGCAAGCGATGATGGATAAGTCGGTTGCCGCAGTTAAGAGCCTCGTCGACAGCCTCAATCTTAAGTAATATTACATACTCCTGAAACAAGGCAAAAGAAGGGTCCTGTGCCCTTCTTTTGCCTTGTTGGGGCATTTTTTTTTGAAAATAAGATAAGTGTAACTTAATATTTTCTAAATCTTGAAAATGTATACACAACTGTGTTATAAACACAAAAGTTTTGCCGGAAACGGCTTCATTTTAGTAAAGGAGCGTATCTAGATGGAAAAAAAGCTTCCGACTATCGAGATTATTGAGAAGTACTGTAAGGGCTGCCACATCTGTGTTGAGTTTTGCCCTACAAAGGTACTGGAGATGAAAGGTTTCGTTGTTGGGGTGAAGAACCTCGAAGCCTGCATCAAATGCATGCAGTGCGAGTTGCGCTGCCCTGATTTCGCTATCAAGGTCACCCCGTAACCATTCCAAGAGGAGGTATTTGACGTGGCTAAGAAAGTTGCACTTCTCCAGGGTAACGAGGCCGGTGCTCACGGTGCTCTTTACGCTGGCTGCCGGTTTTTCGCCGGTTACCCTATTACTCCATCCACTGAGGTGGCCGAGGTAATGTCCGCTGAGCTTCCCAAAGTTGGTGGGAGGTTCATTCAGATGGAAGACGAGATTGGAGCTATGGCTGCCGTTATCGGTGCATCCCTGACCGGTGCCAAGGTTCTTACGGCTACTTCCGGTCCCGGCCTCTCCCTCAAGCAGGAAAACATTGGTTATGCCTGCATTTCCGAAGTTCCTGCCGTAATTTTCAACGTTATGCGCGGTGGTCCTTCCACCGGTATGCCGACCGGACCTTCGCAGTCTGACGTAATGTGCGCCAAGTGGGGAACCCACGGTGACCATCCTGCGATTTGCCTTGTTCCTGCATCGGTTCAGGAAATTTTCGAGGAGACGGTTCGGGCCTTTAACCTGGCTGAAAAGTATCGTACGCCGGTTATGATTATGCCTGACGAAATTGTCGCCCACATGCGTGAGCGGATTGTATTCCCCGAGCCGGGCGAACTGGAAGTGGTTGATCGCACTAAGCCTTCCGTCCCCCCCGAGCAGTACAAGCCCTACGACACTTCCTTCGGTGACGTGCCGCCCCTCGCTGCATTCGGTTCCGGTTACAAGTTCCATGTTACCGGTCTCAACAAGATGCAGGACGGTTTCCCGACCACCAAGGCCGAGGTCGTTCAAGCGGAAGAAGAGCGTCAGGTTCGTAAGGTTGAAGCTAATAGAGCTGACATCATGAAATGGGAAGAGTACATGTGCGATGATGCTGATGTTATCGTCGTAGCTTTCGGCTCCACTTCCCGTTCGGCTCGTTTCGCCGTTAACGAGGCACGCAAGAATGGCATCAAGGCCGGTCTGTTCCGGATCATCACCTTCTGGCCGTTCCCCGAGGAGCGCCTTATGGAGCTCTCCAAGAAGGTTAAAGGTTTCATTACTCCGGAAATGAACCTCGGCATGTGTACTGGTTTGGTAAAAGGGTGCATTGAGGGAAATGCTCCGGTTCTCGGTATTTTCCGTGTTGACGGTGAGCCGATCAACCCGGGCCAGATCCTCGATAAGATGAAGGAGGTCAAGTAACCATGGCGTTTGATTACGATAAGTATATCCGTCCCGGTAAACTGCCGCATATATGGTGCCCTGGCTGCGGCCACGGGATTGTCATGAAAGGCCTTATCCGTGCAATGGACTCTCTGAACCTCAAAAAGGAAGAGACCGCCATTGTTTCGGGTATCGGCTGCGCTTCACGTCTGCCGGGTTATATCGATTGCTGTACGCTGCACACGGCCCATGGCCGCGCTGCTGCATTTGCCACTGGCGTCAAGATGGCAAAGCCTGAGATGACGGTTATCCTGTGCGGTGGTGACGGCGATGGTACGGCTATCGGCGGCAACCACTTCATCCATGCCTGCCGTCGTAACATCGACATGACCTACATCATCATGAACAACTACATCTACGGGATGACTGGCGGCCAGTTCTCTCCTTGTACCCCGACGGGTGCAAAGGCATCCACGACCCCTTACGGCAACCCTGACCCCGGTTTTGACATTGCCAAGCTTGCCATCGGCGCAGGCGCAACTTTTGTCGCCCGCGGTACTGCATATCATGCTGCACAGCTCGACAAGCTCATTGCTGAAGCTATTCAGCACAAAGGCTTCTCCGTTGTCGAAATCCTCGATGACTGCCCGACTACCTACGGACGCCGCAACAAGTACAAGTCGGTTGTCGAGATGATGAACCGTCTCAAGGAAGTAGCCGTACCGGTTAAGGCTGCCGAGAAGATGACGGCTGAACAGCTTGAAGGCAAGATTCTTACGGGTGTTCTGCATAAGGTTGAAAAACCCGAGTACTGCGAGGAGTACGCGAAGGTTCTCCAGCGTGCCCAGGCTGCCAAATAATCACCCTGTTTGCAAAGGAGACTACACAGATGGCAGGAAGATATGAGATTCGTTTTTCCGGGGCTGGCGGTCAGGGCCTGATTCTGGCTGGTGTAATCATGGCCGAGGCAGCCTCTATTTATCAGGGCATTCAGGCTGTACAGTCTCAAAGTTATGGTCCTGAGGCCCGCGGTGGTGCATCTAAGTCAGAGGTTGTCATTTCTGATGAAGCTATCGACTATCCTAAGGCAACCCGTGTTGATGCGCTTCTCGCTCTTACGCAAGAGGCCTGTGACAAGTATTCCCATGACCTGAAAGAGGGTGGTGTTCTGCTCATCGACTCCGACCTCGTTAAGACTCAGCCGAAGGGGAATTTCAAGGTTGTTTCGTTCCCGATTATCAACACGGCCAAGAATGAAGTGGGTCGTGAGATTGTTGCCAATATCGTTGCACTTGGCGCCATGGTTGCTCTGACCGAGGTGGTTGACAAGGAAAATGCCGAGAAAGCTGTTCTCGCGCGTGTACCTGAAGCTTTTATCGAGCTGAACAGGAAAGCTTTCCAACTTGGCTACGATAAGGCATTGGCTGCGAAGGCTTAATTCATTTCCTTCGTGGATTACTGGAAAGGCCCGGGCCGCTGGCTCGGGCCTTTTTTTGTTCCGATTCCAGATTCTTGCGGTTCGAGGCATTCTGGAGTATATAAATACATCGAATAGCGCGGTTACCTTTATATGATTGAATTGTACTTAAGCTTTGACTCACACCATTAAATCGATTACTTTGTGAAAAACTTCTGACCAAGGAGATTGGGATGTTCCTTCTTCCCAAGGGAAATCCACTGTATGAAAATATCGCCGCTGCCAAGGTGAAGCTTCCTGACATGTTTGAGAAGCTCAGATCGGGTGGATTTACTGGTTACCTCAATTTCACCTTCCCCTCATCTTTGGCAATTCTCTTCTTTGAAGCTGGTAAGCTGATCAGTGCCATGCATGAGCAGGGGGGCAAGAAACTCACCGGTTTTGAGGCGATTGCCGGTGTCTGTTCGGATATTTTCAGCGGTGGCGGGAGTCTTAGTGTTTACAAGCTCTCCAAGGATCTTGTGATGTGCCTGCATGCCGCGATTCACGGTGATGTTCTCTACGAAAACCAGGAATTGAAACTGATAGATGTCAAGGGGCTCCTTGAGAAGATGAAAGCCAAGAGGCTCAACGGTTGTCTCAGGATTTACACCGATGAGCGGACGGCTCTTATCTTTTACAAGGAGGGGGCTCCCCTCGGCTTTTTCCACGATGGTTCCACCGATATTGAAACTTCAGCAACCGAATCCCAGAAAATTGCAGGCCTTCCCGGTGCTAAAATCGACATTTTGTCCACGAAAAGTGTCGATGAGCTGATGCACTACGACCTGCTCGAGATGGTTAACGTTGCTAAGCTTTGGGATTCCACAAGCAGCAGGTTTGCGTCCGAACGGGACAAAATCCGCAGGGAGGCTGAAGTTGTTGACCGGTACCAGGAGGAAGATAAGCTCCGGGAACTGGAAGATGACCTGAAAGAAGTGGCCAAGGCCTATGTGGGCAAGATGGGTGTGTCCCTGGTTGAGAAGGAGCTTAATGATCGGGGCGGCCGCAAGATTCTGCTGGATAGTGCGCTTGCTGGTGCTTTCCTGGGCGGAGTGGAGAAGGGTGCGAAGCTGCTAACCAGTATTTCAAAAACGAAAGAGATGCTGGATACCATGAGAACTGAGATTGCTCAACGGATATGAGTGGCCGTTGACGGAAGATTTTTATAGCAGGGTGGGGGAACAATGGCGGATATCACCACGGTTGACCTTGTACAGATAGTATTCTGGTTCCTGGCGGGATGTATCAGCTTCTATTTCAGCATCGGAAACGCCAGGGTCTGGACCAGTATTTCCATGGGCTTCTTCCTGATTTTCCTGAGCCAGCTCTATGTGATCGAGAAGGCCCTTGATATGCCTTGGACCGCTTATACGCAGCTTGAGGCCATTCACTACATCATCGGCACCATTGCGATTATGGTCATGACCCATGGATTCCAGGAGTATTACATCTTCAGCCGAACTCTCGAGCTCGGCGGCAGCAAGGCAGCAGTATATCTCACCGTTCTGGGTGTTGTTGCCGCTTCGGTGGTGTTTGTTTTCATCAATCCCGAGCCCCAGTACACGGTACTCCGTAACATCAGCATGATTGAGAATACCACCTGGGTTTTCCTCTCCCTGGTAAACCTCGATATGGTCAGAAAGATTTACGTACAGATCCGCGATTCGGTTATCGCCAAGGGGTTCATCGGATTTGGTATTGTCTTTATCGCCCTTTTCCTCTGGAAAGGTGCGGAGCTATACCTCCAGGTTTACAACTGGGACGCGGACTGGAATATTATTATGCAGAACCTGGGAGGCGTGGTTCCTGATTTATACCAGGGACGCCGCGGCTTCTCCGCAACAGTTCATGATTATGCCGGCCTCTTTTCGGGCCTTTCGGTGGGTGGAACGTTTATTTACCTTCTGAAGTTGTTGCGTTAAGGCTCTTGATTGGAGCTTGAATATTCGAGAAAAGGGCTGAGAGGCCCTTTTCTCGTTTGTCGGCCCGGAACAGCCTGCTCCGCCCATGCTCGGGGACTGCATGCACCATCTTTTCGGTGAATATCTGCAACAACACGGCTATTGGGTGCTCTTCCTATGGACTTTCCTTGAGGGCGAGGCCGGGCTTATCCTGGCCGGATTCCTTGCTTTCCAGGGATACCTGCAACTACCCGGAGTAATTGTAACGGCTCTGGGGGGCGCGTTCCTCGGCGACCAGTTCTACTTTTACCTTGGGCGGTGGAAGGGGCCGTGGCTGCTCAAGATGTTCACCCTTATCGCCCGCAAGTTCCGTAAAGCCTTGAGGCTCATTGAAAAGTACGGAACCTTTGTCGCATTCGTCTCGCGATATACCTACGGTTTTAGAATCATTCTCCCGATAATTCTCGGTATGACGACCTTCCCGGCGGTACGTTTCCTCTTCCTCAACCTGGCGAGTGCTTTCATCTGGGCGGTGGCATTTTCCCTGGCTGGTTATTTTTTCGGGAAGAGCGCCTCGCTGTTTGTGGATGATGTGAGCCGCTACGAGATGCATCTGCTGGGGATTCTTGCCGCCTTGATTTTTGGTATGTGGCTCTTCCATTTCGTCCATGCCTGGTTCAGGCGCAAACCGGCCCGGACACGTTTAAAAAGAATGCGTGAAGGACGCCGCACGACTCGTGATGAGCAGTAAGCAGATACTGGAGAACTTTGATGAACGTTTCGATTAGAGACAGAATTGCTGTTGTGCTTGTTGAACCACAAAGCCCGGGGAATGTGGGAATGGTCTGCCGGGCCATGAAGAATATGGGCCTGTCAGAGCTTCGCATTGTGAAGGGGTGTCCCATTGACCATCCCGAAGCATTCAAGTTTGCCGTCTCTGCAAAGGACCTTCTGGAGACGACCAGGGTGTTTCCATCTCTTGAGGATGCCCTGGCCGATACGGAGCTTTCCGTGGCAACCACCCGGCGCCATGGGAAGTACCGCCAGGAGATATTCAGCCCCCAGGAGATCGTGCGGAAGATCGGGGCAAACCTGACCGGGAACCGTGCAGCGCTCGTGTTCGGCCGCGAGGACAGCGGTCTCACCACCGATGAGCTTTCCCTCTGCCGGTGGCATGCCACTATCCCCACCTCGTCGGAGTATGGTTCCCTGAACCTGGCCCAGGCGGTGCTCATTTTCTGCTATGAGCTCTTTACGGGTATCGGGGAGGGAACCCTGTCCGGCGAAGCCCGTACCCTTGCCGGAAGCGCTTCTCAAGAGGCATTCTTCGGGCAGATGGAGCGAACGCTCATGCGAATCGGTTTCCTCAATCCCCAGAACCCTGACCACATTATTCGCACGCTTCGCCGCATTTTTTCCCGTGCCGAGCTGGATGACCGCGAGGTAACCATCATGCGCGGCATGATGACGCAAATCGATTGGGCCACGGACCAATTCAGGGGGAAAAAGGGGCAATGAACGTGGAAACCATGCTTGGCCTTGTGGCCGGCGCGACGACAAGCATTGCGGTTGTGCCCCAGGTAGCAAGGGCGTACCGCACGAAGCGCGTGCACGATATATCCATCTGGCAGCCGGTTATCCTTGTTTGCGGAATGATTTTGTGGCTCGCCTATGGCGTCATTATCGGAGACATTCCACTCATTGTCGCCAACAGTTTTTCCATTGCCTGCAACGGCATTCTGATCGCAATGAAATTTTTGTACCGCGGGGATGACAACGCAGTTAATCGTGATTATGCTTTGAGACAAACTACTCAACCGGAGGATTTATGAAACGAATAGTCCAGCTCGTTTTTGCAGTGGTTATGCTTTCGATGCTGTCCGGATGCGGCTATAACGTCATGCAGGCCCAGGAAGAGGCGGTCTTTGCCTCCTGGGGTGATGTGGAGGCAGCGTACCAGCGGCGGGCCGACCTTATTCCAAATCTTGTGGAGGTTGTCAAAGGGTACGCCAAGCACGAGGCCGACACTCTCATGGCTGTCACCGAGGCCCGGGCCAAGGTGGGGTCCATGCAGGTGACGAAGGATACGCTCAACAACCCCGAAACGTTCGCCAAATTCCAGCAGGCCCAGGGGGAGCTTTCCAGCGCCCTTTCCCGGCTGATGGTGGTTGTGGAGCGCTATCCCGACCTCAAGGCGAACCAGAATTTCCTCGATCTCCAGAACCAGCTGGAGGGGACCGAGAACCGGATCAACGTGGCCCGTACCCGGTACAACAAGGCGGTCCAGGACTTCAATACCAGCATCCGCAGTTTCCCCAATAACCTAACAAACAACTTCCTGCTGCACTTGGAGCGGAAGGAGCCCTTCAAGGCTGAAGAGGGGGCAAAGGCGGCGCCCAAGGTGAAGTTCTAACCGTGCCCTGAATGAAACGCCTTCTCCTTGCCATATTCCTGCTCCTGATCCCGGCGCTTGTGTCGGCCCTCGACGTGCCGCCTTTGCGTGGATATGTGAATGACTACGCCGGCGTGCTCTCTGCCGGCACGGTAAGCCAGCTTGAGCAGACCCTTGCCGGATTCGAGCAGAGCGACTCGACCCAGATCGTGGTCCTCACGGTGCCTTCCCTGGACGGCGATGATCTTGAGTCGTTTTCCATCCGGGTTGCGGAGGCATGGCAGATTGGCCAGAAGGGGAAGGACAATGGGGCAATCCTTCTGGTGGCGAAAGCTGAACGCAAGGTGAGGATAGAGGTTGGCCGAGGGCTTGAGGGAACACTCACCGACCTCGTTTCGGGACGCATCATCCGGGGGGAGATTACCCCCCGTTTCCGACAGGGAGATTTTGACGGCGGCGTCATGGCCGGCGTCTCTGCCATCATGGCCACGGTGAAGGGGGAGTACGCCGCCACGCCGCGCGATCTCCGGCAGGGGCGAAAGAGCGCGCCGCCGGTGGCGGGGCTCCTCTTTTTCCTCGGTGTCGCGTGCGTTTTCATGGGGGCTTTTTCGCGCCTGCTCGGCGGCCTTGCCGGGGCAGCAGGGTTGCCGATAGTGGCCGCGCTCACCTTTCCCGGCCTGGGACTGGCGATTCTCGCGGGATTAGGTGTTGCCGGATTTTTGCTCGGCATCTTCCTGGCCTTTCTCTTTGGCAGTGGAGGAGGAGGGGGAGGCGGCCATTGGGGCGGCACCACCTACGGCGGCGGTTTCGGTGGAGGGTTCGGCGGCGGCTGGTCATCGGGCGGGGGAGGTTTTTCTGGTGGCGGTGGCGGATTTGGCGGTGGAGGAGCGTCGGGTGACTGGTGATTTCGGCGTGGGGGGGAATGCGTGAATAAGGCGGATGATTTTTTCACCCCTGGGGAACGGGAGCGGATCCGTGCCGCAGTGGCAGAGTCGGAACGCGGGACTTCCGGCGAAATTGCCACCATGGTGGTGGATGCCAGCGATAGCTATCGAGAGGCGGATATCCTCGGCGCCATGCTTCTGTCCGGGCTTTTGTCGGTCATCGTTGCCGTGGCGGTCCACCATGTGACCATCTGGTCGTACATCCCCCTTGTGGTGCTGTTTTATTTCCCCTGCCGGTATCTCTTCAGGCTCGTGCCGCGTCTCAAACTCCCCTTTGCCGGCCGCCTACGGCTTGCCGAAACGGTGCGGGAAAGGGCGGTAAGGGCATTTTACGAGAAAGGTCTCTACCGGACTAGAGGGGAAACCGGCATTCTCATTTTCATATCCCTTCTGGAACATAAGGTCTGGATCTTGGGCGACCGGGGGATCAACGAGAAAATTTCGCCCGATTTCTGGCGAAAGCTTGCCTCCGAGCTTGCCGATGGCCTCCGGCAGGGGCGTGCCTGCGATGCTCTCGTTGCGGTAATTTCTGCGTGCGGTGTTGAACTTGCGGCACATTTTCCGCCTCGGCCCGATGATGTGAATGAGCTGCGGGACGAGATTCTCACCGACTCTTCTTCCTCGCCATAACAACCGCTAGTGAACACCTTCAGAATCTGCGGCTGTTTTCTGCCTCTTCAGCAGGAGCAGGAACGGCATTACCCCCAGAAACGTTAATCCCACAATCCAGAAAATATGGTTGTAGGCGAGCATTCCCGCCTGGCGCTGAACTATGCCATAGATGGCCGCCAATGATGCCTTGTCGGCGCTCACGGCATCAATGCCCCGGAGCATGAAGCCCTGTTTCAGTTGCTCCAGTTGTTGCCTGGCAACTGGATTGTATGGCGAGACGCTGTCCACAAGTACGTTCTGATAGAATTGATGGTAGCGGGAGAGGAGCGTCGCGCAGACGGCAATGCCGACGCTGCCGCCGACCGTGCGCAAAAGATTGTACAAACCGGTGGCATTGCCCATTTCCTCCTTCGGAATGGAGCCGAGGGTGAGTGTCGACAGGGGTACAAACAGCATGGCGAGCCCCACGCCCAGTATTACCCGCGGCCAGACAAAGTCCCAGTAACCTGCCTCCAGCGTGAATCCCCGCATCTGAAACATGGCCCATGCGCTGATGATGAGCCCCGCCAGCACCACTTTCCTCCCGTCATATTTGGAGATGATTACCCCGACAAAGGGCATGGTGATGAGTGTCGCGACACCGCCCGGCGCCAGGACCATCCCGGCAAGGGTGGCATCGTATCCCATCAGGGTCTGGAGGAAGAGGGGGAGGAGCACGATGGAACCGTAGAGCCCGAAGCCGATCATGAACAGAACGAAATTTCCGGCTGAAAATGAGACGTTTTGGAAGAGGCGCAGGTTGACGATGGGGTGCTCATGCTTCAGCTCGATGTAAATGAGCGCCAGCAGTGCCGCAGCCGAGAGTATGGCGCAGGTAATAATGAAAGAGGAGTTGAACCAGTCATCCTGCTGCCCCTTGTCGAGGACTATCTGGAGAGCTCCCAGGCCGATGATCAGCAAGCTCAGCCCCCACCAGTCGATGGCTACTTTTGCCCGGCGCAGGTACGGCGGGTCGAAAATGAAGTAATTGGCCATAATGACGGCAATGATGCCGATGGGGATGTTGATGTAGAATATCCAGCGCCAGTTGAGGTTGTCGGTGATCCAGCCGCCGAGCGCCGGACCGATGATCGGTCCGAACATGGCCCCGATGCCGAAGATGGCGTTGGCCATTCCCCTCTCATGGGGAGGGAATGTCTCCAGGAGGATTGCCTGGCTGCTGGGGATGAGGGCGCCTCCTGCCGCTCCCTGGAGAATGCGGAAGAATATCAGTAACGGCAGGTTCGGGGCGGCGCCGCAGAGGAGTGAGGCGAGGGTGAAGAGCGTTATGCAGGTGATGAGGAAGCGCTTTCTGCCGAAAACGCGGGCGAGCCAGCCGGTCATGGGAAGCACCACGGCGTTGCTCACCATGTAGGAGGTCAGGACCCACGTAACTTCGTCGGTGCCTGCGTTGAGGCTCCCCTGCATGTGCGGGAGCGCCACGTTGGCCACGGACGTGTCCACGATTTCCATGATAGTCGGGAGCATCACGGTGAGTGTGATAATCCACTTGTTGATTTCCTTTACCGGCGTATCCAAGATAAATCCTAGAAGGGTAAGAAATCCTTGAGGATTTCGCCGATTTTCCGCTCAACCATTACGGTTGGGACTACGCTCATCCCTACCCGAAGCAGGTGTTGCGGGTCGCTCTCGGGATCGACCACGATTTTTACCGGCACCCGCTGCACCACTTTTACGTAGTTGCCGGTGGCGTTTTCGGGGGGAAGCAGCGAGAAGGCTGCGCCTGTCCCCGCCATGATGCTTTCCACTCTGCCGGTGAAGGTGCGGGAAGGGTAGGCATCCACGATGAATGTCACCCGCTGTCCCGGTTTCATGTGGGAAAGCTGGCTTTCCTTGTAGTTGGCCGTTACCCAGGCATCGTCGAGGGCAACCACGGCCATGAGAGGCTGCCCGGGCTGGATTGTCGTGCCCGGTTCAACAGACTTGCGGGTCACGTAGCCGTTGGCAGGGGAGACAATCTTCGTGTAGGAGAGACTGAGGGCTGCCTCGCGCAGCTTTGCCTCGCGCTGGGCGACCCGTGCCTCCTTGCCGCCGCTTCCGGCAAGTCCCAATTGGGCCTGGGCCTTGCGTACCCCTTCCTCGGCCTCGCGAAGCTGGGCTGCCGCCACTCTGCGGGCTGTCTCGAGCCGGTCGATCTGCTCACGGGGAATGACTTCCTTGGCAAAGAGTGCGCTGCCCCTTTTGAGATCAAGCTCTGCTTGATCGAGCCCCGCCCTCCCATGGGCAACCAGGGCCCGTGCTGCTTCCACCTGGGCGTAGTCGCCGGAAGTCTCGTTCCGCGCCATGTCCAGATCGGCCGCCGCCACCTGAACACGCACATCATAGTCGGAAGGGTCGAGCTCCACGAGAGGCTCTCCCTTTTTTACCAGCTGGTTGTCATGTACGTAGACGGTGGTCACAGTGCCCGGAACACGGGGCGACACAGGGTGGATGTGTGCTTCGATGAACGCATTGTCTGTCGTAATGTGGGTTTTGCTTCTGACGAGCCAGCGCAATCCGGCCAAGAGGCAGACGGCAATAATCAGGATAAGGATGACTCCGGCCCTTTTACGCCCGCCGCCCCGCCGTTTATTCTGCGGGTTGTTTTCTCCGGCTTCCGTCACGGCGGTGTTTTCCCCCTGTGTATCTTCCGTAGATCCTTCCAGACTCATTCCTACAGTTCCCCCATCGCTTTTTTGACTCTGGCCGTTGCAACCTGGTAGTTGAATACAGCCCGGAAATAATCGGTCCTGATCTGAGTGAGGAGCGTTTGGGCGTCAATGACGTCGGTTGCCGTCCCCACCTGGGCCTGATACCGGTCCCGGTTGATGCGCAGGTTCTCTTCCCCCTGGCGGATTGCCGTTTCCACCGTCCGGATCTGCTCGGCGGCAACGCGGGCATCATTGATGGCCGTTGCCAGTTCCAGTCGGATCTGCTCTCGGGCAAGGCGCAGATTATCCCGTTGCTTCATCAGGTCCGCCGTGGACTGACGGAGTCGCGAAGTGGTGGTTAAACCGTCGAAAAGATTTAAGCGCACCCCCACGGTGGCGGCGTAGATGGCCTGTTCCCGCACCTTGCTGTTCTCCACATAGTCGATACTCCCCTTGGCAAAAAGCTCAGGGTAGTAGTTGGAACGGGATGCGGACACTTCCGCTTCACCCGCCTCAACTATCTTGGCTTGGGACACAAGTTCGGGACGGTTCGCCAAGGCCTTTTGTTCGGCGGCATTTCCGTCCGGAAGGGCATCAAGGGGATTCTTTTCCTCAAGATCAGCCCGGAAGGGGAGGGGGCTGCCGGTCAGGTAGTTGAGATAGAGCCAGCGGTTTTCAGCAAGATTTGCCGCGGCCAGCCTTTTCTGGCGGCTGTCGGCCAGCTTGACTTCTGCCTGGAGGAGGTCGTTGCGCGTTACTACCCCCTGTTCGTAGAGGTTTGTGGCTATCCGCAGGTGATCGGATCTTTGAATCACCTCCTCGTCGGCTGCCCCGATGATTTTCCGCGCTTCGAGAATGCCGTAATAGGCCTCGACCACCTGCATGAAAACATCCTGTTCACTGGCATGGTAGGTGCTGTCAACGGCGTCCTTGAGGAGTGACGCCCGTCGGGTGCGGGATGAGGTGCGGCCGAAGTCGTAGATGGTCTGGGTGGCGGAGAGACCGAAGAATCCGAAGTTCGCGTCCTGGGTTTCGGCCTCCTGGCCCCTGATGGCGACGGCCTGGGGGGCTGCTTGCAGAGTGTACCCCCCCTGGATATCAAGTTTGGGAAGATAGCCGCTTTTGGCCTGGGTGATATCCTCTGCGGCAATCCGGGTGTCATGGGCAGTTACGGTCAGGGAGTAGTTGCCCGTGGCGGCCCTGCTCAGGCATTCATTAAGGGAAAGAGTTTCGGCATTTGCCGTTGCCGAAAGGGACAGAACTGTTGCCGCTCCGAACAGCAGCATGCGTAATATCGCCTGGCATATTGGCGGTTTCTGGTGTTCCTGCATGGAGAATCCTCCGGTTTGTGAGCTGATTCTTGAGAGGTGCACACCGATAAAGACAACTTCGGTAACTTGGGAAAAATCGAGAGAATATTATGGAGACGGTGAAGCGGTAATCGTTGCTTCTCCCTGCTTGTCGGTGCCTCTGTCAAGCAGGGCATTCAGCAGATTGTCCTCCCTGCCACCTGTCATCCGCTGTGCTTCTTTGTCGGGATGTGCCGGATAGAGGGTGCGGTAGAGTTGGGTGCCGGTGAATACTTTTTTCACATATTCCCTGGTTTCGTAATAGGGTATATTTTCGATGAACTCATCGTTGCGCTGATACGAAAGGTTGCGACGCCAACGGTCGACGGGAGTGGAGCCTGCGTTGTATGCGGCAACGGCGGCAACGGTGTCGCCGTTGTACTGATCCAGCAGCCATTTCAGGTGGCGCACTCCAAGGCTTACGTTGAATTCGGGGTCCGTCAGGCGGGTGGCGATGGCGCCGGTGCCGTTTTCTCCCGTTACCATCCCCTTGGCGGTGGAAGGCATGAGCTGCATGAGCCCCACGGCTCCGGCAGGGGAGACGACGGTCGGCGAAAAGCTGCTCTCTGCCTTGATGATGGCATAGACAAGCTCCAGGGGGACCTTTTGTCCGGCAGCCTGGCGTGCCACGGTTTCCCGGAAGGCCTGGGGATAGATGAGTCCCCATTGAGTGATGGAATCTCCGTCGATCCTGCGGGGGACATGGCCCCGGTAAATGGCGCCTGCCGAGTTATAGTCACCCATTTCAAGATACAGGCGGGCCACGCCGAGAAGGGTCTTCTCTTTAAGGCCGTTTCTCTTCCTGATGGCGAAAAGTTCCTTTCTGGCCTCGTCGTGGAGCCCGACGCTTATCAAAAGCTTGATCCGCTCGAAGCCCGGAGGTATCGGCAGGGACGACAGGGGTGGTTCAGGTGTGATGGATGGCGGCTCTTCGCCGATATTCATCGCTGCACGGGCCTGGTAGCCATAGAAGGTAAGGGGGAACTCTTCTATGACTTTTGCGAATGATGCGGTTGCCCCTTCCTTGTCACCGGCTGCTTCCAGGGCCCGGGCATGCCAGTAAACGGCGCGTTCCCGATAATCAGTTGAATCGTGCAGAGCTCTGAAAAAATCGGCTGCTTTCGCGAAATCTTTAACATTGTAGAGAGCCCAGGCCGCTTCCCATGTGGCCCGTTGCCTCAGTCCGGAATTGGTTGTTGACGATAGCAGCCGGTCGAGAAGGGTGTACTGTTCCTGGTATCGCCCCTGGAACTTGCGAATGAATGCCGCTTCCAGGAGTGCATCGTCGGCCAGGTCGCCACGGGGGGATTTCTCGGCTATCCTGAGATAAGTACTGAAGCCTTCGTCGCTTTTGCCGATCCGTTCCAGGGCCTTGGCATGCCAGAAATACACCTTGTCGGCAAGGTCCTGCGGCAATTCCTGTCCCGCAAGTCGGGCGAAAGTACGTTCGGCATCAGTGAAGTGCCGGGCTTTGTAGAGGGCCTGGCCGCTGTTGAGGGTGAGGCGGGCGATGAATTCTGCCGGTTGATTGGCAAGGGGGATCGCGTCAAAGGCTTTGACGGCTTGCTGGTAGCGGCCGAGATTGTAGAGGGTGCCGGCCCGCTTGAAAAGTTCGTCGGCGGTGTATGGGGCGGCAGGAAATCCCTTGCTTGCCAGTTCGCGCATTTTTTCTTCCGCATCCTCTGCAACCGGTGAGGCGGGATAGGACAGCCAGAGGCTCCGCAATTCCTGGACGGCTTTTTCCTCCTCGCCGAGCCCCTCCCGGCAGCGGGCTGCCTGGTAGACGGCGGTCAGGGAGTCTCTGCCCGAAGGATAGATTTCAACGAAGCGGATGTAAGAGGCTTTTGCATCTTTAAAATTTTTGAGGGCAAAGAGGTTGTCGGCATAGAGCAGTTTCGCCGTGCGGATGAAAGCGCTTTCCGGCCATTCGCGAATCAGTGTTTTAAGTACTTCTATGGACTCTTCATACCGGCTGGCCCGGTAGAGGGCATCGGCCTGCCAGGAGAGAGAATAGTCGGCGAGAAGAGGCAGTTCCTTGGCCGCCTTGCCCAGTAAATCGGCCGCTTCGGCCCAATCTTCCAGCCGGTAGGCGGAAACACCGGCAATCAGATACTTCTCCGGTGCGTCGTCAGCGGTGCGGGCATTTTCGCGTGCTCCGCGGTAATCTTTGGCTTTTAGCCTCTGGGCAGCCTTTTCGAGCTTCTCGTCCAGTGGATGGGGTATGTTTTGGGATGAAGCGGAAAACGCGAGGCATAGAGTAAGCATTGTGGCAAGCAGCAAACGGTGGAGCATGATGATCAAACCTTCGTGGATTTAAAATTGAGGGTGCTTTGTTGTGGGGAAAATACCGGCCGCTTCGAACCGGGCCGAAATCGACTTTCATACTACCCGCACATGAAGTCAAAAATCAACCGCGAACCGGCAGCAAATTTGCGCTATTGTATTATCGTTCCCTTGGGGATGGAGAACCCCGGTCGGGTTTATATGAGCGGCGATGTCATAACTCTGGCACCAAAATCGTCATAACTCAACCCTTCAAAACGCTTGACGGGGTCAATTATGTTTTGATTCGGCAAAAGAAAAGGGCGGATTTCCCCGCCCCATAATTCATCGGTATTGATTTTCCAGCTTACTCGCTCAACTTCGTCGTAATATCGAAACCGGCCTTTTTAAATATCGCGCCTATCTCACCCATGTTCTGATTTAATGCTTCTTCGAATATGTGGACACCCTTAATGCCTTTCTTTGCGATGGCGCGTCTCACAACTCCCTTGCCCGCCTGAGATCCTCAATTTTGTAATCGACCAACATCTTCAGTATCCACGATATTTGGACCGTGTACCCGCTGACAATCTGCATGCATACGGACTGGATCAACTCATTATAAGGATGCTCGGCTAGGTTAAACTCGAAATGGAATTCTCCCATTGTGGCGCTTATTTGTTCGACGAACCGGGCAAGATCTTCCCTGATTTCCGGTTCAATATGCTCAAGCCGTCTGAGCACTTCTTCGTCCACGCGCTCTTGCCGAACCGTTACCCTGTGCGGTAAGCCGATTACTTTGGCCATAGCTGAATTCTCCTTATCACTCAGCTAATGTTAAACCTGCTTCTGTAAGTTGGATCAGTGTCAGCCAGTTCCAAGGAAATTTCTCGCACTAAACCGCGCATCGACTGTCGTAACGGGAGAGCCGTGGCTTTGAGCGGCTGGCCGGTCTGGTTTATAAGAGTGATATTGACGTCACCTGTCCCTTCGGCCTTGTTGGCAAAACGCTCGAACAGGGCGTTCTGCTCGCGGGAGAGTACGCGCTCCTTGGTTTGGAGGATGGCCGGGACTTCGTCGGCGGCTAATCCGCCGAAATGGAACCGGGGCACGAGCCCCCCCTCGTGAAACAGCATCGTCTGCGGCCCGGCGTTGATGAATTCGAGCCCCGAAGCGCCGCCGATGGCCGCGCCGATCATCTGCTGCGCCACCACCTGGGCCATTACCTCGGCCACGGCCTTGGCGACGGACTCCAGGAAGCCACGGATGTAATCCCACAGGCTTTCCAGCTTGCCGGTCATGGCGTCGAAGAAGAAGGTGGAGAACGCCCCCTCCATGCCTCGGGCGGTCTGTTCCGCTAGGGATGACCCCTGTTGGAACAGCGTCTGGGCATCCTGGATGAACTTCTGGAACCCGTAACCAAGCCCATCGGCCAGGGAGCCGGTTTGCTCCTGCATCTGGAATTGCAGTTCCAGGAGCCGGTCGCGGGTATCCTGGATTGCCTTTTGCTGGGTCAGCCAGCCGGTGGGGTCGGCGAGCCGGTCGATACCGGCGGCAAAGGCCACCTGGGAGGCGAGAAGCTTTTGTGTGAGGGCGAGGCGCTGCTCGGTGGCCTCACCCCGGCCCATCTGGAGGAATTTCTCTTGGGTGGTGATAATGGAGAGCTGATAGTCGATCTCCGCCTCACGGGCGGACTGGGCCGCTGCGGCCCGGCGTTTCAGGGCCTCTTCCCATTCAGCTTCGCCTTCCGCTCGTTTTTCTTCCAGGGCGGCGATCTCGTCGTCGAGTTTTTTGATTTCGTCGTCAATGGCCTGGCTCGACATACCGGTGAGCCATTCACCGATAAGTCCCTTGTCGCTCTTTGGCTTCTTGCGCAGTTCCTCGGCCTTGGCGTTCAGGTCGGAGAGCTTCTGATCCAGATCGTCGAGCCCGATCTTGGCCAGGTCGGCTTTAAGCCCGGCGGCTACGGTGGCCCAGTCTTCAGCCTGTTTTTTGGCCTTGGCGGCATCGTTGCTAGCGCCCCCCTTAGAATCCTGACGACGCTTACCGTTATCTTTGCCTATATCGGGGACGCTTATTTCTCCATCCCACTTCCTTACAATCTTGTTAACCTGTTCATCGAAATACTTGTCAAAAGTGACAAATTCTTCTTTTAACCCCGCGAAACCGCCCGAAAAGCCCCCCTTCATCCAGTCAAGAGTCGCACCGATTTTAGCAGCCCAGTTACCATAACTGAGGCCGGTGATCTCAATCATCCCGAGGAAAGAGCGCAGGTTGTCCAGCGCCCATGCAATCCCCTTTGCCATAACGATAAACAGGCCTGATTCTCCTTCTCCCAAGGCGTTACGGAGTTTGAACACTTCTTCACGCATCTTGGTTTTGGCACCGGTGATGCCCTCGATGGCGAGCTTGGCGTTGCCCACCTGAGCTTCGGTTTCCTTCATGATACCGTTGTATTCGGCCTGGCGCTTCTGAGCCAGGGTCAGCTTGTCAACGCTGATGCCATGCTCCTTTGCATACTCTTTCCACATAACGCTGACGTTTTTGGTGACTCCGGCATTGTCCACGAGGATGCTGTTTTCGTTTTTGAGGCCCTCGGTGGCGCTCGTTACCGCTTCCCCCATCGAGAGGTGAGACTGACGGTTGAACGCGGCCGCGTCCTTCAGGCGATTGAGGATATTTACAGATTCTTCCAGAGAATAGCCCCTGGAGAGAAGGTTCTGGAGCGACTGGGAGGCTTCCTGCACATTTATGAGGCCGTCTGATGCAAGTTTCATCGAAACATCAAGGGATTTGCCGATATCTTCACCGGAGTAGCGGGCCACGGCTGCCAGTCCCCTGACCGAGTTCTGAACCTGCTCGTTCGTATCAATAGCTTTTTTCCCCTCATTGATAAGGCCATAAAACATGCCAAAGCCGATACCCTGTTTAAGGAAGCTGTCCAACTCCGACGCCTTCAGCCGGAAATTGTCGGTGTCCTTCAATAGCTCATTGAACGTAGTTTTGGTCCGGTTGAGGGCTTCAAATATGACTTGAACGCGGTTTTCCATTGGATGCCTCCCAATTACTGCCTTTTTAGTTACCGATTTACCCTTAGATTGTTGCCCGGATTAGCGGCACGTAGCCGGGGTCTCTCCGGGCGGCGCCCCTGGCAGACCATTGGCAAGGAGGCTCACCATCAGGAGAGGATGAGCAATGCCCAGGCCTATGGTCTGCCTATCTCGGCCAGGGCAATTCTTACCGGTTGTCTATCAGGCCACGGTAGCTTTGAAGGTGCCGCGATAATCGACAACCTCAGACTCAAAATCGTGGGTGATGCGGTACTGGATGCGACCGCCGGCAAACATCTGCCCGCCAGATGTCGGGTTGTCAGCCACTGTCATAACAGGTTCCTGCTGCCCGTTAAGGAAGGCGAGTTCCACAATTTCCACCTCGTTGGGATCGGCGAAGAAAAACCAGTCTGTGGGGTCGGTCTGGAAGGGGTTTTCGAGAAGCCCCTCCTGTTTGAAGTAGCCGAACATGGAGTTGCCGTTTTCGACAGATACCGCTTGGGGATTGAAGTTGTTGACATTGGTAACCAGACCGCGCAGATCGGAGGGGAAGGAAACTGTCACCGGCCGCAAGCCGAGGGCTTCGAGTGAATCCGGTTCGGTCTGTTTAAACATAGCGGTGCGGGCTGCTTCGGCAGCAGCAATGCCGTAAGCGGTGGAACCAAGGTTGCCGTGATCAGTGTGGAAGATTGCCTTATTATCGCCCTTGTAGACGGCATTGGTAATGAAGGGAGTCCAAACTTTCTTTGCCACGGTACGACGGGCGGCGCGTGGCAGCCGATTTATGATCCGCTGGATGACGCGGACATCGTCATTCAGGATCATGCGGCGGTTAATGGTGATGATCCCGCCGCGCTCCTGGAGGGCATACTCGACTTTCTCGTCGCCAACCTCGCCAAGGTCCGGATAATCCTCGTTATCAGTGTTGACGGTGGGGATATCCCCGTAATATCCGATGCGGACGCTTTCAAGGGTGCGGAAGTCGCGGGCGTTGCGGATGTTGTTCCCGACTAAACGGGAAACGCCGTAATCGGTCCACTCGCGATAGTCGTTAGTGAGTCGGCGATAGAGGGTATTACCCAGCACGTAGGCGAATGTAGCATCACCGTAAGCGGCCTGCATCCGTTTGAGTTGCTGCGGGTTGAGAACCCCGGTCACATCAGAATCACCGGTCATCTCTACATAGGCAGCGCGCAGACTCGTGAAGCCCGATACATCGCGCAAATTATCGCAGACCCGCACGTCAAACATCTTATCGAACGCTGCCTGCAGTTTTTCGCCACTATCCCTGACAACCCGTACCTGCCCGGCGCTCTGTACTGTGCCGGAACCCATAAGACGATCAAGCATCTCTTTCTCCATTCTGATAGCGCTCTGCAACGTTTCCAGTTCAAAGATTTTGCCGGAAAACTGCTTGGACAGTTTATCCTGCACTGCTGCCGGCAACTGGCTCACTGCAAGTTCGGATTTCAGCAATGTGGCGCATGTAAGCCGTCCCAATTTCTCCAAGTTCTGATTTTCCATTCGCTGTTTCTCCCTTCGTGGGGTCTGTTCAAAGCAGATTTGACGTGTGGTTTTGACTTTCTTGGTGCTCGGACGTCGGTGGTTCGCGCGCCTTATCCCTTCGGCAATTCTGGCACAACTGTTCGGTTATCAGTTTTTCGCTCATGGCGACCCTTGCGGCGTTGTCATTCTCGGCAAGATAGTCCTTGTCCGCAGCAGAGATCCGTATCCTGACCACCATCCAACTGGGACGGGTCACCCTGGTCAGAAAGTAACGAGCTTTGAAACCTCTATCTTTGCCAACTGAGTGTTCAGACCTCGTGACATGGTAAGCTCGGTTTTTTACACCGAAAGTGAAGATCCGCTCTTTTATCTGCTCCAGCATCTCATTCTCCGTTGTCCGATTTCCCATTCGTCTTACGGTGGTAATCCTCATTGCGCCTGATGAAATTGACAAGCTCCAGGTAGGAGACCCGTCTGTTATTAGCCAAGGTGAAGCTGACAAGGCAGTCGGGCTGGTGCAGGTTGCCACGCTCGTCGCGTTCGTAGCGGGCAAGCAGACGCCAGAATGTAGATTCACCAATGCCGAGAATGGCGCAGACCTCCCCCGGCCGGTAGCTTCCCCTGATTGGCAGTTCCAGAGCTGCCAGGGCCGCTTTCAGGGTGTTCTCAGCGCGGATGATGCTCTGTTCGGCCAAAGACCTACCGTTATTCATTCACGCTCCTCCCCGGTGCCTCCCCGGTGGTGGCCGCCGGAATCCCGCTGCCGGCCCTGCGGTGATAACTGTTGTTGCGCCTGATGAAATCAACAATCTCCAGGTAGGCAACCCGTCGGTTGGTCCGCAGGATGAAGCTGTCGAGCTTGTCCGGCGTCCTGATCCTGCCGTCTTCGTCTTTCTCGAAACCATTAACGAGGGACCAGAAGGTGCGATCGCCGATGCCGAGGATGGCGCAGACCTCACCAGGGGGATAGCTTCCCCTGACAGGGAGACCCAATGCCGCCAACGATGCCTTCAAGGTGTTCTCAGCCTGGATGATGCTCCGCTCGGCAAACGATTTGCCTTTGGTCATTTCTTCCCCTTTCCCTGCGCAATGTTCTGCAAGTTCCACATGTAGCCGGGAGAGGTTCGCCAGCCACAGCAGAAGCAACGGTACACTTCATCGTCATTTTCGGAATATTGCCGCTCCGGATCGTTGACCATGTAGCCGCCGCAGCGCTGGCAGCGGCCGGTGAATACGGCCACTCGCCTTTTTGCAGGCTTCTTGGGAAGCGGCGGAAGTTCAAGCTCGGGCTCGTCGTTTCCCAGAAGCCCAAGGAGCGTGTGCTGAAGCGTGCTCAGTTCATCCTCTTCAGGATCAAGGTCGATCTCGGAGAGATCGAGAAGATCGTCTCCCTCATCCGGATCAACAACCGGTGCCGGCTCGATCTCCTCTTCCTCGCTGAAGAAAACTATCGGTTCATGCCTTTCAAGTTCCCGCGCTTCCGGCTCCAGACCACCGCAGCCGAAACAACGTGAATCGCTGGTTTTCTCGCGATTGGCGTTGCAAACGGCTTCGGTGATCCGGGCGCCGTAGCGGTTGCAGTACCCCGCGTGCTGTCCAAGCCAGGTGTCGATGGCCGCCGTCATGTGCATGATCATTCGCCTTCCGTCAAAAGAGTCTTGATCCGATATTCCAGCGCTTCGACTTCCTCCTTCTGCCGTTTGATTGTCGCAAGGAGGCCATCGTACTTCGCCCGGGGAATGGTTATCGTTTCATTCACCACGTCACTTCCGACCTTTCCCCCGTTCTGACTCACTTCAAAAAACCTCCCAGAGCGCGAAATTTTGTTTATAACAGGGTGTCAAGGGATTATTCGACGGACGGACAGACCCTGCATCCTGCGACCGCTCAAAATCGAAATTCTTCATTCCTCTCGCCGGCTACAGTTCAAACAGGCGAAATCAGGCTACGGCGCAGCGCTTGTGGCCGGTGTCGGGCAGTTCTGAACCTTTTCAGCAAAGCCTTCTAGCCCCGTTAACCCGCTGTGTTCATCTCCGTTCTATCCGTCCGTTACTGGGGGATTTTCGAGGCATTCGAGATGGTACATCGCGTCGTGCACTTTGCACGTAATGGAGTGGAGCATAGAGAAAAGACCAGCGGGGACATGCTTGTCGGAGATACGGCCAACCTCATATATCGATTGCATGGCCTCTTTCGTGAAAGTGATCATTGCGCAAGCCTCTTCCAGTTCCTCCAGAATTTCATCCCTCGTCATCACTTCCACTCCCTTCGGCAATAAGGCTTTCCGCCAGTGCGGCGGCCAAATCATAGCAAGCGCGGTGGTCTTCAAATCCCTTGCCAGCAGGAGCCGAGACAACACCATCACACGCGTCTTGCCATGCATTACGCCAATTGATGAGCGCCTCGCGCAGATTTGTGCCATTCGCAGGAGCAGCTGACACCACCTGTTCCATTACGGGCTGAGGAACCACCCCGCACATACGAGAAACTGTCATTTCGTTGCCCTCCTTGATTTCAGTGTCTCTGCCTCCAGTGTTTCTTCCAGGATTTTCTGAACTGCATCAAACTTGGCCATGAGTTGAAAGAAAAGCTCGTGCATTCCGAAAGACTCTTGTTCGGTTAAGTTGCTATCGGGCATTTCATTTAAGCTGTGTAGCGCCTGGGCCATGAAAGAAAACATGGCTCGCGCGGCGGTCAGCTCATCAATCGCATCTCCGATCCTCTCCATGTCCGTGCCCTCCCTAATGCCGACAGCCATTCATGGCGATACGGTACGCGTTGCCGGCCGCCCGGTCCGCAGCCCTCCGCCGGTGCATCCATGCCACGCCGATTGCCTTTGCCGCCTCAAACATTCTCCTGATGGTCTTCATGCTCTCCTCTCCTTTCACTGGTTTGTTATGCCAGTCCGCGCCGTTTCTGCATGGCGGTCAGGGCTGCAATCACCTTTGCCACGCCCCGCCGGTCCAGAAACCGCAGGTCCGACACCTGTGCTATTTTTCCCACAAACGAGCGGAGCGCCTTCGCCCGCTCTTCCGGATCCTCAACCCTGCTAACCTCGGCCCACACGGCTTCGATCTTTCGCAACTGCGCCGGGGTAGCCATACCGGCACGGCCTTCAAGGCTTCTGTGCCGCTTTCCCTTGTGATTGACCTGGGGCTTCTGGCCCGCCTTGCGCTTCATCTCGTCAATCAGCTCATCCGCCTGGAACCACGAAAGCTCCTTGCTGCTCTCCACTCCGCCAAACTCCTGCAGCAGTGCCCGATAGCTCTCCTCATCCATGCCGAGTCGTGTCTTGAGGGTATGGATGGCACTGATCTGCCCGCGGGTGATTGGTTGCCTGCCGTCGCGAACCGCCTTAGATGCCATAGATCACCTCCTCGGTGACCTTCGTCCCTCCCAACTCGCAGACAAGATTCATGGCCCTGGTCACATAGGAATTGACGAGGCCGGGGTATGCGTGCGAGATCTTCCGCTTCTTGTAATCCTCGACGGTGAGCCGCTTAGCGAGAGCCTCAAAGGCGCTTTCCTCGAAGATGTCTTCCACCTTCGCGCCGATCCTTTTGAACTTGAACGCCAAGTAATCCCGGAGATTATTGTCCAGACCTTTGATCTCTACGATCTGGATCCGGCGGATCACCTCCCTTATGTCTACGTGTCTGGTTTCGTCCAGCATGTCCTTAAGCTCCGGCTGTCCGATGAGGATGATGCCGAGGAGTTTCTTGAAACCGTCCTCGATCTCATAGAACTGTTTCAGATACTTCAGCGTGACCGGGGACAGATTCTGCGCCTCCTCAATAATCAAAACGTGCTTGTAGCCCTGGTTTGCACGGGAGATGAGAAGGTTTTCAAGCTGCTGGACTTTGTGCTCCGTCCTCACCTGCGGCTTTTGATCCGAGATGCCCATGATGATGGCATCGCAGAGGCTGCTGGGGGTAACGCGGGATTGTGGTTTTTCATCGGCGTTTATCCTCCTGCTGCGGGGGTGGATCACGGCCACGCTTCCCTCACGCTTGAGGTTCTCCATGACCTTTTTTCGGATGACTGACTTGCCGCTCTGGACTTCACCCACGATCGCGATGAATCCCACGTTGAAGGCCGCGTCCATCATCGCCGCCTCTATGTAGCAGTGCTCATCGGACATGTAGATATCCTGTTCGCTGGTCACGTCATTCGGTCCGAACGGCTGTCTAAACAACCTGAAGTGCTTCATCGTGTCCGGATGCAGCATCTCAACCTCCCATGTCACTGTGGCAGTGTCTGAATCGCCGGGTTCGTCGTGCGGCTCTTCATCCCCGTCGATCTTGTGCCTGTCTTTGGGGTGCGGCTGTGCTTTCCGCCGCTCCAGCCCCAAGGGCGACCAGACGTCAGCGACCGTCATCTCGTTTTTCATCAGCCAGTACATGGCACGTGAATCTCTCGAAAGAATCTGCTCCACAGCGTCTTTGAACCCCGGAAGCCTGAGGGGGATGTATCCCCGATTGATACAGAGGTTCACGGTGGTGCGGGAGAGCGTGACACCAAGTACCTCACCGACCGCCCGCGCCAGCTCCCCTTGCGTGATGCCGCTGGCCAGGGTCACTCCCTTCAAGATAATCGGCTCAAAATGCATTCGATAAGCGCTTGCGATTGTACTCATGGGCTATCCTCCAGCGCTTGCTGCGTCTTCCGTTATAGGGGCCAATTTGCTGCGCCAGTCGCTACCTTCCTTAAATGCTCGAATGACTTCTTCAGCCAGCTTGCTGTCTATGGATTCGCCGAACTCGTCGCGCAGCTGCCGGTTAAGCTCCGGGGTGATTCTGGTATCCATTGCATTACGCAGACGTTTTAGAAATTCCATGAACGTGATCCGCGCCGCCTCCTGGGAACGGGCCACCTCGATGAGGGTCCCCTTCTTGGGGATGGCAGCCAGGTTGGCGACTTTATCCACGTGACCCTCGAAGGCGTTGAGGCCATAGAAGGGGATGCTCTTCTTTGCCGGGTTCTGAGAGCCGTGGGCCAGTCCGTCCATGCGTTTGACGGCTTTCTGGGTGGCGGTTTCCGGTTGGGCTTTGTACTCCTGCCCGATGATGGGGGCGTTGGCGGCGAAGCCCCCCAGCTCAAGGGATAGCTTTTCGATGACGGCGACGTCGTAGCGCTGGTTCTCCCAGGCTACGGTGAGGATGCCGTCGCGCCACTTCCAGATGTTCTTGATGACGGTGACTTTGGCGCCGTGGGGGATACCGAGGCCGCGCAAGCTGAAGTCTTTGCTTTGGTATGAGATGCGGCCGTTGGCTACGGTGCGCTCTTCTTCAGGCTTGTTCATGAGGTCGTAGAGTTCGGCGCGGGATGGAAGCTCGCGGAGCTGCTCGCGCTTGATAGTGAGCCAGCAGGAGAGCCGGGTCATGTTGGTGCGGGTGTGCTTGCGGCTGGCGTTGAACCAGAGGCAAAAGCCAAAAGCTTTGCGGTTCAGGTCCTCTAAAGAGGTGGCGGGGTCGATCCGCAGGCGGGTTTCGAACCACATCTCCCAGATGTTGTGAGTGCATTCGACACTCCCCTGGCGGCGGGAGTTGCCGGCTTCGCCCTGGAGGATGTCGACGCCAATCCCCTCCCAGAAACCGAGGCCGATGGCTTTGGCCTTCGCCCGGCAGCCGCCGTCCATGAGCATGAGGAAGGGGGCGCCGCGAAAGGGCATGCGGCGGTCTTCTTTGGCCTCCCATGCGCAGAGGAGGAAGTCGAGGAGGTTCTCGGCGGTTTCACCGGCGGCTAGGTAGTATTTAACGAAGAAGAAGCCACTGAAGTGGTCTGCAATTACGTAACGCTGGAGTGGGGTTTTGATTTTCTTGAAGTTCTCCAGTTTGTTCTTGTAGAACTCGTCTTCGCGCATGATGGACATGCCCCCTTCGTCCAGGTAGTACTGGATGCAGGTGGAGACGTCGACCTGGTGACAGTGGTTGGGGTGGAGGCTCCGCATTTCGGTGTGCGGTGTAGGGGCGTTTTGCCGGTTTTTGTCCATCTGCCGCTCCCTGAGGATGCGCTGCATAGTGCCGACGGCTAGGGTGCCGCGGGGGATGATGCCATTGTCGTAGGCAAATTCTAGGGCGTTCTCGACGGGAGCGATGGCGCCCTTGTTCTCGCGCCGGGTGGTGTGAAGGAAGGCTGCGACAAAGTCGATCTGGTCGTTATTGAGGATGCATTCGCCTTTGTCGGCTCTGGTTTGGCGGCCTGAGTTGAAGCCGTGCTGCCGCGCGATGCGCATCATGTGCTCGTAGGAGTAGCCGTACTGGCGGCGGTACCTGTCTATGATTCCGCGACGCTCGCTTGGCTTTGCTTCTTTCAGTTCAAAAACCATGTCCCGTTGCCACATAACTCATCCCCACAGATGAAAATCAGCAATTACATCTGCTGTTTTTGCTGCCAGCGTTCGAAATCCTCCAAGAGTTCAGGATTCATGACCGGATCACCATGTGTGGTTACGGCGGTGTCATATGCAGAGAGGGCTTGCATCTGTATGTAATGGAGAAAACTGATCAATGCTGCCCGCATGCGAGGAGTGACTTCTTTGTAATGAGCGAAGATGTTTGAAGCGGGATCTACACGCAAAAGATAGCCGTCAAAACTCATTTTAAGATTTTCGATTTTTTTCTGAAAATCTTCCTCATCAAGAGACAGCCCTTTACTGGCGGCCTCTTCCTCCATTCTGGCCAGCTTCTTTTCATACTCGTTGAGTTTCTTTTCTTTGCCTGCAAGAACACGGTCTGTGGTAGCGAGGCTCTTCTTGGCCTCTTCAACGGCAGCGTTCTTCTGCTCCAAATCCTCGTTGATACGGTCAATGAGTGCCTGAATTTCATCGCAGTGGTCGGGGGTAATGGGGATGGTTTCGTCACCATAGATGATGGCGTTATCCTGAATTTCGGCCAAATTGGCCGAAACCGAATTGCCTAACTGTCTGATTTTACTAAGAGGCATGCCGCACAAATCGGCCAAATTGGCCGAAAATGCCTCAAATACCGGTCGCACTTCCTCAATGATCCGGTCGATTGTCCTCCGGGCGATACCGTTTGCTTCGCAGAATTCGTCCCAGGTCATACCGCCAAACTTGTAATCCTTCTGCTGCTTGATCCGGTATATGGTTATGACTTTCAGAAACTCGTTGTATGCGATATTGGCGTCAATGGCCTTGATGGCCCCCATAGCAAAGGACTCTTGCCGGACTGCCTCCATTTCTTCACGTTGTGCACTCAGTTCTTTCTCTGACTCAGCACGCCTTACTTCATAGATCTCATGTGCGGCAATGGTTTCCGGGGTTCTGTGCCCTTGACTACGTTGATTTTCAAATTTCACAAAATCAATTGCAGCCTCAGATGTTGGATCAAGTGACTTCTTCTTCATTGTTTAATCTCCTCAATGATTGGGAATCCCATCAGCATCTGACGGCTCCTCTTGTTGCAGAATCACGTGTTGCCGTCCCTCTGAGTCCTGTTAAAATCAAAATGAATTTGATAGACTCAAAGCACGGCAGATTTCGGCGGCTCTCCCCAGAGCGATTCGTAATCTTCATCAAGGGCAGTAGCAATAGCCCTTTGGACGCGTCGAGACTTGCGAAGGCCATTAACGGCACCGGACACTGTGCAACGTTTCACGCCGAGTTGCTTGGCGATATCCGTTTGCGAGATGCCCTTGAGAATCATGAGGGCCTTTATGACGTTTGCTTTCACTGGCCACCTCCAAAATTCAAACTAGCTTGATAACAGTTATCATATTCCAAAATTTGGAATATGCAAGGACAAATTTTCAAATTATGGAAACAAATCTGTTACCAAAATATGCTTCAATCGGTGTGCGATTTAGACATGTACGTGAAACTACTAGACTTTCTCAGGGGAAGTTTGCTGAAAAGCTAGGGGTAAAAACATCGATAATCTCAGAAATTGAAAGAGGAAACGTTAAGCCAACTCTTGTTCTCTTGATAGCTATGGAATACGTGTACCGAGTAAGAAAAGAATGGGTATTACAGGGCGACCCCCCGATGTACTGTTCTGACGAGCCAATCTTGGGTCCCATTTTGATTACATCTCCAGAGGACTCATCATCCCGGCAAATTAGATTTCATATAAACAAGTTAGTAAGGATTTTCAGGGAAGGGAATAAGAACAAGATCGAGGCGTTGAAAGCTCAATTACGGGCACTTGATCCAGGTACGAACAACAGCAATAACGAGAATGGCGGACAGGATGAACCAACTTGATGGATTGGCTGTTATCATTAACAAACCTAAACCGACACGTGAGAAGAGAAAGCATAAAAATCTCGCAAATGAACCAAGGCACGCCAACTCTTAACCAATTCAGTCGTCTCGTCTGCAATGTCATCCTAATATCGAGGAGGGTATATGCCGGATTTCAACGAAAGGCTGATTAAGCATGTGGAGCATGTCAAGAGTGTTGGGCCACACTGCTCAACAGAAGAAACGACCAAGCAAGCCCTTATCCTGCCGTTTCTGAACTTACTCGATTTCAACCCCTTTGACCCTACCAAGGTAAAAGCTGAATATGGCGCTGACATGCCGGGGATTAAGAACGGTGAACGTGTTGACTATGCCCTTTTCTCCGAAGGGCACCCGGTCATGTTCATTGAGGCAAAACCGTTCGTCGAAAAGCTGACCAACCATACCGGACAGCTCGCGCGATACTTCAACGCTACGCCAGGAGTGGCAATTGCCGCCATTACCAACGGACAGGAATGGAGGTTCTTTACGGACCTCAAGAATCCGAATGTGATGGATAGTTCTCCCTTTTTGGCTGTTGACCTCACGAGTCTGTCAGACAGTGACGCTGAGCAGCTGGCACGGTTCCGCCATGATAATTTTCATCCAGACAAATTGAAATCATTCGCCGAAGAGAGGGTATACCTGGGGATATTCCAGGCTGTCATCGAAAACTGTCTGAGGGATCCGGATGCTGATTTCGTCAGGTTCGTTGCGACCCGCGCGAACTTCGCGCCTAAGCTCACCGGAAAGGTGATTGAGACAATCACACCGATAGTAAAGCAGTCGGTGGCCGACGCGATCAGCCGCATGGTTGTGAGTGGATTATCCGCTCCGATCCCCCCTGTTGCTGCGGTAGCACCTGTTGTGGAAGCAGAATTCCCCGCTCCTGCGATCTGTGGTGACCAGGTAGACCCCAACAATTCAAAAATTGTTACGACTGATACTGAGCGCCGGATTTTATCTATCATCCAGACCATGCTTGAAGGGCAGGTCTCTGAAGATGAAATTGTCGGGAAGGACACCGAGAGCTACTACACTGTGCTTTATCAAGGAAAGGTGAATCGCTGGCTTGTTCGTTACGTCGGAGACCGCGCAAAGCCACTTATCTACTTTAACGGTAATCTTTCTGACCAGCAAAAAGACCAGGTAGTCAAGCGGGGGCTGGAGTTCGGGCCAGGCAATAGCTTTGTTTTACCCAAACCGGAGTATTTGATGAAACTATCCGACTTTGTGAATGAATCATTGATGTACTGCCAAGAGGACAGCAACTTCAAGCGTGAGAGCAAGAAAGAGTTGGAGCAATAGCATTGCTCAATACTTGGCAGACTGAGGCGGATCCGCTAGAGAGTGCCTTCCTCGACGACTGGAGAAGCCTGAGCGATGTGGGGAAAATGAGGATATGGACGTTGCTCAAAGAAGAGAAAGAGCGGGAAAAGGCGGAGTAAATAAAATGATTGGAGGGGAGGATGAAAAAGCTTCTTTATTTCCTTGGAGCTATTTTCGCGTTTGGGTTCATCTCCCAAGGACTGACTACCTGCGGCAAAATTGAATTTGCTCCACAGTCACAACCACCTGCCCCCCAACCGGTACAACTGGCGCCTGCAGATGCTCTAAAAAAGATGACGGTTGCTATTCGCACAGGCGACATGGGAGAGGCAAACCGGCTTTTCAGGGATATCCCGAAGGATTCACCCGAATATAAGAAGGCCCAAGCTCTTTATGATGAGTGGCGGGCAAAGAAGGCCAAGGCCGACAAGGATGCCGCCCGGATTGCGAAGCGGATTGGAGCGGTGAACAGGAAGAAGTTCGCAAAGGAGTACGAGCGGCAGCTCCTGGACAAAGGGATGGACGCGTATGTTTCCACCCAAGGAAAAGAGAGCAGCACACTGAAGATCAAATGGGTTTTGGTAAGTCGGCCCCTGGTCCACAAAATGATCAATGACGAGAATGTCGTGGAGAACCTCCGTAGTCTCGGTTTTACAAAGCTGGTAATGAGCGATGGATATGACAGCTCTTGGACGATCGATCTAAAATAAAAATGAGGGGCAAAAGTCGCCCCTCAAAAGGTTAAGCTGGTTGGCCGGCGGCGATCCGATTTTAATCACTTCGCCGCGCGGCCGACATAATCAAAGTCGTTTTGATTTGGCGCCGATTCCCCCCCCTTTGACAACCATTCGTAAACTATCGCCAACCACATTATGACAATTTTCCCTTACTTATTATGACGCCCCCCCTTATTTATACGAATTGACACCCTTGATGGCCGTGTGCATAGTAGTCCGGTGCGGGCTTGAGGGGAAAGGACTGACAATGAAAAGGAATCGGGAGACGATACAGGCAGCGATTCGCGAACATGGCGGCTCGGCCCTGTTCCGCGAGCTGATGCAGGTTTTCGGGGTGACCAAGGGGGAGCGCAAGAGCTTTAAAGCCTTTGTGGACAAACTCGTCTCCGAAGGGCATCTCGTGCGGTTCAAGGGAAACCGCTACGCCTTGACCGACGGGGAGAACCTCGTGACCGGGCGGCTTTCGTGCCACCCGGACGGCTACGGTTTTGTCATTCCCGAAGGGGGGGGAGACGATGTTTATATCCCCGCCCGGGCCCTGGCCGGAAGCATGCACGGCGACACGGTGGAGGTGCGGGTTGAAACCTTCAAGGCCGGCGGCAAGAAGGAGGGGCGGATCGTACGTACCGTGGAGCGGGGACAGACGCGGGTCGTGGGACGCTTCGAGCAGCTCAGGGGATTTGGCGTGGTTGTCCCCGACGAGACCCGCATCAGCCAGCAGATTGTGATTCCCCGGAAAGGCATCGGCCGGGCAAGGGAAGGGGAGGTCGTCGTTGCCGAGATAACGGCCTACCCTTCGGAGAAGCGGCGGCCCGAGGGGCACATTGTGGAAATACTGGGGTTCCCCGACGATCCGGAGGTGGAAGTAAAAACCATCATTGCGAAGCACGGGCTCCCCTTCGAGTTTCCGGCCGACGTGCTTAATGAGGCCAGGGCAGTCCCCCAGGCCATAGGGGAGAAGGACCTGAAGGGGCGGACCGACCTGCGGGATATCGTCACCGTCACCATCGACGGCGAGACGGCCCGCGATTTCGATGACGCCGTGGCTGTCCGGAAGGAGCGGGGGGGAAACATCCGGTTATGGGTCTCCATTGCCGATGTTTCCCACTACGTGAAGCCCGATGCTCCCCTGGACCGGGAGGCCTACCTGCGGGGGACGTCGGTCTACTTCCCCGACCGCTGCATTCCCATGCTCCCCGAAGAACTCTCCAATGGGATATGCTCCCTGAATCCCAGGGTTGACCGGCTGACCTTGACGGCTGAGATGGTCTTCACCCGCGGAGGCGTAATGAAGGAGGCTTCCTTCTACCCGAGCGTGATCAAGAGTGATGCCCGCCTTACCTACACCATCGTAAAGAAGATTCTCGTGGATGGCGATGTCGAGGCCATTGCGCCCCACAAAGAGCTGGTCCCCCATCTGGAAGCCATGCGTGAGTTGGCCCAGCGCCTTACGGACAAACGGCGCAAGCGGGGCAGCATCGACTTCGACCTTCCCGAGCCGCAGATAATCCTCGACTTGCAGGGTGAGACGGTGGACATCGTTCAGGCCGAGCGGAACCTGGCCCACCGAATCATCGAGGAATTTATGCTTGCCGCCAACGAGGCGGTGGCCTCCCACATCGAGGCGAAAGAAATCCCCTCCCTTTACCGGGTCCACGAACCCCCGGACCCGGCAAAGCTCATGGACTTCCAGGAGTTCATCTTCAACTTCGGTTTTCACTTCCGGATGGACGGCGACCGGGTGGAACCGGCGGAGATTCAGCGGCTTCTTACCGAGACCGAAGGGACTCCCGAAGAGCGGATGATCAACCAGGTGCTCCTGCGGTGCATGAAGCAGGCACGCTACAGCCACGAGAACCTCGGGCACTTCGGTCTTGCGGCCCGCTGCTACACCCATTTCACATCCCCCATTCGCCGCTATCCCGATTTGGTCGTTCACCGTATTCTCAAGGCGCTTCTGGCCGGGAAGATTACAGCGAAAGACATCGAGCGGTTGGAGACGTCGCTCCCCGAGACGGCTGGGCAGACAAGCCGGCGGGAGCGGGTCGCCATGGAGGCTGAACGGGAAATCGTGGCCCTCAAGAAGGCCCAGTTCATGCTCCAGAAGATCGGGGAGGACTTCGACGGTTATATTACCGGGGTCACTTCTTTCGGTCTTTTCGTTGAGCTTACGGAGCTTTTCGTGGAGGGGATGGTTCACATCTCCACCATGAAAGATGACTTCTATCGCTATGTGGAAAAACAGCATTCCCTGGTGGGCGAACGGCTCAAGGAGACCTATCGCATTGGCGACAAGATCCGGGTTACCGTTGCCTCTGTGAGCATCGAGAAGAAGCAGATCGAGTTTGTTCTGGCCGGGCTCCATGAGCGGCGGCCCGGCGCGGCGCCGCCGCCGGGAGCGGAGGAATACCCCCATATTCCCGTGGCGGGGAAGCGCCCCCGGGTACTGGAGGAACGGCGGCAGCAGACAAAGGGTGGGAAAAAGGCCGGCAGCAGGGGAGGAAGGAAGGAGAGCGGCAAAGGAGGGGGAGGCCGCGGAAGGCGCCGGTGAAAGAGTATTGCTAGGTTTTGCCGTGCTGTGATAGTCTTGTCCGTCTTTACTAATGATACAAAGGGATAGTGTGCCTGAATGAGTAAGGAAAACGAGAAAGTCCAGCCATTTCTGGAACATCTGGGAGAACTCCGCAAGCGGCTCATAATCATAATTGTTGCGGTCATTGTCGGAATGGGCTTTGCCTGGAACATTTCCGACGAAGTGCTGCAGTTCGTAACCAGACCGATCAGCGGCAAGACATACCTTACCGAGATCAAGAAGCAGATATACGTGGAGGTGGGCAAACGCTGGCCCGCTGCCTACCAGCAGTTCGAGCTGGGCAAAGAGGCTGAAGCTGCGCCCAAGGAGCGGAAGCTCAACTACAGCGCCCCCCTGGAGCCGTTTTTCGTCCAGTGCAAGATCTCGATCATTGCCGGCTTTATTCTGGCTCTCCCCGTCGTTTTCTACCAGCTCTGGCTCTTCATTGCGCCGGGTCTCACCCGAAGGGAAAAGCGGCTGGTTTTTCCGTTCGTTACGGTTAGTTCCATCAGCTTCTGCATTGGGGCGCTTTTTTTCCTGATCATCATCTGGCCGGTCATCATCAATTTTTCCCTCTCCTACGAGGCCGAAGGGCTGAACAGCCTTTTCAACATGAGCGCCTATATCAACTTCTGCCTGCGGCTCATTCTGCTGTTTGGCCTTATCTTCGATCTCCCGGTTCTGTTGCTTCTGTTGTCCCGTTTCGGTGTAGTGACCTATTCATTTCTTGCCAGAAACCGGCGCTATGCGTTGCTGGCCAGTTCCATCGTCGCCGCCTTCCATGCGGACCTCATTACCATGTTTGTCATCATGATCCCCCTTTACGGAATGTACGAGATCGGCGTCTGGCTCGTGTTTCTCTTCGGGAAGAAAAAAGATGTCCCGCTTGAAGCCACAGTCGGCGGTGACGGGGAGTAATGTCAGGCCATGCATATATTCAGGAGCATTGAAGAGATAACCGGGAAGCTTCCCAACGTTGTGGCGACCATCGGCAATTTCGATGGTGTCCACCTGGGGCACCGGGAGATATTCCGGCGGGTCAGGCAGGAAGCGGCGGATCTTGGCGGCGTATCCCTGGTCATCACGTTCGTTCCCCATCCCCTAAAGACCCTCGGGCTGAAAAAAGAGTTCCGCCTCATCAATACCTATGCCGAGAAGGAGCTTCTCATCGGGGCCTCGGGGGTGGATTACCTGCTCACGATCCCATTTACCGCAGAGTTCGCCACCGTCGGCGCCGAACGTTTCGTGCGTGAAATCCTGGTGGAGAGGATCGGGGTGCGCAAGCTCATCATCGGTTATGACTACGCATTCGGCAGGAATCGCGAGGGTGACGTCGGGATGCTCCGGCGCCTTGGGGGAGAACTCGGCTTTGAGGTGGATGTTCTCGAACCGATTGCCGGCGGTGGAATCGTGTACAGCAGTACGGCGGTTAGGCGCATGATTACCGAAGGGGACGTGCGGGGAGTGGTCAGCCTCATAGGCCGTCATTTCTCTATTGGCGGTACCGTTGTCCATGGCCGTCAGAGGGGGAAGGGGCTCGGATTTCCCACGGCCAACCTCCGGACCGACAAAGAACTGATTCCCAAAAACGGGGTATATGCCGTCAAGGTGAAAGTCGATGATGTCATCTACGATGGCGCCTGTAATGTCGGCGACAACCCGACGTTTGATAATGGGAGCCTTTCCATCGAGGTGTTCATCTTCGATTTCGACGGCGACATCTATGGCCGGGAAGTCAGGCTTTATTTCGTGGACCGGATCCGGGACGAGGTGACGTTCCCCAGCCCTGAAGCCCTGCGGGAGGCCATCGCCCGCGACGTGGCCCGGTGCCGGGAGCTGTTGCGCGATGTTTCGATTGTCGAATATCGGGAGTATCTGGCAGGGGAGCGCCGGTGACCTCACCCTTTGGTGACAAGCGCCTCTGGGCCGGGGTTGCGATCAGTATCGTCCTGCTGGGGCTTCTTTTCCGTTCCGTAGACCCTGACGCGCTCCTGCGGGCCTTTCGCGGTATCCGGTGGGAGTGGCTCATCCCTGCCGTTGTGTTCACCATGCTTGGCTACGTGGTGCGGGCGGTTCGCTGGAAATACCTCCTCTCGCCCATCAAACAGGCTTCCTTCGCCAATCTCGTGTCTGCCACGTTTATCGGCTACATGGCCAACAACCTTCTCCCTGCGCGACTCGGGGAACTGGTGCGGGCTTATGTTCTCGGCGAACGGGAGGGGATAGGGACGGGGGCGGTGGTGGCCACGCTGGTCATCGATCGGCTTGCCGATGGCTTCACGGTGCTGCTCCTGCTCATGGCGACAGTGTTCACCCTCCGGCTCCCGCCGGGGAGTGAGACGGCTCAGCAGGGGCTCGTTGCCGGAGGGTACCTGACCCTTGCGCTGTACCTGGCAGTCGTGGTTTTTCTGGTTTTGCTGCGGCGAAACACCATGGGGACCATACGGATTCTCGAAAGGCTTCTGAAGCCATTTCCCAATGGAGTTGCCGAAAAAGTCATTCCGTTTCTCGGTGCGTTCATCGAGGGGGCTCGGCTTACCCCCCACTGGAAGGAGCGGCTGGCCCTTGTCGGTACCTCAATAATCATCTGGGGGGTAGCGCTGCTCCCGGTTTATTCTGTGCTGAGGGCATTCGGGATGAACTTTCCCCTGTCCGTCTCGGCCTTTATCCTTGTCCTTCTCGTCTTTGCGGTGATGGTACCGGCTTCACCCGGTTTCGTCGGCACGTACCACGCCGCCTGCGTGTACGGGCTGCTTGTATTCGGGGTCCCGCGGGAAACTGCCCTTAGTGTTGCTATCGTGATTCACGGAATCAATTTCTTTCCGGTCATAGTGGCGGGACTTGCCTGCCTCTGGCGGGAGAACCAGTCGCTTGCGGCCCTCGGCAGAAGGGCCGGCATGCAAAATACCCATGCGGAGGGTAGGTGAAGATGCTTTCTTCCTTTTTTCGGCGGATCGATCCCTTTGCCGTCTTCGCGGTAACCGTGCCCCTTGCAATTTATCTTTTGACCCTTGCCCCATCGGTCACCTTCTTCGACAGCGGCGAGTTCATCACTGCCATCCATTCCCTCGGCACGGCCCATTCTCCCGGCTATCCCTTTTTTGTCAACTACGCAAAGCCGTTTACCTGGCTCCCATTCGGCAGCATTGCCTTTCGTGTGAATATAGCCACGGCACTTTCGGCGGCGGCGGCCTGTTACGGGGTTTATCTCCTGGTCATGACCCTGGTTGCCCATGATGATTCAACCGACCGCGCCATGTCACGCTATGTTGCCCGGGGATGCGCGATGTCGGCGGCCCTGGCATTTGCCTTCTCGTCGCGGCTCTGGCTCCAGTCGAACCATGACAAGCCGTATCCCCTGGTTGCATTTATCGTTGCCGTTGTTTTCTGGGCTCTGCTCCGCTTCCGTGCCCGTTACGACAAGGGGGAGGAGTGCCCCCATTACGTGTATCTCGGCGCTTTTCTCTGCGGGCTTGCCACAGGGGCCCACCAGACCATCGTTCTCATGTTGCCTGCCTTTGCCTGGCTCATCCTCTCCAGGGACTGGCGTCTCCTTGGCCGGATCAAGGAATTTCTCCTGGCCGTTTCCTTCGGTCTGCTGGGGTTTGCCATCCAGCTCCACATGCCGGTGCGGGCCCTGAAGAATCCGCTTCTCAACTGGGGAGATCCCCGCACTCTCGACCAGTTCCTCTGGAACCTGCTCCGCAAGGGGTACCCCAGCGACCCTCCCCACCGGGACGCGGCACTTCTCTGGCAGCAGATGGGGGCCTTCAATATTCCTAAAGAGTTTACCTGGGTGGGAATCGGCCTCCTGGTCCTGGGGCTCGTCGTCTCGTTCCGGCGGCAGCGGGATGAAGTTATCGCCTATTTCCTTGGAATCGCCACATCGCTTCTGGTCATTGTGGGCTACTTCAATACCCAGCCCGATCTGATCTTTCTTACCGAAGAGTTCTTCACTCCGCTCTACCTTCTCTCGGCGGTGTTCATGGGGGTGGGGCTTTTCTGGCTTCTGAGACGTGCCCTTGCCAACATTGCAGTCGAAAAATTGACGTCGGTGCCGGTAAAGGTCCTCGTCGGGGTGTTCATCCTGTTGCTTCCCGCAACCATCTGCGCCCTGAATTACTACGAGAACGACCAGCACGAAAATTATGTGGCCTTCGATTATGCATCCAACACCTTCCGCTCCCTTCCCCAGGGGACCGTTCTTTACACCTGGGGGGACAGCGGTGCCTTCCCCCTCTGGTATCTTCAGGGGGTCGAGCGGATGCGTGACGACCTGGATCTGCTCCATACGCCGCATCTGGTCTTCCGGTGGTATCTCGACGCCTTTCCGCATCTCTTCAGCCGGAGTATGTTGCGGTCCGTACCCGAATCTCTCCAATCTGCCGAGTCTGCCCTGAAGATGGCGGTTGCCGAGCAGATCGGGTCCAGACCGGTTTTTATAGATTTTTCCACCCGCTATTCGCTCCCCTTTAACGAATACGGAATGCAACAGCGCGGCATCGCTTACCAGTTGGTCAAGGGTGGGAGCAATACGATCTATCCTCCTGACCTTTCCGTATGGAGCCTTTACAGCGCCCGTGGCTATACCAGCCAGATGGGCTTCCGCGATCTCGATACGGGGAAGGCGATCCTGATATATGCGATGGGGAGACTAGAGGGTGGGGAGACCCTTTTGCGGGCCGGCTACCGCTCCCAGGGGGCGGAGGAGTTGCGCCTCGCCGCCGCCGTTGCGCCCGAATTGAGGGGACAGGTTGAGCAGATGCTCGGCGCATTCGGTTTGAGGTGACCCATGGATATTACGGGAAAAACAAGCGTGCTCGGCATCATCGGCCGGCCGGTGGCCCATTCTCTGTCGCCGCTCATGCAGAACGCCGCCCTTGAGGCCATGGGGCTCGACTGGATCTACGTTCCCTTTGCCGTGCGCGAGGAGGATCTTCCCCGTGCCGTCATGGGGCTCAAAACCCTTGGGGTTATCGGCTTCAACGTGACCATCCCCCACAAGACTGCCATAATTCCCCTTTTGGATAGGATCACCCCCGAAGCCGCCCTCATTGGCGCGGTCAATACGGTAAAGCGCGAAGGGGACGAGTTGGTGGGGTATAATACCGACGGTGCGGGCTTCATCAAGTCGCTCCGCGAGGATCTGGGGTTTGACCCGGCCGGCCGGCGAATTCTCGTTCTCGGGGCCGGAGGTGCGGCCCGGGCTGCTGTGGCATCTCTGTCCCAGGCGGGAGCGGCTGTTGTCGCAATTGCAAACCGGAGCCATGGGAGGGGAGAAAAACTGGCGGGGGAGTTTTCGGCCGTTTTCAGCGGCACGCAATTTGCTGCAAAGTCTCTCGATATCTCTCTGTTTAACTCGGAAGTCCAAAATTTTGACTTGCTTGTCAACACCACGTCCGTGGGTATGGGGGAATCTGCCTTTGACGGACTCGATATTTCGCGCATGAAGCAGACGGCTTCCGTGTATGACATGGTCTATGCTCCATGGGAAACGCCCCTGCTTGCGCAAGCCCGCAAGGCCGGACTTAGTTGCGCCAACGGGATCGGCATGCTTGTGGCACAGGGTGAGTGCGCACTTTCCATCTGGAGCGGAATGGAGCCGCCAACCGGCGTCATGAGGAGACGTATCCTGACTGTGCTGAACCGCTAACCACTTCTTGACATTGGGGTTTTGCCGCCCTACCATTAACGGTGACTTTTTCCCGCGGAGAAACTATGCAGGCCAACAGACTGGGAGAACTCCTGGTTAGAAATAATATCGTTACCAAAGAGCAACTCGCCAAGGCTCTTGATGAGCAGAAGGGGTCCGAGGGGCAGCTTCGCCTTGGCTCCATACTGACAAAAAACGGTCTGATTTCCGAACAGGACCTTATTACCTTCCTTTCAAAGCAGTATGGCGTTCCCTCCATCAATCTGAGCGAGTTCGAGGCCGATGCCGCGGTCGTCAAGATAATCCCCGCCGATGTTGCCCAAAAGTATCAGATCGTTCCGGTGAACAGGGCCGGTTCCACCCTGATCATCGCCATGACCGATCCTTCCAACATTTTCGCGATTGACGATATCAAGTTTATGACCGGCTACAACGTTGAGGTGGTTGTTGCTTCCGAGTCGGCCATAAAGACTGCCATCGACAAGTATTACGACCAGTCAGCGTCACTGGCCGATGTCATGGGCGACCTTGATATGGAGGATCTCGAGGTCGTGGACACCGCCGACGAGGTCGACGTCTCGTCCCTGGAGAGGGCAACCGAAGACGCGCCGGTCGTCAAGCTGGTGAACCTGATTCTGACCGATGCCATCAAGCGGAAGGCAAGCGACATCCATATCGAGCCTTACGAGCGGTCGTTCCGGGTCCGTTACCGGATTGACGGGGTTCTCTACGAGGTGATGAAACCCCCCCTGAAGCTCAAGAACGCGATCACCTCCCGCATAAAGATCATGGCTGAACTTGACATCGCCGAGCGGCGTCTCCCCCAGGACGGCCGGATCAAGATAAAACTTGGCGGCGGCCAGGACATGGACTACCGGGTATCGGTGCTCCCGACGCTCTTCGGCGAAAAAGTCGTCCTGCGGCTCCTTGACAAGTCGAACCTTCAGCTGGACATGACCAAGCTCGGCTATGAGCCCGATGCCCTCCATCATTTCAAGGAGCAGATCCACAAGCCCTTCGGCATGGTTCTGGTCACGGGTCCCACGGGAAGCGGCAAGACGGTTTCCCTCTACTCGGCCCTTGGAGAACTGAACAAGACAACCGAGAACATCTCAACCGCCGAGGATCCGGTTGAATTCAACTTTGCCGGAATCAACCAGGTGCAGATGCACGAGGATATCGGCCTCAATTTTGCCGCTGCTCTCCGTTCCTTCCTCCGCCAGGACCCCGACATTATCATGATCGGCGAGATCCGGGACTTCGAGACTGCCGAGATTGCCATCAAGGCTGCCCTCACTGGACACCTGGTGCTCTCAACGCTCCATACCAACGATGCTCCCGCAACGATCAACCGTCTCCTTAACATGGGGGTTGAACCGTTCCTGGTTGCGTCGGCCGTTAACCTCATCACGGCCCAACGCCTTGCCCGCCGGGTCTGCTCAGAGTGCAAGGAGCCGGAGGAAATTCCGGTTCAGGCGCTAATCGATGCCGGCGTTGCTCCCGAAGAAGCTCCCTCGTATGTGTGCTACAAGGGGACCGGCTGCTCCAAGTGCAACAATACCGGCTACAAGGGGCGGGTAGGTTTCTACCAGGTCATGCCGATGCTGGAAGAGATACGGGAGTTGATCCTGAACGGCGCTAACACTGCCGAGATCAAGCGGGAATCGATGCGCCTGGGGATAAAAACCATGCGCCAGTCGGGCCTTACGAAGCTGAAAGAGGGGGTTACATCCTTTGAGGAGGTGCTGCGGGTTACCGTGGCCGACGAGTAAGCGTAACGCACTGTTGCCGGCGTTGCGAAGGGAGAACACCTTATGGCCAATATGCACCAGCTCCTTACGGAACTCGTTAATCGCGGCGGTTCCGATCTGCACCTGACCACCAATTCGCCCCCGCAGATCCGGGTGGACGGGAAGCTCATTCCCCTGGAAATGCCGGTGCTGAACGCGGTGGACACGAAGCAGCTTTGCTACAGCATTCTCACCGAGCAGCAGAAGCATAAGTTCGAGGAAAATAACGAGCTGGACCTCTCCTTCGGGATCAAGGGACTCTCCCGTTTCCGGGGCAATGTTTTTGTCCAGCGGGGTGCCGTGGCCGGGGTTTTTCGGGTAATTCCGTACAAGATTCTATCCTTCGAGGAGCTGGGCCTGCCACCGGTGGTGAGGGAACTGGCCGAGAAGCCCCGGGGGCTTGTCCTGGTAACCGGGCCCACCGGCAGCGGTAAGTCGACAACCCTTGCTGCCATTATCGACAAGATAAACACCGACCGCCACGAGCATATCGTCACCGTCGAAGATCCCATCGAGTATCTCCATCCCCACAAGAGTTGCGTTGTGAACCAGCGCGAGGTGGGGGCTGACACCAAGAGCTTCAAGAACGCCCTCAAATACATACTCCGCCAGGACCCCGACGTGGTGCTGGTGGGCGAGCTGCGGGACCTGGAAACAATCGAGGCGGCTCTGACGCTTGCCGAAACCGGGCACCTCTGCTTTGCCACCCTCCACACGAACTCGGCGGTCCAGACCATCAACCGGATTGTGGACGTGTTTCCGTCGTATCAGCAGCCTCAAGTCAGGGCTCAACTCTCATTCGTTCTCGAAGGGGTCTTGTCGCAGACGCTTCTGCCGCGGGCAACCGGCAAGGGGAGGGTCCTCGCCATAGAGGTCATGGTGCCGAATCCGGCCATCCGCAACCTCATCCGCGAGGACAAGATCCACCAGATATACTCGCAGATGCAGGTGGGGCAGGAAAAGTTCGGCATGATGACCATGAACCAGTGCCTTTATGGATTGCTGCAGAAACGGCATATCTCCATGGACGTTGGCATGGGAAGATCGCCCGACCCGGACGAGTTGAAGCAGATGCTGACCAGCGGTGTGCGGCCTCAGGGACCGCGCCCTCCCGCAAGATAGAGGGTTCGAAAGGAAGCCAGGAGGATAGCGATGCCGAAGTACAGTTGGGAAGCTCGAAGCAGAACCGGTGCGGCACAGAAGGGGGTCATGGAGGCCGCCAGCGCCGCTGCGGTTGAAGCGCAGCTGAAAAAGTTCGGGTTCGGTTCCATCTCCGTGAAGGAGGAGGGTAAAGGGCTAAGTATGGAGCTCAAGTTACCCGGCTTCGCCAAAAAGGTGGAAACGAAGGATCTTGTCGTATTTACCAGGCAGTTCGCCACCATGATCGACTCGGGGCTTCCGCTCGTCCAGTGTCTCGATATCCTCTCAAGCCAGCAGGAGAACAAGACCTTCAAGGAAGTGCTGCATAAGGTCAAGGAGACGGTCGAGGGGGGCTCAACCTTTGCCGATGCTCTGTCAAAACATCCGAACGTGTTCGACCAGCTATTCGTAAACCTGGTTGCAGCCGGTGAAGTCGGCGGTATTCTCGACACCATCCTCAACCGGCTTGCGGCCTATATCGAAAAGGCCATGAAGCTCAAGAAGCAGATCAAGGGAGCCATGGTCTATCCCGCTACGATCATGACGATCGCCATCGGCGTTGTGGCAGTCATTCTGATCTTCGTTATTCCGACATTCGCCAAGATGTTTGCCGATTTCGGCGGAGACCTGCCTACCCCGACGAAGATCGTCATAGCGCTCAGTGACTTCGTGCTTAAGTACATCCTGCTTATTGTCGGCCTCGTTTTCGCCGTGGTTGTGGCCATCAAGAAGTACTACGCCACGCCCAACGGCAAAAAGGTCATAGATACCATAGCTCTCAAGGCGCCCATTGCTGGTCCCCTCATCCGCAAGGTTTCGGTGGCCCGTTTCACCCGTACCCTCGGAACCCTTATCTCCAGCGGCGTGCCCATCATGGATGGGCTCGAGATCGTTGCCAAAACTGCCGGCAACAAGGTGGTCGAGGAAGCTGTTTACAAGGTGAGGAGTTCCATCGCTGAAGGCAAGACCATGGCTGAACCGCTACAGGAAAGTGGAGTCTTCCCGCCCATGGTGGTGCAGATGATTTCCGTCGGCGAGGCCACCGGCGCCATGGACGCCATGCTGAGCAAGATCGCCGATTTCTACGATGATGAGGTGGATGACGCGGTTAGCGCTCTTACGGCACTCATGGAACCGATGCTCATGGTATTCCTGGGGACCACCGTCGGGGGCCTTGTCATCGCCATGTATCTGCCGATCTTCAAACTTGCCGGTACCGTCGGCGGCTAGCCGGAGCAGATGTTTAGAAAACGGCTCCTATGGTTCATCCTTGCACGGGTGGTGGTGGTTTCACTGTTCCTGGTCTCCACCATCGTCCTGCGGGTTCGGGGTACCGGTCCACTCAGCGGTCAGGCGCTCGATAGCATTACCGCCATCCTGGTTGCCTCTTACGGTTTCTCCATCCTTTCGCTCCTGATCCTCAGGTTCGCTAAAAAATTCGGGATTTTACTCACTTACGCCCAGATTATCTGGGATATCCTTTTTGTTACGGGGATTCTGCTTTATACGGGGGGGATTGCCAGCCCCTTCTCGTTTCTCTACCTGCTGGCGATTACCAGCGCCAGCGTCCTACTGGCGCGGCGGGAAGCCTTTTACACCGCCTCACTCTGTGCAATCATATACGGTGGTATCGTTGATCTGCAGTATTACGGGCAGTTGGTCTCCCTGGGGCTTGGTCCCCTTGTCGCCCAGAGCTACGGCACCAACTATATCTTCTTTACTTTATTTATTAATTTTCTGGCCTATTTCCTGACGGCCCTCCTCACGGGGCATTTGGCCGAAAAGGCCAGACAAAGCGAAACAGAGCTTGAAAAGAGGGCCTTTGATTACGAGGGGCTGGAGCGGCTTAACAGTACAATTGTTTCCAACCTTACCAGCGGTCTGTTGACAGTGAACTCTGCGGGGCGGATCAGGGTATTCAACCGCTATGCTGAGACTCTGACCGGCATCACTCAAGAGGATGCTTATGATCGTGATCTGTATGACATCTTCCCGGGTTTTCGCTCTTTGGGCGGCGATCCTTTGAATGTCCGGCGGGGAGAGTTCGAATATTTGCCTAATAATGGCCGCAAGCTCATCATTGGGTTCAATAGCGTTCTACTGGGCGTAACTGAGGGGGGCAGGGCAGGGGCGCTCATTAATTTTCAGGACCTGACCCAGATCAAGCGCATGGCGGAGAATCTCAAGCGTGCCGACCGGCTTGCCGTTATCGGCGAGCTTTCTGCCCGCATGGCGCACGAGATTCGCAATCCCCTTGCAGCCATTAGCGGATCAGTGCAGCTCATCTCCCAGGGGAATGGAATTCCAGAGGCCGACCGCCAGCTCCTGGCCATAGTTCTGCGTGAAACCGACCGGCTTAACGGTCTGATTACCGATTTTCTCGCATACGCACGCCCGAATCAGCCGGCAAAAGGATCGGTTAACCTCTACGCCTTGGTGGCCGAGATTGCGTCCCTTCTGGTACCTGATCGCCGTTTCGGCGCTGCCAGGATCGTGAATGGCGTGGATTCGGATTTTACCCTTCCGATAGATTCGGATCAGTTCCGTCAGGTACTGTTGAACCTGCTTGTAAACGCGGCGGAGGCAATGTCCGGTTCCGGGGCAATCGTAATTGACGCTGACCGGATCGATGAAATTCGTTCCGGTGGCGAAAAGCGGAGTGTGTACCGGATAACGGTTGCCGATGATGGTTGCGGAATGGACCAGAAAACGGTTTCGCAGATTTTCGAGCCTTTCTACACCACAAAGGCCAGCGGAACAGGATTGGGGCTTGCCACCGTTTACCGAATTGTGGAGGCCCACGGCGGCAGAATCACGGTCGAGAGCACCGAGGGGAAGGGAACACTCTTTACTATCTACATTCCCGTCCAGGGGAACGACTAAGCATTTGAAACACGGGTAATTGTCACATCTTACCGTCAGGGAGAGACGTCATGGAAATACGGATACTGGTTGTTGATGACGAATTGAGCATGAGGGAATTCCTCGCCATTCTCCTTAAACGCGAGGGGTACGCGGTGGACCAGGCCGACAGTGCGCAAAAGGCACTGGAATTTCTTGCCGGCGCCAGCTATGACCTGGTCATTTCCGATGTGAAGATGCCGGGGTTGGATGGTATAGCGCTCCTGGGAAAGATCAAGGAGAGCGCACCGGATACCGCAGTCCTCATGATGACGGCATTCTCCACCGCCGAGCAGGCCGTGGAGGCCATGAAACTCGGAGCATACGACTATCTGGCCAAGCCCTTCAAGGTTGAAGAGGTCAAGGTTCTGGTCCGCAACGCCCTTGAAAAAAGGGATCTCAAGCGCGAAAACCAGCGTCTGCGCCTGGAAGTTCAGGACAGGTACAGTTTCAGTGGCCTCATCGGCAAAAGCAAAAAGATGCGGGAACTCTATTCTCTCATCGAAAGGGTTGCCCCCAGCCTTGCCAACATTCTGATACAGGGTGAGAGCGGCACCGGCAAAGAGCTTGTAGCCAGGGCAATTCACTACAACAGTCCCCGCAAGGACAAATCCTTTGTTGCGGTCAACTGCGGCGCGATTCCCGAATCCCTCATGGAAAGCGAGCTTTTCGGTCATAAAAAGGGGTCTTTTACCGGCGCCATCAATGACCGGGCCGGCCTTTTCGAGCAAGCGGAGGGGGGGACTCTGTTTCTCGACGAAATTGGCGAAGTGCCGCTCCAACTCCAGGCCAAACTGCTGCGTGTTATCCAGGAGAAGGAGTTCAGGCGGGTAGGTGGGACTGGCGATCAGAAAGCCGATGTCCGTATCGTTGCCGCCTCCAACCGGAATCTGGAAGAGCAGGTTCGCGAAGGCTCCTTCCGTGAAGACCTCTTCTACCGGCTGAACGTAGTGCAGCTGCAGATGCCCCCACTGCGGGAGCGCATCGAAGACATACCCCTGCTGGTGGAGCATTTCTATCGAAAATATGTCCAGACCCCACTGAGTGGCGAGATTATTTCCGCCGGAGCCCTGAAAATGCTCATGGCATATGGTTTCCCTGGAAACGTGCGTGAGTTGGAAAACCTGGTGGAGCGGTGCATAGTTCTTGGCGGTGGCACTATTTCAGAGGAGAGTCTACCGCCCCAGGTTCGTGGGAGCCGGATTACATCGGCTGCCCCGGCCGGTGATTTCGAAATTCCGGAAGAGGGGATGGATCTGGAAGGCTACCTGGATGGAATCGAGAAGAGAATTCTCCAGCAATCCCTGGAGCGCTCGGGTGGCGTCAAGAAAAAGGCGGCTGAGCTCCTGGGGCTTACGTTTCGCTCGTTCCGTTATCGGCTGGCTAAATTCGGTATGGATGACGAGTGATTGCGTCGAGTGACGAAAAATGTCAATCGTTAGTGACCAAAGATGTGTTTTTACTTTTTTTGCGAGTAAGTGAGTTGAAATTATTGGTCTTTTAGTGTATGAGTATTTGGCCTGGCTTTTGCTTTATATGATGCATCGTTTAAGGACTAAACGGGTAATTGGCCAAGTATCCTAATTCCAGGACGCACCAGAAGCACACACAGGAAAGGAGATGCACATGTTACAGAAACTCAGGAACAAGAAAGGCTTCACCCTCATCGAACTGCTGATCGTCGTTGCGATCATCGGTATCCTCGCAGCGATTGCGATTCCGCAGTTCTCGGCTTATCAGGCCAAGGCAAAAAACAGTGCCTCGAACTCGGATACCAAGAACCTCAAGACTGGTATGGAAGCGTATGGGGCCGACAATGCAGGCGCGTACCCAGGTGCTTTGTCTCAGGAATAATCGGGTGAAAACAGTTCTGTACACAAGAAAAGGAGAAATACAATGAAAAAAATATCATGTGCACTTGCATGCATTGCCGTGATTGCATCTTCTACTATCGCTTTTGCTGCCCCGTCCGCTCTCAGTTCGGGAGCCGTTACAACGAGCACTGCAGGTCCGACCATTCGTGGGGGAGCAGACGCTACTGCTGCCCAGAGCACCACGACAGGTGTAATAATCGGGCGCCTTTCTAAGGGCGTAAAGACGGTTATTAACTTCACTCCGTCGGCCTATGCGCTGGCAACAAAGCATGACGGCGGAACGAATCTCTATGGGACAGCCTTCAACTCGACTTCCATGTATATGAAGGCTGTAGGGTCCACGGCACTTGCATCTGGCGACGTGAGCGCGACAGACAGTGCTTCCTTTGCTGGTGCCGGCTGGACAGCAATGTAAAAGACTTGCAAATCTGTCTCCCTGAGCGGGATGCCGTCAGGCATCTCGCTCTTTTAATTTTTCAAGAGACAGCTATTGCCATTGTGACGATGGAGAATGACTGTGGGGAACAGGATAACTGAAGGCTATTTGCAGCTACTCGTAGTGTTTATTATTCTAGCCGTCTATTATCCTGCTATTTTTTCACCGTTCAATTCCATTGACGACATGAAAATGGCCAATGGCCTTCTGAACATGGGAGAATTCAGCCTTAAGGATTTGTTTTTCCCCCATGCCTATGCCCAGTATTACCGTCCACTGGTTGGGCTCAGTTTTATCGCGGATAAATATCTCTGGGGTATCGAAGCAAGTTTCATGCATCTGGAAAACATAGTGCTGCACGGGTTGAATGCGCTTGCGGTATTTGTCAGCTCGCGGCAGATTCTTCGTGATAAAGGAGTTGATTCTCCTGGTGCTGCTCTTTCAGCAGCTCTTTTGTTCGGATTACATCCCGTCAATACAGAGGCTGTGAATTGGATTTCCGCCCGGACCGATCTACTTGCAGGGTTCTTAGTTTTTTTATCATTAATACTGTTGCTTAAATCTCGTTTCTGGTCATCGTCTTTGTATGTTGTTCTGGGAGGAGTACTGTTTCTGGCAGGATGTCTTGCCAAGGAGACAGCACTCTTTTTGCTTCCAGGGATACTGATTTGGTGCCTGATACAACCAATAGATCGTCATGAACTAATTGCAGGGCCTATACGCTTCTTCAATTGTTTTGTTTTGCTTGCTGCTGCGGCTGCGTATATGGTGATGCGAGGGGTAGCTCTTAGTGGTGGCGACAAGATCGTTTCGGCTGCGGCAAACATTTCACAGAACGAACCATCGCTGTTGTTCGTGGACGCTGTAAGCATTGCTTTGAATTCGCTCGGCTTTTATGTCAAAAAACTGTTTTTGCCTGTCCCTCTCAATTTCGGGATTACGAGCATATCTCCACATTATCTCTGGCTTGGCTTGATCGCGCTTGTCTTGATGGCCTACGTTGCGTATCGTCGCACCGTCGTATCGTACCTTCTGTTTCTAGCATTTTGCTCGGTTTCTCCCGCTCTATTGCTTCCACTCTTCAAGATTACCTGGACCCCGTTGGCCGAGCGTTATCTGTACATCGCTTCCGCGCCTTTTATTATAGCTTTGACGGTTTCCTCGATTGATTTGTTCAATAAATTTCGTGTTGCTGATCGGCAAATACAGTATGGGGTGGTCGCTCTGCTCCTCGTGTTGACGAGTATTACGCTTCAAAGGAACTTTGTCTGGCAGGACAATTTAACGCTTTTCGAGGATACGGCAAAAAAATCTCCCGGGTTTACTGCTGCAAAGAACGAGTTGGCTGTCGCCCTGAGGGACAAGGGGAGAATTGACGAAGCAAATTCCATCATTAGGTCCAATGAAGTTGGGGAGTTCCAACCTTCTTCCCTAAACAGAATCAGGTTGCTCGTTGAGGAGGGAAAGCTCGATGAGGCCAATGCACTTGTGCGTGACAGGCTGAGCAGACCGAGCGATTATCAGCGCGAGATTTGGGAGTTGTTTTTGTCCGTCTCTGATGCAAGGCGGTCACGAATGATCGATGAAAAGTCGAAAAATGAAACCGATCGGGAAATTGTGAGGGCTTTTGAGAAGTTGATTGCCCTCACCAATGACCCGTTTTATTATTACCGCCTTGGTTATGTGCAACTTCGCCTGAATGACCGAGCGGCGGCGCGGGATTCCTTTCAACGAGCTTGGCGGGGAGCGCCACCTGATGCTCTGTACCGTGCAGCGGCACTCACTCTGACAAACAAGCTGGGGAAGGAGTAAGCATGTTTGATATCATCGCGGTAACTCTCAAGGGCATCATCAGAGACCGGGTTTTTCACGGAATTCTCATGGTGGCGATTATATTCCTGTTCATACCAACGGTTAGTTCGTTGTCGATGCGACAGGTGACAGAGCTGTCGATCACTCTTTCGCTTTCGCTCATATCGTTAATTTTATTGCTCCTCTCGGTTTTTCTTGGAGCGACTTCGCTCTGGAAAGACATGGAGCGTCGCTATACCTTCAGCGTCATAAGTCTTCCCCATTCACGGAGTGCGTACCTGGTCGGCAAGTTCCTGGGAGTAGCCGTTTTCATTTTCGTGACAATGATTCTGCTCGGCACGGTGTCCATGGGGGTGATCTGGTCTGCCTCGCACATCTACCCCTCAGAGCGTCCGATAATGTGGGGAATTGTTGCGGGGAGTATCGTCCTGGAGGCTCTCAAGTACATACTTCTCGTTTCCTTTGCCTTTCTCTTTTCTACGGTGAGTACATCATTCTTTCTTCCCGTTTTCGGCACTATTTCAGTCTATCTTGCCGGCAACGCTTCTCAGCAAGTGTATGATTATCTCAATTCTCCGGCATCTCAGGCATTGCCACTGTTTGCTCGAAAGGCAGCCTTGGTGCTCTACTACGTGCTTCCCAATTTCAGTGCGTTCAATCTGAAGGTCAACGCCATCTATAGTATTGCAGTGCCGCCACAAGGTATACTTATTCCACTGGTGTACTGTGTGGTTTATTCGAGCATTCTTATGATTGTCTCCTCGTTGATATTTTCCCGTCGCGAGATGGTCTGAAGACTGCCATGAAACGAACCGCCTACATAGTCTTGCCGCTGCTTGTGCTGATCTATCTGGCTACGGTAATTTCCCTGACAGATTACATGCGTGGGAAACCTTTTATCGAAAAAGTTGGTTACATACCGACAGTAAATACCATGAAGGTGATGTCGGCTGATCATCGTGAGGCAGCTGGTGCATGGCTGATTATGAAAGTCCTGTTTTATTACGGAGGGTTGTTGGAGAAGGCCCAGAACAAGATTCAAGTGCCTGTAGATTATCAGGCCATGTCGCGGACTCTGCATGCGGCTCTCAGGCTGGACCCGTATAATATGGACGGTTACTATTTTGCACAGGCAATTCTCGCTTGGGATGCCGGCCAGGCGAAGATCGCCAACGATCTGCTTATATACGGCATGAAATACCGCGACTGGGACTGGTATCTGCCGTACTTTGCCGGTTTTAACAGCGCATTTTTCCTGAAGGATTACGCTGGCGCTGCTATGTACTATCAACGGGCGGCTGAGCTTTCGGGGGAACCGCTTTTTCAGTCTTTGGCGAGCCGCTATTTCCATGATTCGGGGCAGACGGATCTGGCGATCTCATATCTTGGCGCGATGGCAAAGAGTGCGCGAAACGAATCGGTTCGCAAGACACTGTCTGTCCGCAGGCAGGCGTTTATGGAGGTGAAGCGGATCGAAGTCGCGCTGGAGAAGTACAGGCAGGATTTCGGAATGCCGCCTCAGGCGATTGAAGTGTTGGTTAGCGAAGGTTATCTGACTGCTTTGCCGAGAGACCCCTACGGAGGAACCTTTTGTCTTGCACCGGAAGGAAAAGTGATGAGTACGAGCGGCTTCTCTTTCTCAGGGGCTGCCAAGGGGAAGGAACACTAGATGGCAGCAATCGAAATTGACAAATTGTGCAAGGTCTTTCGAACAAAGAAATTCGGTAAGGTGGAGGCTCTTTCCGATCTTTCTCTGACAATTGCATCCGGAGAAGTTTACGGTTTTCTTGGCCCCAATGGTGCCGGTAAAAGCACGACGATCAAGACGATCATGGGGCTCATCGCTCCCACTTCAGGAACGGCCCGAATCATGGGGCAGAAGATCGAGAGCCCCCAGGCGCGAGCCCATATTGGCTACCTGCCCGAGAATCCGGCATTTTACGATTATCTCACGGCCGAGGAGTACCTGAAGTTTGTCGGCCGATCCTTTAAAATGAGTGATGAAGACATAGCCGTTCGCAGTGAGGCTACGATCAAGTTGCTGGATCTTTGGGAAGCACGCAGGCGCCCGATACGGGGATATAGCAAGGGGATGGTCCAGCGGGTCGGGCTTGCCCAAGCACTCATCCATGACCCCGATGTCTTTATTCTTGACGAGCCGATGAGTGGTCTGGACCCTGTCGGGAGGGCTCTGGTCAAGGAGATCATTCTTGAACTCAAAAAAGCTGGGAAGACAGTTTTTTTCAGTACTCACATTACTGATGACGTGGAAAAGGTATGTGATCGCGTAGGGGTAATTGTCGGGGGGAAATTGCAGTACGACGGAAACGTCGAGGAGTTGTTGCGTGACGGTACAGAAGGATATGTATTGCAAGTCCGAAACATTCCCGAAGGTCTTAGTTGCGCAACCGTCAGTAGGGCGATTGCTCACGGCGTTGTTGAAATCGTCTTGAAGCGAGAGGATTTGAATAAATCAATGACTGAGTTGGTCGCTCGCGGGGGGAGTATTGAACGAATCGAACCCCAGCGAAAAAATTTGGAATCGTTTTTTCTCGATATTTTAAAAAAGAAGGGCAATCGGTGACCATACAAGAGGTGCGACAGGGGTGGCCAGCTATTGAGATGGTGCGACTTCTTCGGCCTCAACAATGGCTCAAGAATCTTCTTTTACTCTTCCCAGCGCTTCTGGGGGGACAGATTCTCGTTAAGGGTCTAATCTCACAATCACTTGTACCGATTCTTGCTTTCTGCCTATCTTCAAGTGCCACATATGTCATTAACGATATTATGGATGAGGAGCGGGACAAGAATCATCCTAAAAAGCACCTGAGACCCTTGCCTTCTGGCTCTATTTCTCGCGTTGTTGCGGGAGTTTTTGCTTTTTTCTTGGTGACGACGGGACTATTGCTTGGCGGATGGTGCGGACAAAAATTTTTCTTATTTTTGTTAAGCTACCTTGTTGTCTCGACGCTGTATTCGATCAGGTTCAAGAACTATCCGGTTATTGACATATTTTGCATTTCAACAGGCTTTGTTCTTCGGCTTATTGCAGGAGGGATTGCAACCGGAGTCGCTGTTTCGCACTGGTTGTTTCTGAATGTTTTTCTCCTTTCAGTGTTTCTCAGTACCGGCAAGCGGCTTTCCGAGAGCCATGCGCTGGGTGGCAGGGCGAAGGAGCATCGTATGAGTCTGGCTCATTACCCAAAGGGATTTCTGGAAGGCATTCTCTACATGTGCGGTGCTGCGGTGCTTGTAACTTACACGGTCTACACCCTGCAAAAGCCGAATCTTGTTTATACTGTCCCCCTTTGTACGTTTGGTATTATCCAGTTTGCTCTGCTGGCCAACTCGGGTAAATCAGCTGATCCGACCGAAGCGTTACTTAAGAATCCTGCCATTTTATTAATCAGCCTTACCTGGCTTGTTATGGTGCTGTGGACTTTGTATGGTTGATGGTAATCGTCCGCAAGTTTCAATCATTATTCCTTTGTACCGAAGAACAGGGTGGATCGGTAAATGCCTTGCCGCGCTTTCGTGCCAGAACTTTGACGGTATCTTTGAAGTTATTGTCATTGATGACGGCTCGCCTAATAAAGAAGAAATAGAAGGGCTTGTCGACGAAGCGCGGCAGTTTCTTGGCGAGCGTCTCTCGTTTGCACGAAAGGAAAATGGCGGTCCGGCCGCGGCGCGAAACTTCGGGGCACGGTTTGCTTCAGGCGAATTGTTCTGTTTCCTTGATGATGACTCGGTGCCCGACCCCAGCTGGCTTCGAGAGATTGTCCGATCTTTCGGCGAATCTGGTGTTGGCCTGGTTTGCGGGCGAACTATTGCCTATCAACGCAAAGCGGCACTACCTTTGCTTCTGGAAAGAACAGTTTACTCAGGTAAGTGCTGGGCCACGAACAATATAGCCTATCGTCGAGATGTGTTCGAATCTCTAAATGGTTTTGATGAAGCATTTCCCGAACCGAGTTGGGAGGACAATGATCTGGGGTTGCGCGCCCGGTGGGCCGGTTTTAGGCACGAGTATAATCCGCAGGCTCTCATTTTTCATCCACACGAAGAGACCATCGACGAGTATCGTCTGAAGTGTCGGCTTAATGGGCGCGGTGCCGCAGCGTTCAGTCGCAAATATCTGTTCAGAAAGCCGTTATGGGGCCTTGCGACTCCATTTCTGATGTCGAGGCGCCTTGTCTATGGAATATTACCGTCGGTGTGGCGGGGCGGGCTGACCGAGCAGTATGTTCAGTTTCTCTGGTCGCTCTTCTCGCTTCAGGGCTTTTGGGGAGCATGTTGGAGCAATAAGGCATATGGAAAGAACCAGAAGGGTTAAAATAGTTACCGGCCTTAAGTGCAATATACGGTGCGTCTTCTGCTACTACCGCGATAATCTCGATGCTCCGAACCGGGATATGGGCGACATTCTGCGCGATGTTGCTTATGCGGTTCGCCGAGGAGTCAAAGAGATCGACTTTTCAGGCGGGGAGCCGACGGTACATCCTGATCTGCCTCGTCTGATCGCTGAGGTCAAGCAGCAGGGTATTAACCGTGTGTGTATCATTACCAACGGCTGGCGCCTTGCTGAACGCTCCTATCTCAAGCAGTTGAAGGAGGCCGGTCTTGACGAGATTCTTTTTTCTGTCCATGGCCATACTGGGGAGATACACGATACCCTTACGTCTACTCCGGGAAGTTTCAACAGGCTGCTCAAGGCTCTTGGGAACGTCACGGCGGAAGGGCTAATATTAAGGACCAATACGGTGGTTAATAGCCTCAATGTTCATGATCTTTCGGGATTGGGGCGCCTATTACTTGAATATGAACCGGCTCAAGTCAATTTCATCACCATCAATGACTGGTGCTTCGCGAAACACTTGGTGGACAAGTTGATGGTTCGGTATTCCGAAATGGCCCCTGCTCTCCGCGGGGCGTGTGATCTGCTGGCGCCACGGATTGCTGCGGTGAACGTGCGATACATTCCTTTCTGCTTCATGCAGGGGTACGAACGACATGTCTGCAACCATCGCCAAGTCAGTTCGGATCCCTACGAGTGGGTTCCCCGGGTTAGGGCGCGCCTTGAAGAGGGGACGAGTGTCTGGCGCTATCTCGGGATTCTGGGATACGGGTTGTTTGCCTGTGGCGCGCTTTGGTCTCTTGGTCGTAATTCGCTGGCAGATATTCTTGACCAGAGTGTTGTGGAAGGGCTGCGACGCTGGTTCTATACCAAGCGAGATGAATGTGGGCAGTGTCAATACCGTGAGCTTTGCGACGGTGTTGAGAATACCTATGCCAGCCAGTTCGGCCTCGATGAACTCAAGCCGTTGCCTGGCAGCGCAATTACTGATCCGGTGCATTTTCGTAGTGGGGCACAGATGTGCTGCAGATCCGGGACAGGAGAGGCCTGAAGGTCATGACTCTGGCCGCGCAATCGTCACAGCAACGGTTTAAGCTCTTGCGACAAGCGTTGTTATTAGCAACTCCGCCCGCTGTTACTGATGTGGGGTGCCCGGAAACAACCACTGAGCGCACCCTGACACGCCGTGGGGTTCTGTGGCTCGGGCAGACCTGTAATCTTCGCTGCTCGTTCTGTTATTTCGCCGATATGGTCGCTACTGCTTCCCATCCGGAGCATTCCTTCATGTCACTAGAAAAAGCTAAGGCGATCTGTAGAACCCTTGTCGATTTCTATGGCAACACCGCTTTGGATCTGCAGGGGGGTGAGCCGACGATCTATCCTGGGATACTTGAGCTCGTTGCCTTCTGTCGAGACATTGGACTGGCTCCGACGCTCATTACGAACGGCCTACTCCTTGACGACCAAGAACTCTGCCTTCGTTACCGGGATGCGGGAGTGAACGATTTTCTGGTCAGCGTCCAGGGACTTGGTGAGGTCCACGACCGTCTCGTGGGGGTCACCGGAGCCCATCGTCGGCAGATGACTGCTCTACGCAACTTGCGAGAGTTGGCAATCCCGTTTCGCTTCAATTGCGTGATGTCCGGTCCGGCCTTAAGCCAGTTGCCAGATATTGCCTTACTGGCCCGGGAAACTGGTGCACGGGTTGTCAATTTCATCACCTTCAATCCATTCGCAGATCAAGGGAGAAACGGGAGACGCACTTCTGACAACGTGCCTAGCTATAGTGAGGTTAAGCCGTTACTTCAGTCAGCTCTGGAGATTCTTGAAACAGCGGGCATCGAGGTAAATGTCCGCTATTTTCCGTTCTGTATGGTTGAGGAGCGCTACCGCCATCATGTTTACAACTTTCAGCAGCTTTCCTATGACCATTGTGAATGGGATTTCGCTTCTTGGGGGTGGACAGGGCTTAAGCCTCAGAGAACGCGGGACGGACAGCCTTCGCCTCCTGTGGCGCTCAACGCTTCGCCCGGGCTGACCCGCGCGAAAGAGATCTTCAAAAAGCTCGCAGAAGCGAGGCTGCTCAAACCGCTCCTCTACAGCGGTTATCGAATTGTTAGCCGGGTACTGGCGTCATCGTGCGCAAACCCTGCTGAGCTCTATCGGCGCGTGGCGAAGATACATGCTGATATCCATTGTGAGTATCGTTACGGAGAAGCATGTCAAACCTGCAATCTGATGACTATCTGTGATGGCTTTCATGGGGATTATGCGGAGATTTTCGGTATGGATGAGGCGGAACCGGTTCATTCTGCAGGGCGTGTCGATGATCCGACTTACTATATCTCACGGCAGGCGAAGGTACTGTGAAGGTCATGTCGATCCTTGATGACATCAAAAAACTCCATGCCTTTCAGGATCTTCTCCTCATCTATGTCTGGAGGGAGCTGAGCATCCGCTACAAACACACCGTTCTGGGTATCGTCTGGGCGGTTATCCAACCGCTCTGCATGATGGGACTCTTCACTGTGGTGTTTACGGTTATCATGCCGACCAAAGTGTCAAGCTATCCCTACCCCGTATTTTTCTACACTGCACTGATTTCGTGGAATTTTTTCGCGTCATCCCTCCAGACGGCGATCCCTTGCCTTGCAGAGAATTACAATTTGGTTACGAAGATTTATTTCCCCCGTGAGATACTCCCTCTGTCAGGCGCTGGACTGGCATTTATCGATTTCCTTATTGCCGGTCTTCTATTGGTGCCGCTCTATCTCTATTTCGGAATCACTTTCACTTGGCAGATGCTTTATGTTATTCCGCTCGCACTCCTTCTCATCCTTTTTACGATCAGCACCTGCCTTGTTTTTTCAGCAATGAACGTTTATTACCGGGACGTCAAGCTGTTGATGAATTTTCTGGTTCAGCTCTGGTTCTTCGCGACGCCGGTGATCTACTCGCTGGATGCAGCACCCATGGGACTTAAGCTAGCTCTGCTCTGTAACCCGCTGACCTTTATCATCGAAAATATGCGACGCTGTCTTCTTGAGGGAAGGGGGGTTATCCTCTGGCAACTTGCAGTAATGGCGGTTCTGGTCGGCGGATACGCCGTCTGTTCTTATCGTGTCTTCAAAATTACCGAGAAAAAGTTTGCCGATGTTATCTGATCCAATGCTGACAATGGATGGGGTCTGGAAGAAGTACTCCCGCGACGCAATTTTTCATCGCTCGCTGAGGGAGGACCTTTTGAATGTGTTTACCCGTCGTTTTGATAATGTGCTCGGAGTTAACGACTTTTGGGCGCTGAGCGACATTTCACTCTCGGTGGCACCAGGAGAATCGGTTGGTCTTTACGGACACAACGGTGCAGGAAAAAGCACGATTCTCAAGCTCCTCTCTGGGGTCACTCATCCGACCCTCGGTTCGCTCAACGTTCGAGGTCGTATCGCCCCGCTCATTGAAATCGGAGCTGGCTTTCATCCCGACCTCACGGCCAAAGAGAACATCTACATGAACGGCGCAATCTTGGGAATGAAAATTCCTGAGATAAAGGCAAAATTTGACTCTATTGTTGATTTTTCCGAACTTTCTTCCTTCATCCAAGTGCCGGTAAAAAAATACTCCTCTGGTATGTACCTTCGTTTAGCGTTCTCCATTGCTATTCACAGTGAGGCGGATGTGTATTTAATTGACGAGATTATTTCCGTGGGGGATACCGAGTTTCAGGATAAATGTATTGATAAGATCATTGAGCTCAGATTCAAAGGTAAAACTTTGATAGTCATATCTCATAGCCACGACCTAATGCGGCGAGTTACTGATCGGATCATCTATTTAGAAAAAGGAGAGGTGGTAGCTCGTGATTAGTACACTGAAACATTTATATGGTGTCCTAAAATGGAAAATTGCTAAGAATACGACAAGATGGCAGCTCAATTGCATTTGTTGTCCTGTTTGTAAAAGTAAAATGCAACATGTTGACAGTAATACTCGTTTTAATATCGTTTGCTGCACTTGCTGTGGTCATGCTACCACCAGTATCCAGCTTAATGAGTCCGAACTAGATATCCTTTATGATGGACTCAGCTATTGGCAGAAGGATAAAGGCCATCAGGGTATCATAAATTTTTGGGAAGGAAACTGGGATGATTTTTTAAGGCCAAGACTTGAGTCAATCTATGACCATGCCAAATTTAGCGATATTTCGTCGAAGAATGTTTTAGAAATAGGATGTTCTGAGGGCAAATTACTTCACGAGCTTAATAATCGCGGTCACAAGGTTCTTGGATTTGAATGCAATAAGACTTTGGCTGAAATGGGAAGCAGGGCTTTTTCTTTACCAATTAAAGGAGAGAGATTCACTGCTGAAAAACTCGAAGGAGAAAAGTTTGATCTAGTTCTTGCATATCACACTATTGAACACGTGGCTAATGTGGGCAAAATTGTCAGCGATCTCAGCACGGCTACAGCAAGAAACGGAAAGCTTGTTGCTGAGCTGCCTATTGAAACTATATATAACAACCCTGACCACATACATTATTTTACTGAAAAATCGATCCAAATTTTATTTTGCGTATATTACAGCAAGGTTGAGATTGTCAGAAATGGATTTATTGATGGCAAAGGAGATTATACTAAATCAGTTTATGTGATTGCTAGCAATCCAACTGGCATGAAGTATAATTAATTGTGTTTTTAAACTAATTGATAGAATCTGTATATTAACTGTATGGGATGAAGAAGGTTATAGAATTATGAATGAATTTAAGAATAGTCAACGTAGGGTTATCACTCGCCGCGGTGTAATCTGGCTCGGACAAACCTGTAATCTACATTGCCATTTTTGTTATTTTCTCGATAGAATCAAACACCAGAGTCATCCGGAACATCCTTTCATGTCGCTGGAAAAGGCTAAGAGAGTTTGCAAGACACTTGTAGACTTTTATCACAATAATTCCATTGATATCCAAGGCGGAGAACCTACCATCTATTCGGATATTTATGAACTTGTTATGTATTGTCGCGAAATTGGGCTGTTGCCGACTCTGATTACCAACGCTCTGATCCTTTCCAACAAGGATGCCTGCTTGAAACTCAAGGATGCCGGTGTCCGCGATTTCCTGATCAGTGTTCACGGGCTTGGAAATGCATTTGATACTATTGTTGGTGTCAAGGGCGCTCACGGTAAACAAATGAGAGCTCTAGACAACCTGGTCGATATCGGTGTTCCGTTTCGATTCAACAGCGTTCTGTCAAAATTGGCACTGCCCCAACTTTCGGGAATCGCGCGTCTGGCAGTGGAGAAGGGAGCTAGGGCAGTAAATTTTATTGCATTCAATCCGTTTGAGGACCAACGGAAAGAAGGGAAGCGATCTGATAAGAATGTCCCGCGCTACCGTGACGTTTCCGGACCCCTCGTCGAAGCCCTCGACATTCTCACTGATGCAGGCGTAGAAGTGAACGTCCGCTACTTCCCCTTCTGCATGGTTCCCGACCGCCACTGGAAGTCAATTTACAACTTCCAGCAACTTACCTATGATATTCATGAATGGGACTTTGCATCGTGGTCTTGGACGGGAATGAGGCCGCAACGGATGAGGGATGGTGATCTCTCTCCGGTGATAAGTCTTGAGGAAGCCAGCTATACGCCAGTGAAGTATCCTGGAGTCATCCAGCACGCTGCGGAGAGGTTGCACGCTGCGTTTTCCTCGTCCCCGCGTCTCCTTTCTGCGGCGGAATCTATTAACCGGAAACTTTCTTCGATGGTGCTCAGAAAACAAGAGGAATCGGCATCTTGCCTCGATTCTCGCGAACAGCTCTATCGGACTAATGCCAGGCTTCGTGCGGAGAGTCATTGCGGGTATATCTATGCGGAGAGATGTCGATCGTGCTCTCTCAAACAGGTCTGCGATGGTTTCCACGGTGATTATGCCGCGCTGTTCGGTGCTGATGAGGCAACGTGCATTGAATTGCCTCAGAGTGTTGACGACCCGAAGCATTTTATCGGTAGCCAATGGAAGGTGGTAGAGGAGGAGGATTTTTATTGGGCGCTTTAGGATTTGTTTCATTGCTTGAAGATGTCCGTCTGGAGGGTGTTGCAGCGCGTGACCCCTTTGTTACTGTGATTGTAACCAATTACAATTACGGAAAGTATGTCGCAGATTGTCTCCGCTCGATTGCACGCCAGACTTACAGCAATTTCAAGTGTATCGTTGTCGATGACTGTTCGACGGACGATTCTCCGGGCATTATTCAAGCGTTTATCTCAAGTGGTGAGGCGGCAGGGCGTTTTACATTCGTACGACATGAAACCAATCGAGGACAAATGGGTGGTTTTGTCACCGGATTGCATCATGCAGAGGGTTCTTTTGTTGTTTATGTTGATGCCGACGACCTGCTTCTAGAGGATTTCATTGAGGCACATCTGTATGCTCACGCCCGTTTTGAGCCGGTTGCGTATACGAGTTCAAATCAATATCAGATCGATGAGTACGGGGAGATTGTCTCGGGCATACATTCTGACCACAAAGCTAAGGGCCGGTTCAAATACGTAACGAGTCGTCCGATCTATCATCCGTATTGGGTATGGGCGACCACAAGTTCTATGATGTTCAGACGCTCGGTTCTGGACTTGATTGTTCCTGGCAATACGGACACCTATCGTATATGCGCTGATAATTATATTTGCCATTTTGCTAACTTGGTTGGTGGCTCATTGCTGATCCCTACGGTTCATGGATGCTATCGCCGGCATGGCAGTAACCACTTCAGTTCCAATCGAATTCTCGGTGGCGACCATCCCACTGGAGACATGGAGAGGCACCCCAAGCATCACGAGATTCGCTTGGGAATATTTGCTCATCTTTGTGAGAAAAGTGATTGGTTTATTCCCGCGCTTTCAAAAGGCAAGTTTCTTAAAACTGTTGCAAAGACGGTGGGTCCGGCTGAACTTCTAAAATTCGCCTCAAAACTTCCGCCAGCATTTCCTGTCAGGCAGGCAGCAACTTTATGCCTGCTTCTGAGAATGGGGGAAGTTGTCAGGCTTGTTCGAGCCTTTGTCATGCCACGCACAGGTTGCTTGAAACATCAATTCAGTGGCGATGCCGACATTCTGCGGTTGCCGGGAGAGTGATGCCTTACAATCCCTTTATCAGTGTAGTAATTGCAACCTGCAACAGGGCAGACTATTTGAGGACCTGTCTCAATTCAATTGTAAATCAGACCGTTCCTCGGCACCTTTTCGAGGTGATTGTGGTAAACGATGGGTCGACTGATCAAACTGCTAAGGTGCTAGAGGAATTTGTTGAAGCCGATGCAGTCAATCTTAATGTCATTCATCAGCCTAATGCCGGCGTTTCAGCGGCCAGGAATGCTGGTGTGGCAACCGCCACTGCCCCTTATATCGGTTTCACTGACGATGATTGCATACTTCCACCGAATTGGCTTCAGAGGATCATAAACACCTGGGAGAGCGTAGAAGGGGATATTGCCGGTATAGGTGGACCGCTTGACACCGTGATTGATAATGGTGATTCGTTAGCAGGACACTTCATCCGCTACCTCGATGAGTTTAACTATATTCCTGTTATTACTCAGTTGGTTGTACGACCGGTACACGTTACCAAACTTAAGGGTAACGAAGAGATTGCATATCTGAGAACGTCAAACGCGTCTTTCAAGAGGAGTTGTCTTGAGAGTATTAATGGGTTTGATGTGTCTTTCAGGCGTCCTGGGGGGGAAGATCCTGATCTCTGTTATCGACTTATCGCGTGTGACTACCGGTTTCGTATTATCTCTTCTCTTGTAGTATCGCATCATTCGCGTGAAAGTCTGGGGGCCTATTTCAGAACCCTGCGAAATTATGTAACCGGTGATGTAAAAAAGAGCCGAAAGCGCCATATGTATCAGCATCCTGTGATAATTAGAAGTTATGCACTTCTTCCTCTCCAGAAACTCATGTCATTTTTGCTTTCTATAATTGCATTTCCTTGTTCAGTTTACAAATTGGCTCGCGATGGTGCATACACTCCATTTGAAGCACTAATTTTTCCATTTATCGTAATTTTATCGAAACAGTATGCTTTTTTTGTGAGTATTAATGTAATTTTTCAGAAGCATTGAAAGGACGTCCGGGGTCGGACCAAGCTAAATAATTGATACACCGCTGTTTTCTTTCGATATTGGGGCTCATTTCCCCCTTAGAACCATCTTTTCACCGTTAAAAGCGAGCATTTAAGAAGATGGCCCCGGTGATAGTATTGCAATACTAAAAAAATATTGTAAAATAGTGACCTATTCCTATGGGGGCCACTATGCTTGATGAACTTTATTCCTTAAGCCAGACCTTTCTGCATCTGCGCAACCGCAGTTTTCATCGCTATTTCCTGCAGGAAACACCACTTACCAACCGTTTTTCCATTATTGTCGGCCAGCGTGGCATCGGCAAGACTACAGCTATGACGCAGTATCTGCTGGAGCAGGCAAATGGTGACCGTTTCTCGCGGCATATACTGTATCTACAGGCAGACCATTTTCTTCTTTCGCGAACTTCCCTGTATGACATTGCCGAAGAATTCTATGGACTGGGGGGGAAGCTGATCTGCTTTGATGAGATTCATAAATATCCGGATTGGTCACTGGAGTTGAAGAGCATATTTGATACGTTTCCTGATCTCAGGATGCTTGCTTCCGGCAGTTCGGCACTGGAAATAGCCAAAGGCAGCCACGATCTGAGTCGACGAGCCCTGTTATACCGGATGCATGGCCTGTCGTTTCGAGAGTACCTGGGGATGTATTGTGATATCCATTTTGACAAGGTCTCACTCAATGAGATCCTTGCGAACCACCAGCGGATTGCTGATACCGTTGTTGCAACCCTTGCCGGGCATGATCGTAAGGTTCTCGCATTGTTCAAAGAGTATCTGGCAACCGGATATTATCCATATTTTAAGGAGTTTAACGACAGAGGACAGTTCTACCTGACTATTGAACAAAATGTGCATACAACGCTTGAGGCTGATTTGCCTGCCATTCATCAAAACTTGAATGGCGTGTCTGTGCGTAAGATAGAACGTCTTCTGGCGATTGTTTCTTCACTGGTTCCCTATACTCCTGATATGAAACATCTGAAGAATATGCTGGATATTGGCGATGAGCGCACACTTAAAAATTATCTCAAACTCCTTGAGGATGCCGGCATTCTTCGGACTGTCTCCAGGAGCGGCAAGGGATTAAGGGCGTTGGAAAAACCTGAGAAAATATACCTGAATAACCCGACGCTGTATTATGCCCTTGCAGGGGGGGCTGCCCCGGATAGTGGTGCTGTCCGGGAAACGTTTTTTCTTGCCATGGTGAGTGTCGCTCACCAGGTGCGTGTGCCGGTAAAGGGTGATTTTCTGGTGAATGACAGTGTGACGTTTGAGGTTGGGGGAAAGAATAAAGATTCCTCGCAGATACAAGGGCTTGAAAACGCTTGGCTGGCTTTGGATTCTGTCGAGATCGGTTCTGGGAGCAGAATTCCATTGTGGTTGTTTGGATTTTTGTATTGAAAGCCTTGAACCTTAATGCATCCACAAATGGGAGGCAGCATGGCTGTTCCTGCCCCGTGGTTAAGATGTTGGCTAAAAAAATGGAGTATCCGGTATGACGGTTTTACAGGCACTTCTCAAACATGCCGATCGCCTTGTCGGTCGCCTGATCATACAGTTGCTTCCACCATCCAGTCACCGTGACGTCCGTCTCCCCCCAATCTCCGTGCTTTTCATCCGTCCGGGCGGTATCGGAGACGCGGTGCTTCTGATACCAGCTGTGAGGGCGCTGCGCCGCTGTTTTCCCGGTGTATCCATCGACATATTGGCCGAACGGCGCAATGCGGGTGTTTTTGTCCTCTGCCCCGGAATCAGCTCGGTTCGCCGTTATGATGTGGCGTCGGAGTTTCGTGCTGCGCTTAAATCCAGGTACGATTTGGTTATAGATACGGAGCAGTGGCATCGGCTTTCGGCCGTAGCTGCCCGGCTGATTCGTGCAGGCGCAAGAATCGGCTTCGTAACCAACGAACGCCGGCGGCTCTTTACCCAGGCTATTCCTTACGAGCAGGACGATTACGAGGCCGATAGTTTCATGCGTCTATTGGCACCGCTCGGCTGTGGCGGTGGAAGGGGGGAGGGGCAGTTCTTGGATGTTGCCGAACGGGATGCCGAAACTGCCGAGAGTCTCCTTGCTTCTTTAAAGAGAAGGGTATTTGTGACCCTCTTTCCCGGGGCAAGCATTGCGGAACGCTGCTGGGGGGGTGGCAAGTTTGCCGAACTTGCTACTCGGCTTCAAAGAAAGGAAATTGCTGTTGTAGTGGTTGGAAGTGCCGTAGATAGTGAAGATGCAGAAACGATTGAGCGGGCTGGTGCACTGAATCTCGCCGGCAAAACAAGTCTTGCTGAAACCGCCGCCGTCCTGGCTCGCTCGTCACTACTCGTCAGTGGCGATTCCGGCATTCTCCATATCGCCGTTGGCCTCGGCGTTCCCACGGTCTCTCTCTTCGGTCCGGGGAGGGAAAAGAAGTGGGCGCCCCGGGGCGACAGTCATATTGTCATTAACAAAGATCTTCCGTGCTCACCATGTACCACCTTCGGCTATACTCCGAAGTGTCCAGTTAATGCCCGTTGTATGGCTGATATATCCGTTGATGAGGTTGAGTCGTCAGTATTGGCTCTCCTTGCCACAAAAAAAATCCAGTGAACCTGACAAAAGCCTTGACTTATCCGGGAGTGGCTGGTATCTAGAGAATTCGTTTTTGCATGTAGGCGCGTAGCTCAGGGGGAGAGCGCTACCTTGACACGGTAGAGGTCGGCGGTTCGAGACCGCCCGCGCCTACCATTCAAACAACTTGCAGCCTAGGCTGTGTAAGGGGCATCGAAGTTCGATGCCTCTTCGTGTTAAGGGGCCAGCGATGGGTGACATTAAGGTTACACTTCCGGACGGGTCGGAAAGGGTTCTTTCTGCGGGCGCCACAGTGCGCGATTTGGCTGCTTCCATTGGGGCGGGGCTTGCCAAGGCCGCCATTGCCGGCAAGATTGACGGGTCGGCTGTCGATCTGGCAGCGCAGCTTGTGGATGGCGCCAAGGTTGAGATTATTACCGAAAAATCTCCCGAGGCTTTGGAGATTATCCGTCACTCTACTTCCCACCTTATGGCCCAGGCGGTCAAGGAGCTTTTCCCTCAGGCAAAGGTTACCATCGGTCCTGCTGTCGAGAATGGTTTCTACTACGACTTTGATGTCGATCACGCATTTACCCCCGAAGACCTCGATAAAATAGAATCGCGCATGCGGGATATTGCAAAGTCCAATCTTAAGCTTGAGCGCCAGGTTCTTTCCAAGAGCGATGCCATCAAGCTTTTCAAGGATATGGGCGAAACGTACAAGATTGAATTGATAGAAGCGATTGCCGATGACACGGTTTCCCTCTATCGCCAGGGCGACTTTGTCGATCTCTGCCGTGGCCCCCACCTTCCTTCCACCTCCAATTGCCGTGCATTCAAATTAACTTCCCTTGCCGGCGCGTACTGGCGCGGTGATGAAAAGAACAAGATGCTCCAGCGGATCTACGGGACCGCTTTTGCTGATAAAAAAGAGCTGGACGCATATCTTGAGCGGATTGAAGAGGCCAAGCGGCGTGATCACCGCAAGCTGGGACGCGAACTCGACCTTTTCTCGTTTTCCGATGAAGTCGGTGCGGGGTTCGTTATCTGGCATCCTAACGGGGCCATGCTGCGAACCGTCCTGGAGGATTTCGAGCGCAAGGAACACCTGAAGCGTGGTTATGACATCGTGGTGGGCCCCCAGATCCTCAAGACCGAGCTCTGGCAGCGTTCCGGCCATTACGAAAATTATCGCGAGAACATGTATTTTACCGATGTGGAGGGGCAGGGGTTCGGCATCAAGCCCATGAACTGTCTCAGTCACATGATGATCTATAAGTCGCATCTGCGCAGTTATCGCGATTTGCCGCTGCGCTTCTTCGAATTGGGGACGGTGCACCGCCATGAGCGCGCCGGGGTTCTTCACGGATTGCTGCGGGTGCGCTGCTTCACCCAGGATGATGCCCACATCCTCTGTACTCCTGAGCAGCTTGATGATGAAATAAAAGGGGTTATATCCTTTGTTAATGACGTTATGGGGATATTCGGGTTCGAGTTCGAAATGGAACTTTCGACCCGGCCCGAAAAGTCAATCGGATCGGATGAGGACTGGGAGCGTGCAACCAATGCGTTGCTGGGAGCTCTTAAGGATTCGGGGCGCCCATATGATATTAATGAAGGGGATGGCGCCTTTTATGGCCCGAAGATTGACATCAAACTACGCGATTCTCTTGACAGAAGGTGGCAGTGTGCTACAATCCAGTGCGATTTTACGCTCCCTGAGCGGTTTGATCTGACTTACGTGGATGCCGATGGAGAGAAAAAGCGGCCTGTCATGGTCCATCGGGTAATCCTCGGTTCGATTGAGCGCTTTATTGGTGTTCTCATAGAGCACTTTGCCGGTAACTTCCCCCTGTGGCTTTCGCCGGTTCAGGCCATCGTGATGAACGTCACGGATAACCAACAGTCCTATGCCGCGCAGGTTTTTGAAACTCTTCGGGCAAGCGGGGTCAGGGTACGGAAAGATTTCCGCAATGAGAAGCTTGGATTCAAAATCCGCGAGGCACAACTCCAGAAAATTCCTTACATGCTAGTTATCGGTGACAAGGAAGTGGAGACCGGGACGGTGACTCCCCGGTTCCGCGATGCTACTAACCTTGCGGCCATGAAGCCCGAGGAGTTTGTCACGTTCTTAACCGAAGAAGTCAAACGTTTCAAATAGGAGGTGGCGCCATAGCCAAGCCGACAGTAAATGTAAATCAAGCCATCAGAGCCCGCGAAATACGGGTGGTTGGAGCAAATAGCGAGCAGCTTGGCATTATGAATCTGAACGATGCCCTGGCGCTTGCAGAGAGTCAGCAACTCGATCTGGTTGAGGTTTCTCCGACCGCTGTGCCGCCTGTTTGCCGGATCATGGATTATGGCAAGTTCAAGTATCAGCAAAGCAAGAAGCTTCAGGAAGCCAAGAAAAAGCAGTCTCATGTCGTGGTTAAAGAGGTCAAGCTTCGTCCGAAGACCGACGAGCATGATCTCCAGTTCAAGATAAAGCATGTACGCCGTTTTATCGAAGAGGGTAACAAGGCCAAGGTTACTTTGGTTTTCCGTGGCCGCGAGATTACCCACATGGATTACGGGATGCGTGCCCTTGAGCGTGTGGCCTCCGAGATTGAGGACATTGCCGTTATCGAGATGAGGCCTAAGATGGAAGGGCGGAGCATGTTCATGATCGTCGCCCCCAAGGTGAAAAAATAGATTTCGCATCATTAAGTATAGAAAAGGAGAAACGTAATGCCCAAGATTAAGACCAACCGCGGCGCCGCAAAGCGCTTCAGAAAGACTGCCAGCGGTAAGATCAAGAGAAACAGCGCCTTCACGAGCCATATTCTTACCTCCAAGACGCGCAAGCGTAAGCGTCAACTCCGTTCGAGCTCTATTGTTGCCGCTGTGGATCAAAAAAATATCGCAAGATTGATCCCCTATAAGTAAAAACGGGGCCGGGATTCATTCCGGTCACCTGTTTTTCATAAGTCCGTGAACCGTGAGGAAGCGCCTCCCCTTGCGGATCCGGCAAAATTCACCTGTAAAAGGAGTAGCTGATGCCAAGGGTTAAACGAGGTTTTAAAGCGAGACGCAGAAGAAACAAGGTTCTCAAACTTGCCAAAGGTTTTCGTGGCGCCCGGAGCAAATTGTTCCGGAGTGCGACAGAGGCCGTAGACCGTGCGCTTAATTACGCATTCAGGGACCGCAAGGTCAAGAAGCGTGATTTCCGTGCCCTCTGGATTACGAGAATCAATGCAGCTTCACGGGCAAATGGGCTTTCCTACAGCAAGCTCATCCATGGACTGAAAAAAGCGAGTGTCGAGATTGACCGTAAAGTCCTGGCGGATCTGGCTGTTTCGGATCCCAAGGGTTTCTCTGAGATCGCCACTGTCGCAAAAACACAGATTTAGTGGAAATTCAGCCGGATAAAAAAAGAAATGGAATGCTCAGCGTTCCATTTCTTTTTTTATAAAGGGTCCTCGTTATGAAAGAACAACTTGATGGTCTTCTCAAGGCCGCTCTCGCGGAAATCTCCGGGGCTGGAACTGAAGAGTCTCTCCAGGAACTAAGAGTTAAGTATCTTGGGAAAAAGGGCGCGATTACAGCCGTTATGAAAGGGCTGGGAGCCCTTCCTCCGGAGGAGCGGCCAATTGTTGGCCAGTTGGTCAATACGGTCAAGAATCAGCTTGAGACACGCCTGGACGAAACACTTGACCGTGTCCGGGATGCAAGTAAGCGCGAGAGGCTTGAGCGTGAACGGATCGACGTTACCTTGCCCGGCCGCAGGACACCCCGTGGCACTAAGCATCCCATAACTCTCGTGATTGAGGAGATATCGGATATATTCTCCGGTCTTGGCTTTCAGGTCGCCGAAGGGCCCGAGGTTGAGCTCGATTTCTACAATTTCGAAGCCCTGAATTTTCCCAAGGACCATCCGGCCAGGGATATGCAGGACACCTTCTTCGTGGATGATTCCATCCTGCTGAGAACCCATACGTCTCCGGTTCAGGTGCGTACCATGCTTAAGCATGCGCCACCGGTAAGGATTATTTCTCCGGGTACGGTTTACCGGTGCGACTCCGATGCCACCCATTCGCCCATGTTTCACCAGATTGAGGGGCTTATGGTGGATAACGGCGTAACTTTCGGCGATCTCAAAGGGATTCTGACTACGTTTGTGACCCAGTATTTCGGAAAAGATATCGGGGTGCGTCTGCGCCCGAGCTTTTTTCCGTTCACCGAACCCAGCGCCGAGGTGGATATCGCCTGTGTCATGTGCAAAGGGAAGGGGTGTCGAGTCTGCAAGGAAAGCGGCTGGCTTGAAATTCTCGGAGCCGGGATGATTGATCCTGAAGTGTACCGTCATGTGGGATATGATCCCGAGGTTATTTCAGGTTTCGCTTTCGGCATGGGGGTGGAGCGTGTTGCCATGCTCAAGTACGGCATTGGAGATTTGAGGCTTTTCTTCGATAACGACGTGCGTTTCCTGCAGCAGTTTTAAAGTGCCGGTGGAACAAACAGGGACTAGAGTTCCGTATTAATTACTAATTATGTCCCGGATAGGGTGAGAATATGATAGTCACATACAACTGGCTCAAGGAATTTGTCGATTTTGACCTTTCACCGCAGGAGCTTGCGGATCTTCTTACCATGCTCGGCCTGGAGGTGGAGGGGGTTCGGCATGTCGGCGGCGGACTCGATGAGGTCGTTGTTGCCGTTGTGGAGGAGAAGGCCCAGCACCCCAATGCGGACAAGCTTTCGCTTTGTAAGGTCAATAACGGCAAAGAGACGCTTGCTATCGTGTGTGGCGCCCGGAACTTCAAGGCTGGCGACAAGGTGGCCCTTGCGCAAATCGGAGCGGTCCTGCCGGGAGATTTTAAGATTAAGCGTTCGAAGATAAGGGGCGAAGAATCCTGTGGGATGCTTTGCTCGGAAAAGGAACTCGGTCTGGCCGCTGAGTCTGAGGGGATCATTATTCTTCCTGCCGATCTTCCGCTGGGAGTTCCTGTGTTCGACGCCCTCGGTCTCAAGGACACGATTTTCGAAATCGGGCTTACTCCAAACAGGGCCGACTGCCTGAGTATCGTAGGCATTGCACGGGAGATTGCAGCAAAACTCGGTACTTCTGTGCGATATGCCCGGCACGCGGTTGTGGAGTCTGATTTTCCCGTTGGCGACCGCGCAGAAGTGTCCGTCGAGGATTCTGAACTCTGCCCACGCTATACCGCCCGTTATATTGCCGGCTGCTCCATCGGGCCGTCGCCATCCTGGCTTGTCAGGCGTCTGGAGGCAGTCGGCATGCGTTCCATCAACAATGTGGTTGATGTAACCAACTATGTTCTGATTGAGTACGGGCATCCACTCCATGCGTTTGATGCCGATCTTCTTGCCGGCAGTAAAATTGTTGTACGCCGTGCTGCTGATGGGGAACGTTTCACTACTCTTGACGGCCAGGAACGCACCCTCACGTCTGGGGATCTTACAATACGTGATGGGGAGCGAGGTGTCGCGCTTGCCGGGGTAATGGGGGGCGAAAACTCCGAGATCCGTCAGGAGACGTCGAATATCCTTCTGGAAAGTGCCTATTTCAACCCCTCTGCAATCCGCAGGACCTCCAAGCGTCTCGGGCTTCACACGGAGTCTTCGCACCGGTTCGAGCGGGGCGCCGACATCGGCATTCTTGTCACGGCTCTTGACCGCGCTGCATCGCTGATTGCGGATCTTGCCGGTGGCCGTGTCGCCAAGGGTGTCATCGATGTCTACTCCTCAAAGGTGCCAAATTCCACGGTCAGGTTCCGTGTTGACCAGTGCAATAAACTCTTGGGTATTCAATTGTCTGCCGGCGAAATGGCGGACATATTCAAGAGGCTTGAGTTTAACGTCGAAGTTGTTGAACCGGGGGTGTTCAATGTAACCGTGCCCAGCTTCAGGGTCGATATTGAGCGCGAAGTGGATCTGGTGGAAGAAATCGCAAGACTGAGCGGCTACAACACGATTCCCGTGACCATGCCCATGGCCCGAGTCATATCGGACCGACCAACCCATCATCAACGCCTGGTTAAGCGTTTGAAGAACGTTATGGTCGGGCAGGGTTTCAACGAAGTAATCACTTTCAGTTTCATGTCCCCGGAGGTTCTGGATAAGCTGCTCCTGGGCGACGGCGATTCCCGCAGGCCCTTTGTCCGCCTGCGTAATCCCCTCGTGGAAGAGCAGTCCGTGATGCGCACTACGCTTCTTCCCGGGCTTCTTGAAACGGTTGCCAGAAATCTTAACTATCGTGTGCTGACGCTCCGGATGTTTGAGCTGCGGCGCGTCTATCTTCCCGTAGAAGGCGAAGAACTTCCCAGAGAACCCCTCTGCCTGGGCGGAATCATGACTGGAGCCCGCCATCGCGAAGGGTGGAACCAGGAACGCCATCAGGTGGACTTTTATGATGCGAAGGGAGTGGTCGAGAATATTCTCGATGACTTCTCCATAGGGGATGTAACATTTGTCCAGGAACGTCGCGATCCATATTTCCATCCGGGAAAGTCATGCGTCGTCCGGAGCGGTAAAGAAATTCTCGGTTCCTTCGGCGAACTCCATCCCGATATTCAGGAAAATTTCGGCATTGATCAACCCCTCTATTATCTTGAGCTGGATTTTGAGAAGCTTGCCATGCTCAATTCGGATCGGGTCACCATCAAGCCTCCTTCCCGTTTCCCCGATACATTCCGCGATATTGCCATGCTCATTGCGGATGAAACTCCCGTGTCGGCCATTCTGGAGTGCATTAACGCTTTAAGAATCAAGGAGGTTGAATGTGCCGAGATATTCGACCTCTACAAGGGGAAACACGTGCCTGAAGGATTCAAGAGCGTTGCAATCAGAATCAGGTACCGTTCGCAGGAGAAGACACTTGCGGATGATGAGGTTTCTCCACTGCACAAACGTGTGGTTGATACGCTGGTGAAAAAGTTAGAAGTGACGATACGTTAAAAACAGGTTGATTATCTTGGGCTGCTGTGCTATAAATCCTGTCGCCTTCGGTAAGCGCGATATATTTTGATAACTTATTGATTTTGAGGGAGTATATGACCAAGGCAGATATTGTTGAGCAGATATACGAGAAGGTGGGATTTTCAAAGAAAGAATCCGCTGAGCTTGTTGAGCGGGTCTTTGGTCTTATCAAGGAAACCCTCGAAAATGGTGAGAAGATCAAGATCGCCGGTTTTGGTAATTTCGTTGTCAAGGAAAAGGCCGACCGTCGTGGCCGAAATCCTCAGACCGGTGATGAGATAATCATATCCGCCCGCAGGATTCTCACGTTTAAGCCGAGTCAGGTCCTCAAGTCCTCGATCAATTCCTGAGAAGTTCTTCCCCGGAGGGAAGTTGGAGGCCAATCTTCCTGATAAACAGTATTTCAGGATCGGAGAGGTTGTGCGATTAACGTCGCTCAAAGCCTCGGTGCTTCGGTTCTGGGAAACTGAGTTTAAGGAGTTGAAGCCACCCAAAAGCCGAACGGGGCAGCGACTCTACACAAAGCAGGACATTCAGCTTCTTCAGGAGATAAAGCATCTCCTGTATACTGAAAAGCTGACCATTGAAGGTGCCCGTAAGAGATTAAAAACCGATTGCAAGAACGACTCAAAAGTTGATTCAGATGATGCAAGCGGTCTTTTGAAGGTTGTAAATGAAGTGCGGCAGGAATTGGAAACAATCCGCCGAATGTTGTCGCAGTAAAATATATCGGGGCGTAGCGCAGCCTGGTAGCGCACCAGACTGGGGGTCTGGTGGTCGCTGGTTCGAATCCAGTCGCCCCGACCAGACAAATCACAACCAGATAATGTGTTGTGAAGGATTAGGCCATTCCAAACGGGGTGGCCTTTTTCTTTTTGTGGCCCCTGGAGTGGCGTTTCCACTCCATCGGTCCATTACACTGCGCAGCAGTAATCTTCCGGGTCCATTTCAGTATCGATGCTGTCGAGGCTCTTGACGTCATCGTGCATCTGCCGCAGCGCCACAAGTGCTGAAAGAATCAGTTGGTCGGTCTGACGGTGGGGGCAGCTCTGAAGAGCGTTCTGGAGGGTCTCAATCGCATTGTGGGTATGTCTGTGTAAGATGGTTACGGTATTCATTGATTACGCTCCTTGGTTATTATGTTGTTGATGCCGGCAGGGGAGATGGAATGTGCCCCTTTAGGTCACTGCCAAAGTATGGCGGGGGACTGTTCATATGGAGTTTTCGGGAAGAACGGGCTTTGCGTTTCAGTCCCCGCGTACGGATGGTTGTATCGTCAACTGTTGAGCATGTCGGCGATTTCCTTGCCGTAGTAGGCTATATTCGCCTCTCTGTATGAATCCCTGAGAGTTCGCAGTTTTTCGATCTGACGGTCCAGTTCCGAGAGACCTGCTATGGTTATATCCCAATTCAGTATGTTCATGTTTAAGCTCCTTGGAAGAGCCAGTCAGTTCACTGCTCGGCAGTGGCCAGGAGAAAGATGCCCGTCATTTTGAACAAAATCATGTTTACCTGGCTGAGCCCGCGGATGCTGATGCTGGCACTTTTGTCATCCCTGATTTGTTTCATGAACCTGAGAAGAAAAGCGATACCCATTGAATTGATTCTGCCGGATTTGTTGAAATCGCACCGGACGTTCGGCCCGTTTACCATGCCCGCCAGCTCGCGGAGTGCATTCTTGCGTATTCCGGTGAAAGCGGCCAGTCGAACTGACGTGATGGCGGCCACCGTTCCGCTGTGAATACGGCCAGCGTTCCGGTGATTCCGGCCAGTGGTGAGAGAGAGTCTCGGGGTGTGGGTTTTTACTCTGTCACAGTTTCTGTTTTCTGGTCAAGCACGGATCGTTTTCGTCTCATGGATTCACCCCTCAGTTCCAGCTTGTAGGCATTGTGCACCAGTCTGTCCAGTATGGCGTCAGCCAGAGTCGGATCCTGCATGGCATCATGCCAGGCCCTCACCGGCAGCTGGCTGGTGATAACGGTTGCCTTGCGGTCATAACGTTCCTCGACGATCTCCAGCAGTTCCCGCTGTTCCTCCCGCGTCAGGGGAGAGATGAGCATGTCGTCCAGAATCAGCACCTCGCATTTGGTTAGCGGCGCAATGATCTTGTTGTAGCGGCCATCGAGCCTGGATACCGCGATCTCCTGAAGCAGCCGCGGCACTCTCTGGTAGAGAACAGAGTGACCGTCCCGGCAGGCTTTCTGTGCCAGCGCACAGGCCAGGTAACTCTTGCCGGCGCCGGTCGGCCCGGTCACCAGGATGTTGTGATGGCTCTTCACCCACTGATTCCCGGCAAGGGACATGACCTGTGAGCGGTCAACACCTCTTCCCTGGCGGAAGTCCAGATCCTCGATCGAGGCAGACAGCCTGAGCTTGGCGTTCTTGAGTCGGTTCTGCATCCGCCGGTTTTCCAGATCGGTCATCTGGTAGTCCACGATCAGGCCGAAGCGCTCTTCAAAGGAGAGCTGTGCCATGTCCGGGCATTGCATCTGGTCCGCAAAGGCCCTAGCCATGGCTGTCAGTTTCATCGAGTTCAGCTTCTCGATGGTCGGTTGTGTCAGCATACAGTTTCCTTTCGTCGTTGTAGTAATCCGTGCCCCTGATGTTCTCGTGGGCAACCGGAAGTAGTTCCATCTGTTTGGGTAGCGCCTTCTGATCCAGGTTGTTCTCTAGGATCGACTTGATGCTTCTGTAGGTGACGCCTTTAATGGTGACTGCCCGTTCACAGGCCGCCTCCAGACGTTCTTTGGTATAGCGCTTCGCAAGCGAGATGATCCCCATGCAGGATCGGAAGCCGTGCTCGGGATATGCCTTGCGTGACAGAATGGTTTCCACCACCTGTGCCGTCGCTGTTCCGGTCTGGGCGGCCCAGGAGATGATCCGCTCCGGTGTCCACTCGGCGAACTCACGGTGGGCTTTGGGCATATGCTCCGGTGTGGTGGTGTGTTTGCCCTGGACAGATGACTTGGGATGGGAGGCAACCCGGTTTCCCTTGTAGAAGCACTCGACGATCGTCTCGGTGTAACGCACATCCACCTGTTCCTTCACCAGGCGATGCGGGACGCTGTAGAAGTGCCCTTCCAGTTCGACATGGTAATCGATGTGCACCCGGGCCTTCTTCCACTGGGCATACTCATAGGGTGTTTCCGGTAAAGGCAGCATGGCCGGAAGGTCAATCTCCTCGAACCGGCTCTGTCGGCATCCGGGCAGCTTCCTGAAGGGGCGGTTGTTCAGAAGGAGAAGGCGTTCACGAATGGCGGCATTGGCTTCGGCCAGGCTGAAGAAGGTCCGGTTGCGCAGGCCTGCCAGGATGAAACGCTGGGCAATCAGCACGCCCCCTTCGACCTTGGCCTTATCCTTGGGATGGCGTACACGGGCAGGAACGATGGCGGTGCCGTAATGATCGGCAAGTGCCGCATAGGTGGGGTTTATATCGGGTTCATAGCGGCAGGTCTTGGTGACGGCGGAGAGCAAGTTGTCGGGAACGATGCAATGCGGGACGGCGTCCATAAAACCGAACGCCCGCACATGGGATCCGGTCCAGTCTGCAAGTGACTGGGTCCAAGTGGCATCGGCATAGGTCTGGTTGCTGCCGCCCATGACACCCACGAACATCTGGGCGTCCCGGACCTCGCCGGTGGTGGCGTCCACAACCGGTACCGTCTGGCCACTGTAGTCGACAAAGAACTTCTCGCCGGCACGGTGCTCCTGGCGCATGGAGCGGTCGAGCTTCTTTCTCCATTGCCGGTACAGTTCGCAGAACTGGCTGTACTGGTAACCGGAGGGTTCGCCCTCCTTGTACTCCTGCCACAACAGCATGAGGGTGAGCTTCTTATGTTTGACAAGTTCATCGTGCAGAGCCCGCCAGTCGGGTTGGGGCAGCTTGCGGGAGGCTGGGTTGACAACGGGGGGATAGAGGCGCAGTTCAAGGGCTTCATCATCGAGATCGGCAGGCAAAGGCCAGGAAAAACCGGCGGCGACTGCCCGGTTGATGGTGTCATCCACGGTGCTCTTGCCGACACCGCAGGTCCTGGATGTATCACGCCGGCTCTGGTTACACGACCAAACAAGGCGGAGTATCTCTCGTATCTTTCGCATGGTAACTCTTTCTCTCGGCATCACGCCCTCCTCGTTATTCAATCAAGGAAGGCAGGATACCTGTTGGAGTTACCCCGCGACTACACTCTCATTTTACACTGGCCGGATTGCTCCGGAATGGTGGCCGCAATCAAATCGGAATGCCGGCCGGTTTCCCGTCGGAACGGTGGCCGCTTTCCCGCCGGAATGGTGGCCGGATTCGTCCGGAATACGCAATTCTCGGCCCTGGAGTCAATTATCCCGTAAAATTGAACAATTTCCGTGAGCCCTTCACGTGTAACTACAACTCTGAAATCTGTTTCCATGTCTGTTCTCCTTTGTGTTGTATGCTCCCTCCTCCCTGAGTTATGCATTGATTTGTATGGTTCAGGCGCAGGCGCGCAGCGCCTCCATGTGGAATCCCTTTGCCTCGGGCAGCTCCCCCGGCGTGGCGAGGCGCACTTGGCCGCTCACGACGGTTTCCCTGCCTGGTGCTATGGAGACGTAAAGATGATCGACGAAGCGCCAGATGAGGAACAGGCCCAGTCCGCCGTCCGTTGGTGGCAGTCCGTCTCTGTCCCTGTTCTTTTCAAGATGCCCGATTATCTCCTCCGGGAGGAGGCTTCCCCATCCGTCGCTGACTTCTATTGCCAGGTTCTCTCCGTCAAAGCCGAAGCGAACTTCGATCCTTTCACCAGGGAGAATTTCACGTCGCTCACCCTTGCGGAAGATCCGGGTGCCGTCGCCGTTGCGGGGGGCACCGTAGAGGGCATTTTCGATCATCTCGTCGGCTATTAGGGCTGCCCGCTGCCGCAGGAACTCCTCTTCGGTCGATTTTCCGTTAATAGTATTCTCAAGATGTTTTATGAGGGGCTCTTTCTGATCGCTGGAGGTAAGAGTGAATTCACTGACTGTTGTCCCCTGACGTAGACAGGCGTACATCCGTTCATGTCTGTCGGCTGTCAGGGATTTAATGGCTACGCTTAACGGAGGATCTACCGGGCCGATGCCTTGCGAGAGGGGGAGGGGGGATGTTGGTACAACGACGAGATTTCTGATGCCGTCTCTGAAGAGTAGAGCGATGTCGGGGAACGGTTCGAATGCCGGTGAAATTAGCAGAATCTCCGTGCCGGGGAACAGATTCCGGATGAGAGTAGTAATGCCGAATCCCTTGTCGGGGTAGAATGAGGCTGACAATAGGATGAATTGCGGTTTCGGCACTGACCGGCATATTGTCTTGAACGGCGAATGGGCCGATTCTTCCGTTACAATGGAGACTATGCCGGGGATGGAGGCCATGTCGGATTTCCAGCGCCGTTTGTCGGTATCGTTTCTGAAGAATGCTAGGATGGGCGGATTCATGGCTATGTCATCTCTCTGGTTTGTTGTCGAACGAAGCGATAAGAATTGCCACATCGTCATCGAGGGTGTCGCTGGCGGAGAATGCGTGAATAACGGTGAACAGTTTCCGTTTCAGTTGGTCAGCCGGGCTTTTTCCGTGTTCCTGAAGGATGGCCTCGAACCGTTCGTAGCCGAATTGGCATCCCATCCTGTCGGTGGCTTCCACTATCCCATCGGTATATATGATCAGCCTGTCTCCCTCCCGGAAAGGGATCGTCCTCTCGGTGTAGATTCCGTCGGACTCAAGGCCCAGGGGAAATCCCGAAACTTCCTCGATTCGCTCAAGACATGGTGGAGACGTGCGGGAGAGATATGGAAAGGTGTGGCCGGCGTTGGCGATGGTGGCCGTCCGTTGCTGCTGATCGATGTTGATGACGACGCAAGTCATGAGGAGGTTCTGGTGGGCAGTGGCCAGAATCGCGTTGTTCATGCCGAACAGGAGTTGAGCCGGAGTGGTGGCGCCGGTCGCTATAAGGGTATGGAGGCTGGCTTTGGCAGCGGTGGTGACCATTCCCGCCTGGATTCCGTGTCCGCTCACATCTCCCATGACAATGCAGACCGTTGAATCGGAAAGACAAATGTAATCATAAAAATCTCCTCCGATTTCCGTGGAGGTGGTCATGCTCGCAGTTATGGCCAGGCGGCCAAAGCGGGCAGAATCGAGGGGGAGAAGATCCTGTTGGGTACACCTCGCATTTTCGACCTCCGCTCTTATACGGGCGGTGAGGCAGTTGAGAGTTTCCAGCAACTCAGCCTGGTTTCTGGATATGCTCATCATCAGTTCCGCCACCGAGGCGATGCCGACGCATCGCATGCCGTCCATAACCGGGAATGAGTCGGTTTCAAGGGATGGATCGGCTTCAATGAGCCGTTCCAGTGCGCTGTTTATGTCAATGGATGCATTCATGGCAAGAGGGTGTTCGTCAAGCAGCACCCTGATCGGTTTTTTCCCATAAAGTTCCATGGCGAATGGCCGCCCGAGATGCTTGAAAGTAAGAACTTTACGGTTGATAATCCCCAGAAATTCACCATTATCGAATACCGGCAGGGTGAGAAGCGTAGCATCGCCCTGGAAAATACCGACAACTTCCCGTACCGTTGCGTTTGGAGAGACTCCGGCAACCGGCACCGCAATGTCACGCAAAACCGGCAAACCGGTTCCACAATATTCCGTCATTAACAATCCATCCTTAACCCGCTGATCTAGTTAGGCGTATTCGTTCATCGCACATCTCATGAAGCATTATCGTCGGGTAATGTCATGATGGCGTTACAGTCGGGTGAATATTGCCTTGATTATTCACCAGGCATTCTCCTGTTCACATCGAATCCACCGGAGCCACACGCTTTTTTCCCGTCTGCCACCGAGCTGTAACCGGCCGCTGGCATAAGAGAAGAAAACGACAGGAGAGCCGACCATGATCACAAATGCCGTCATCCCCCTGGCCCGAAGAGCTATTGTCACTCACCCCGCACTTATGGGAATGGCAACCGCCACCTCCGGTTTTATCAGGCAAATGGCCATAAAGACGTTTTCGCCAAAGTTCAGGCGCCGGCAATTGGCTTTGGTGAGCGAACTGCCGAGTATACATACCGTCCGCAACCACCTGTTCAAGGAGAAGGGACAAGGGGAAGTTCCTACAATTGTTGTCGGTGGGTTCGTCCCCGATGCCACAGAGGCGGTGGAGTTCCAGCGGGAGATCTTTCGGCGTTACGGCTCCATTTACTACATCAATTTCTCCCGCTCAGGATTTTCGGCTCCGTACTTTTTCGCCCAACTGGCGGACCTGGTCGAAGAACTTAACCGCAAGGGACAGAAACCGGTAATTTTTTCCGTCAGCTTCGGCTGTAGCCTGGTAGCCCGGTTTTTCCGGGAGGGGCATGCCGCAGACCTCTTAATTAGAGGCGCTGTTATGACGAGTCCGGTGCTCTGTATTGAAGATTTGTTGCGGCCGGAAAGTGAGCGACGCGGAGGAGTCAGGATGCTGGAGAGCAACCTGCGGCGGATTCTGCAGACCGAAACCAATGATGGTGATGAGTTGAACCGCCGGATCGAGCGAGCCCGCCGCTGCTTCCAGGCCCTCTTTGATGCTGGAGCTGAGAACCGCGTTTTATCGAACCGGCACTTATCCATAAGGAAAAAGATCATGGGAGTTCTGGAAAGCACTTCCTGTCTTGGCGGTTACGAGAGGGTCATGGCTCTGCGGGATGCCCCGGCGACAACGGATGGCATCGTCTTCGGCGGGCCGTCCCTGGTGCTTCTGGCCGAGAAGGAAGACGAAATCCTGGTCCCCGCTTCCCCCACGTTGTCTGCCCTCCGGGATGAAAATGCCCGTATGCGGCTATTTCCACGGGGCAAGGTGCGGACCGTTACCTCCCCGGTTAGCGGCGACGCCGTGGCCCATGCGTCACTCATCTTTCATCAGCACTGCTATAATCCGTTTATAGAATCATGGTACGACCGCCTCTCGACACCTCTGCTCCTGGCGGTGGTTTCATGACTGTTAACTCACCTTTCAGAACTCTGACCGCGCCGGCCCTGGATTTGATGCTGAAGAGCGGCGCCGCGGCCTTTGCCCGGAATTTCGAGTCCCGCGACCCTTTTGCGAGCCAGCGGGAGATTCTTCCACGTCTTGTGGCCACCGGGGCGGCCACAAGATTCGGCCGCGACCACGGCCTGGCCGAACTGGCAGGCGAGCCCTTCGACCGGCTCTATGCCGAATTCCGCCGGAGGGTGCCGATTCGTACCTACACCGACTTTTGGGATGAATACTTCTGCTCCGGCCTCCGGGACGAGCAAGGAGGTAAACGGCTCAATCTTGAGGATGCCACCTGGCCGGGGAAGATTCCCTTTTTCTGCGAGACCTCCGGCACTACGGCTCCCACCAAATACATTCCATTCTCCCGGGAAATGTTCGCCGCCAACAAAAGGGCCGCCCTGGACATGACCGCCTGTTACCTCAACCGCAACCCCAAGAGCCGCCTCTTCCAGGGGAAGCTCCTCTATATGTCCGGAAATACGAACCTGACAGACTTGGGTGACGGGGTCCGAAGCGGCGACATGAGCGCCATCACCCTGCGCCATAGCCCATTTTTCCTCAAGCCGTTCATAGCGCCGGGGATGAGAATATCCGCCCTGCCGTGGGAAGAAAAGGTGACGGAATTGGCCGGGCTGCTTCTTTCGGACCGATCCATCCGTGGGATTTCCGGCGTTCCACCATGGGTCATTTTACTGTTGCAGCGGGTGGAAGAGATGGGGCACCGCCCCCTTTCGGAGCTTCTGCCGAACCTCGAACTCATCATCCATGGCGGCACCAGCATGAAGCCTTACCGCAGGGAGTTTGAGGTTCTCTTTCGCGATCGCCTCCCCAAGTGCCTGGAGGTACTCCCTTCATCGGAAGCGTTCATGGCTTTTCAACTCCTGGGAGAGGAGCGCATGCGCCTCGTCCCCCACTACGGAGTATTTTTCGAGTTTGTCCCCTTCGAGAATTTGGGCGAACGGGGTGTGCCGGCTCCCGATGCCCCGGCGACCACCCTGGAGGAGATAGAGATCGGGCGGCGCTATGCCGTGATTCTCACCACCTGTGCTGGGCTGTGGCGCTATCACATCGGCGACACCATCCGCTTTACCGACCGGGAGCCGCTCTTCATTGAATTTACGGGGAGGGACAAGTTCCTGGACCGTTTCGAGGAAAAAGTGACCCAGGGGGAGGTGGAAGAGGCGGTGGCCCGGCTCAACCGGACAGTCGGCATAGAGGTTAGGGAGTTCATGGTCGGCCCCGATATTACTAACCGGCGGCATATGTGGGTGCTGGCGGTTGGAGAAATGAACGAGCGCGATGGCGAAACCCTGGCGCGTCTTCTGGATGCAACGCTTAGGTCTCTGAATGCCGACTACGCCACATTTCGGGAACAGGGACGCATAGCTGTGCCGCGGGTTGTAACTGTGGGTGACGAAATCATCTACCGCTGGTCAAAAGAGGTGCGGGGAAAGTTCGGCGGTCAGAGCAAAATCCCCCATATCGACCCGACGGTCGAGGGGGAAATGATCTTGAGCCTTGCAATGTTCGCTGAGCAGTCTCAGCAGCCGTGATAAAAACTAGCTGGCCGCCCAGTAGGGAGCCAACCGCTTTTTTCAGTTGTCATTGAGTATTGTTTTGAGAGCTTGAGCCACGAGTTGTTCATTATTCGGTTTTTCATGTGGACAATGTCTTCCTGCTGTGAAAAAATCACACACCAAATGCCCGGTTATTTGCCATAATTCCAGTTATGAACTGTGGATTTACTGGTTGCAGGTTAAAGTTCTGTTACCCCGGCCATTTTCACATTTTTACCGTAGACGGTTTCGAGCTCCGAAACGGTCTATTTTTTTGCCGGCTCGCAGTTGATTATTGGGGGTAAGCATGAAGATTCTTGTCACAAACGACGACGGAGTGCGCGCTCCCGGGATCAGGGCTCTCGCTGATGCGTTGCGGGCCGTGGCGGAGGTGGTAGTTGTTGCTCCTGACCGTGAGCGAAGTGCGGTTGGGCACGCTTTAACGCTCCATCATCCACTCAGGGCCAGCGAAATCCGCCCATCGATTTTCGCTGTGGACGGCACGCCGACCGATTGCGTCAACCTTGCTATTCATTCGATCCTCAGGTTCAAGCCTGATCTGGTGGTTTCCGGCATTAACTGCGGAGGAAACATGGGTGATGACATCACCTATTCGGGGACGGTTTCCGCAGCAATGGAGGCGACACTCATGGGGATACCGGCATTGGCGGTGTCGCTTGTGACTTCCGGGCGCGGCGAGAACTACACGGCGGCGGCTTCCTTTGTGGCTAAACTCGTGCATATGGTCGCAGTCAACGGGTTGCCGGGGGATACACTCCTTAATGTAAATGTTCCCGACCTTCCGCAGGAACAACTTGGATGTCCTGTGATTACCACACAGGGCAAGAGAGATTACGAAGGGAAAATCATTACCAATACCGATCCCCGGGGCCGAAACTATTACTGGATAGGGAATGGCGAGATGCAGTTCCGGGATATCGAAGGCACGGATTATTACTCTGTCAAACGTGGCTGCATTTCAATTACTCCATTACATCTCGATCTTACCAACTACGCTTCCCTGTCCAAGCTGAAAACCTGGGATTTTCTGTCGTAGGGCAACGCATGTTGAAATGCCAATTTGCTCGTTTTTTCACCCAAGTGTGGCGTCGCTTGTACCCGCATCCTAATGCTGGACAGCGTCCGGGCGGTCTGTTATAGTCTGCCTTTCAGCGAATATAGGGGATTTACATGAATTTTGACATCGCTCGAAAGCGGATGGTGGAGTCTCAAATCATCTCTCGCGGCATAAAGGACCGGCGTCTCATCGAGGCGATGCTGAAAGTTCCCCGCCACGTGTTCGTTGAAGAGGCGATGGCTGCCCAGGCATACAGCGACACACCCCTTCCCATTGGGGAGAAGCAGACCATATCGCAACCCTACATGGTTGCCCTCATGACCGAACTCTTGCAGCTGTCCGGAAGCGATAAGGTGCTTGAAATCGGTACCGGTTCGGGATATCAGGCGGCAATTCTTGCCACTTTGGCAGATCGCGTCTACACCGTTGAGCGGATACGCCCTCTGGCGTTAAAGGCTCGTAAGGCCCTCGACAGTATCGGCCTTCTGAATGTGAACATCAAGATATCCGATGGTACGGTCGGCTGGGAAGAGGAAGCTCCCTTCGATGCCATAATAGTTACGGCTGGAGCTCCGGATATACCGGAAAAGCTTGTGGACCAGCTGAAACCAGGTGGACGGCTCGTGATACCGGTGGGGAGTCAGTTCGAGCAGATTCTTGTAAGGGTAATAAAACAAGAGGATGGTTCATTTGTCCGTGACGATATAGCCGGGTGCAGATTCGTCAAGCTAGTTGGCAGGTATGGGTGGGGCACTGAAGAGTGATCGGTTAAAACCGCTTCGCTGAACGGGGACAAGCATGGATGATTTTCTCGAAAAGGAAGTTGTGGAACCGGAAGAGCATGTTGAGCGGCAGGCGGATGACTTGATTGAACCGGAACCGAGTTCTTTTGAATTCGAAGAGCCGGAGGAAGAAGAAGAGGAAGCTGACGAGGAAGTGAAGGTCGTCGAGGAAGAGCATTTCGACGACGCAATCAAGCTATACCTCCGGGAAATCCAGAAAACTACGCTTCTTACCGCCGATGAAGAAAAAGCGCTTGCGGCCAGAATTGCCAAGGGTGAAAAGGCTGCGCGGGACAAGATGATAGAGTCCAACCTGCGTCTCGTGGTAAAGATCGCCAAAAGGTACATAAACCGCGGTCTTCCCTTCCTCGACCTCATTGAAGAAGGAAATATGGGGCTCATCAAGGCGGTGGAACGGTTCAAGCTCTCCAAGGAATGTCGCTTCTCCACCTATGCCACCTGGTGGATACGCCAGTCCATCGAACGGGCGCTGGTGAACCAGTCGCGTACCATAAGGCTTCCTGTTCACGTATCCGACGACATTAACAAAATGCTCAAAACAACCCGCGAGTTGGTGCAGCGCTTTAACCGGGAGCCGACTGTAAAAGAAGTCGCTACCGAGATGAACGTCAACCCGGCATACATACGCCGCCTCATGGTCCTGCTCAAGAAAACCTATTCAATTGAGCGTCCAATGGGTGAGAACAGCGATTATTTCCTTATAGATACCATAGAAGATACTTTATCCGTATCTCCGGCGACTTTTCTCGAAGACCTGAACAAGTATGAAATCGTCTCCAAGTGGTTTGCCTCCCTTACGGACAACGAACAGAAGATTCTGACTCTGCGCTTTGGACTTGAAGACAAGGAGCCTCAAACCCTGGACACAATAGGTCGGAGCTTTGGCGTAACCCGGGAGCGGATCCGGCAAATAGAAGCCAAATCTCTTGAAAAACTGAGAAAATATATTGAAAACAGTGACATTAACGCAATCGAGTGATTTTGAATGAGCAATAAGGAGAACACAACAGGAATGAATGACCTCAGGAATATAATCCGGGATGTACCTGATTTCCCCAAGAAGGGAATTGTTTTTAAAGATATTACAACGCTTTTGGCCGACGCGAAGTCATTTCAGCGAATGGTTGACCTGTTGGCGCATAGATATGTTGGAGAGAAGATTGACAAGGTGGTAGGCGTCGAGGCCAGGGGCTTCATCATCGGCGCCGCCCTTGCCTACAAACTCGGTGCCGGCGTGGTACTCGTGCGTAAGCCGGGAAAACTCCCCTCTGAAACGTTCAGCAAGACCTACCAGCTTGAATACGGCACCGATACCCTCGAGATTCATACCGATGCAATTCGCAAGGGGGAAAAGGTGGTCATAGCCGACGACGTTCTTGCCACCGGCGGCACCATGGCTGCCGTTGTCGACATGGTAACGGCCCTGGGGGGAGAAATTGTCGAATGCTGTTTCATGGCCGAGCTTGAATTTCTTGCCGGCAGAAAGAAACTGCCAGAGGGTAAAGTGTTCTCGCTCCTTTCATTCTAAGGGATTCGGCCACGTTTTGCCTCTGTTCTCAGCCGGGAAAAGGGTTGCAAAACCAGAGATGATGGGCTATAAAAAAGAACTTCTGTCCCCGTAGCTCAGCTGGATAGAGCACTTCCCTCCTAAGGAAGGGGCCGGACGTTCGAATCGTCTCGGGGACGCCAATAAAAACAGCGGGTTAGCTCACAAGAGCTAACCCGCTTTGTCTTGAATGGAACCTCTTGTGGAACCTCTGTGCGTAAATTGAATCATGGAACCATTTTCGATCTTCTGGAACCCTCTGCTACACTCAAACCATTTCCCGATCAGTATTGCTCCTCTTTTCTTTTCTGACACCCCAGACTTTTCAGAGCCTTCCCTATTTCAGCCATCAGTAATGTTACTTTGATTGAGGTACTTGGAACTGACGACAGTTCCTTGAACTTGGTTACAAACAGATCATCCAGCTTGTCCATTGCCGTGTCGGGAACATCGTATCTCCTGACCACTTCATTGAACGTTCTGTAAATAAGCTTCAAGGATTCGTTTTTCTCGTCACCGTACCCCCCACCGCGTTTTCTTTCTAGCATCTGGCATATTTTAGCAACATCAACTCGCTTGAAGTCCTGCGGCAAACGGTCAGGTGGCAGCCAGTGTGTTTGTATGAATTCAAAAACGCTCCCATCCAATTTATCAAGCTTGTGGTCAAGCGCTGTAATGGACCCTTCTCCAATGATCTGCCTCAGGATGTTATTGATGCTGTCGGCAATTTTGACATCGGCTATCAACAGACAACCGAAGTAATAGTCCTGTCCAAGAAGGAAAAACCTGCTCCCGTCTGCAAGGCTGTCTGAGTATGACGCGTTGTACATATTTTCAGCCAGGAACTGGGGTAGCAATGCAGTGAAGTCATCTTGCATTGATCGTAAGTAGTCGGGACGGGACGGAGGGACAGGAATCCAGACTGCGTTGGCGATAGGCGGGGTTCCAAGAATTAGATAGTCTGTCTGAACTCCTAATGCCGAAGCAAGCTTTACCGTTACCTCGGAGGAAAAACCATACCTTCCTTTTTCCCACATGGCGATCGACGTGCGTGGCACACCCAGTCTATTCGCCAGAATATCCTGTGTGCATCCGTTCAATAATCGCAGAATTTTCAGCCTGTCACGTTTTTCCATGCATTCCTCGAAGTTCCCTTATGTTTCAATTGATACCACACATACGCATGATTTCATACTTAAAAAATCATTGACATCATACGTATGATATTATAAGTATGAACTGTGCGCTATAAAAACAATCCGGAGGCAATTGATATGAACCTGATCGCCATTGAAGCTATTTGCAAGAAGGGAAAATTCTCTGTTCAGACTCTGCATCGTCTACGCAGAGCAGGTGTCTTTCCGCCTCCGCGTCTCCAATTATCCAGAAAATTGATCCGTTGGGATGAAGATGAAGTAGATACATTTTTCAGAGGCGAATGGGTGCCGGAAGCGAAGTAAATATGCCTGAAGATTGCAAGCTATATGCCGTGGAAGAGGTCGAAGATCTCCTGGCAGAGTTCAACAGCCCAAGAAACAGGCTCACGGTTTTCAAACCATTTGTTCGTTATTTTGGTGATTTGAACACGGCCATCATTCTTTCGGAGATATTTACCTGGAGCTACCACTTTCGAGATCGCAAGTTGCCGGGAATCGGATACGGCTGGTTTTACCGACAATATGAACCTTCCTGCAAGCAACAGGAGCTTGACTGCGCTTCAGGTGTTGACGTTGCTGCTGATGAAATGAATGCAACCACATGCAGAGAGGCTGAAGGGAAGACTTGGCTTGAAAGAGTAGGACTTCGAGAGGATGTCGTCAGAAAGATAGTCAAAATCCTGGTGAAAGATGGCTATGTCCAGACCGTTGTTAAGAAGGCGAACGGTGCCCCCACCTGCCACTACAAATTTGTACGCGGTAAGTTGCTGGATTTAATGGATACCCTCAAAAAGCAGGAAAGGAAACCTGAAAATTTCAGGGAACGTTTCCCGAAAAAAACAGGGAAGGAAACCCTCAAAATCCGTGATTCCATAACAGAAGAAAAAACAGAGATCACTCAGAAAACAACTACAACGCAGATGCTGGTGTTGTTATCCGGAACGCCATTGTCAAAAATCTCTGAGAAGGAGTTGCGGGTTCTGATCAAACGCCACGGTAATGTGAGGGTTATGCAGGCTGCTGACATCGCTGCAGAAACCTGGCGACGGGAGGGAACGGAGATCCGAAACCCCGGCGGCTATCTCCAGGCACTCTGTGATGATCTCATGATACCGGAATGGTATGAGCCTCCGCATGTTCGCGCTGCCAAGTCAGAGGCTGCAACAGAACGGAAACGTGCCGAGGACGAAAAACAGGCGGAACTGAAGAAGGCGGAAGCACAGGAGTCAAAAGAACGTGATGAATACTGGCACTCCCTGCCCGAAGAGGTCCAAATGAAATTCATCGAAGACGAAAAGAATTCATCGCCAATTGGTGAGTTCATTCCTGAGATAGGAGTGGTTGCACTTGCCAAGTCAAAGGCTTGGGGATGTCGCACACAAATGATCACAAATACCGGCCTTACTGGTGAGCCTTCCAACTGAAAGCTCCAAGTAATCAACGTGTTGCCGGGATATTGGAAACAAACAAAACAGTTACGACTTTTTCAGATAGGAGAGATTTTTCGCAGCATCATTGCCCGGTGTACTCAGAGCCGTCGAGCCACTTGGCCCGGCCGGACACCACCCATGGGATTGGCCAACCTAAGCAGAGCCCTTCATGTCGAGGTCAATGCACCTCCCCCTCGCATGATCGAACGTTGTACCGGAAACCATTAGATGGCGGACCAGGTATCGGCCCCTGAGTCCTGAACGCAGTGGCGAGGCGTTTCCCGGAACAGCACAATCGAGGACCTGTTTGATGTGAACCACCGGTAGCGTCCCGGTCCACGACAGACAGCAGGACAGCCGGCAGGAATCCTTGCCAGGTCCAGATACAAGGGACACTACGAAAAGCAGGAAGACGGAGCTGCTACCGTCGGCATGGCGATGCCGGAAAAAGAGCATGTCATCTCACCACGCAGGCCGGCAACGGCCAGAGGCAATCAATGAAACACAGGTGGCCAACATCATTGCACTCCCAGACCGAGGCGGTCTTCCACGCAGTCCGCTCGATCAGTGAGGCAAAGGAGGACAGCGCTCTGGGCATCCGCTCCTTCGGCTCCTGGAAGGTCTACAAATACGAGGCCCATCGCTTCGTGGAGTTCATGTTCGGAAGCGGACAGACTTCCATCCTTGATACCGCGTCCGTTCACGACGACATGGCGGTGTACCTGGAGGAGCGACTGGCGCATTACGTCGAAAGGAAACGCTCCCGACAGACCATGGAGACCATCCTGTCAGCAATGGGAAAGTTCGAGTACGCCATCAATCAATACATCGAGATCCACGCTCTGGATATTCTCCGCTTGAACACGGAACCGTTGCGCATGGCTTTCTACGCTCGCAGCAGAAAGCTGCTCCGGAAGTCGAGCAAGCTCTTCGATAACCGGGCCTATCCCGATCCGCTCCGGCTGATTGCTGCCATCAGCGATGGGACTTTCCAGTTACAGGCATCACTACAATACGAAGGCGGGCTGCGTACCGAAGGTGTCGGTGCTCCCAGCAACCGGCGGTTGAAGAATCCCCTGACCAGTAACGGGCTGCGCGGCATCAGTGCCGATCCAGTCACCGGATCTGAGGTGGGCATCGTCGCCTCGGTGGAGAAAGGTGGCAAAGAGACCGAACACTTCGTCTCCGTCCTTACTTACCACAGGCTGGAAGAATACATCGCCCGTTACGGAAAACTGGAAAGCGATTATTTCGCCTATGTAGAGGCAATCAATGCTGCCGCGCACAATACCGGTCAGTATGCCCCGGGCCGCGGCAGTCACGGCCTCAAGCATAACTTCGCCCAGGAACGCTACCTGGAGTGCATCGCCCGCGGCAAGAGCCACGAGCAGGCCCTGCAGCAGACCTCCCTGGAAACATCCCACTTCCGGCTGCGGGAGACCCTGACCTACACGAGAGGATGACATGACCGAGCAGCTGAACCTGATAACCGGCCTGACTGAGTCCGAAAGAAAAAAGATCTTTTCCTGGGTGGCATCGCTGCCGGAAGACAAGGTCATCGAGATTTTCCAGGAAGGAGTGAAGAAGTCTTTCCAGCTCAAGGGTGAGCGTCCTGACCTTTCCGGCCGGATCTCCAAATACTGCGCCTTTATCATGGCGGCCCGCAAGGGGGGCTGGGACACGATCAAGGGAAAAGGCTACCGGGTGGCGGATCAGGAGCAATACGAAGACTTCACCCACTTGCGCCAGGCGGCGGCAGCATCCCTTGTAGCCAGGGGGAGGAAACCAGTCCTGCGCCGGAAGATCCTGGCCTACTGGGGCGAGGTAAGGGAACTGAAGGCAGATGACATGGGCTTTCGTGTCATCGCCGGCTATCTACAGAGCAAGCGGAAGCTGAAGGTATCGGCAACGTATCTGAGCAAGCTCTGGAAGGAGGTGGAGGCAGGATGATTGAATTCAATTTCAAAGGGATATCCGTCTCCGCCACGGTCGAGATGGAACGGTATGACTACCGGGATAACGGCGGCCATTACAAGACCCGCTTCAACAGAAACACCCTGGTCAAAGCCAGCTTCTGGGGTTTTGCCATTGATAACGATCTCTATGAACTGGCCACTGTCAAATCGTCACTGAACTACTTCATGCAGGCCTACTGGAAACGAAGCAGCAAAGCGGGCAGCAAGATCGACCTGGTAACGGTGCTCAAACGCAATAACGGCGGAAATCCGCAGGCGCTCTATCTGGTTGCCAGACAGAAGGACGGCATCCATTCACTTGAAATCAGCCTGGTCGAGAAAGGCGCACCTACTGGCAAGATTTATCTGAACGGCCAGGAAGTGATCATGCTGGACATCGCCATCGGTAAGGCGATCAACCTGCTGACGCCGGACTACAACATCAACGAGGGGAATATATGAAACTGTTAGCGTACCAGAAAGCAGATTTTTCCAGCCCGATCATCACCGTACATGAAGCTCTGCGCCTACGGCGTCAGTATCCGGAAGAGTGGGAAGGAAAACATTTCTACGACCTTATCAAGCTGAGACCCATGGTGCCGGTAGATCGCGGAGCTAAATCATCCAGCTTTGCCTATCTCGGTGGTTCCGGGGACGGTCATGGTAATGGGTCAAAGGGGATCGCCCACGAACTGGTCCAGGAATACGTGTGTAAGTTATGGACATGGCGAATCAGGGTTTTCGGGAAAGAGTTCATGCTCAAGATTGACGAAACTTCCGATGAGTGGGCCGTTCATGATGATCGATCAGGACTCAACTACACTGTGGATTGCAAGCTGGCATTGTCCCCTGACTCAGATCTCTATTACGAAACAGCTGGTGTCATTGGTATCGAGGTAACCGACACGCATAAGACCGGCCCCCGCAAGAAAAAGGCACTGGCAAGAGCCGGCCTCGTTATCCTGGAGCTGCAGATGATCCCGGACTGGCATGTCGCCAATGACGTCAAAATTACTTCCGAAGATCTGAACCAGCTACGGAAGAGGATCTTTGGCTTCCTGAACAAGGGAACGAAGCTCAGTTGCCTGTGCAAGCCGGCATACGTGCGGATATGACCATCTGAGCCGCACAGGGAGGTTTTTCGATGATCAAATACTATGATGCCCAGCAATGGCTACGAGAGCGGCAGCCGAAACGGGCAAAGCTGCCGGCGGTGCTGGTTGCTACGGTCGTGCCAATGTTAGCCAGTGCGGTTTCCGGTCTGCTTGTCGGACTCTGTTTTCTCAGCACATTCTGGTACTGGGCTATCGGCATCGCATGTATCTCGTTGCCGTACATCCTGATGGACCGGGTGCAGGTGCGTCTTTATCATGGTTATGTAAAGGGGAAGCCATACTGGACACTGATCAAGTACGCCTTCTCCAGCACGGATTACCGCCCCTGTTATGCCCCATGGTGGTACTGGCGCTGGTACTACTGGTGGTAGGATAATTATTGGCATCCCAAAAGGGCACCTGTTTGGGATACTGGCAAGGGTAGTTGTAATATGGAGGCTGTTTTGGATACCAATTTGGTACCCAAAATGGGGAACTTTTTGCCACCTTCAGTCAATGCCGCATTTTTGGGTACAAAATTGGTACCTTTAATGCGGCATTGCCTAGTTGACGGACATGCTTCATGGCAATAATTATCCAGATCTCACACCGTTTTCAGGTATATTACCGGATACTTTGACTGAATCTGCTTTTTATGTTGGAGAGAACAATGCTTGTCCGTCCCTTTTCCGATATTCATGCTGAATTCTGGCAGCCCAACAAAATCCCGCGCATTCTGGAGATGGTGGTTCCGCCGCTGCCGACTGATAAGGAGACCGTTGCCCTGATTGCCGGCGACATCGGCCTGGCTCACCGTCAGGAAACCTGGCTCAAGGTTATCAGCCTCCTGGCTAAGCGTTTCCTTGCCGTCATCTATGTCGAAGGGAACCATTTCTTCTACCATAATGATTTCTTCGGGCGTATCCACGAGCTGAAAGCCAAGCTCTCCTTACCCGGGAATGTCCACTTCATGGAAAACGAGTCCGTCGATATCGACGGTGTTCTGTTCATCGGATCAACTCTCTGGACGGATTTTCTGGGGAAGGATTTCTTCAAGATGCAGAATGCCCGGAAGAACATGAACGACTTTGTGTTGATCAAGAAGGCTGACGGGACTCGGCTCATGCCCGAAGAGACGGTCGACTTGTTTCAGGAATCGAAACGGTATATCTTTGAGACGCTGGCAGCTGCGGGAGACAAGAAGGCTGTCGTGGTAACACACCATGGCGTGTCACCATTGTCAATTCACGAGCGGTTCCGAGGAGACAGCCTCAACTGCGCCTTCATGACCGATCTCTCCAGCGAGATCATCGACCATGGCCCCGATCTCTGGATTCATGGCCATACCCACAACTCGTTCGACTACACTCTCGGCAAAACCCGGGTGGTTGTGAATCCCTACGGATACAAGGATGTGGAGGTCAATCCGCAGTACGACAGGCAACTGGTCATTGAATTGTAGTTTTCAGGGTAAACCCTTTGTTAAAAACACAGACTCGTTTTTTTAACAAAATATGGTCAAACAGAAAATAAGTTCGCTTTAGGGCGCGTTATTTCAGTCAAAGTCCCTTACAAAGAATCAAATCCTGTTCATCTCAGCAAGTTTGCGGTAATGCGCACCCAGCGCGGTCAATTTGCAGCCAGTCGAATTTATCGCAGCGTAGTACATATGTTCAGCATCGACAGGCATTACCAAACCATGCCGATTGCACATTTGCAGTTCTTTGAAGATTCGAGTGTTGTTTTCGTTAACCGGTATATCCCGAAATTCGGCTGGTATATTCTCTCGATCCGGCTCAAATTGCGTATTCCGGACGAATCCGGCCACCATTCCGGCGGGAAAGCGGCCACCGTTCCGACGGGAAACCGGCCGGCATTCCGATTTGATTGCGGCCACCATTCCGGAGCAATCCGGCCAGTGTAAAATGAGAGTGTAGTCGCGGGGTAACTCCAACAGGTATCCTGCCTTCCTTGATTGAATAACGAGGAGGGCGTGATGCCGAGAGAAAGAGTTACCATGCGAAAGATACGAGAGATACTCCGCCTTGTTTGGTCGTGTAACCAGAGCCGGCGTGATACATCCAGGACCTGCGGTGTCGGCAAGAGCACCGTGGATGACACCATCAACCGGGCAGTCGCCGCCGGTTTTTCCTGGCCTTTGCCTGCCGATCTCGATGATGAAGCCCTTGAACTGCGCCTCTATCCCCCCGTTGTCAACCCAGCCTCCCGCAAGCTGCCCCAACCCGACTGGCGGGCTCTGCACGATGAACTTGTCAAACATAAGAAGCTCACCCTCATGCTGTTGTGGCAGGAGTACAAGGAGGGCGAACCCTCCGGTTACCAGTACAGCCAGTTCTGCGAACTGTACCGGCAATGGAGAAAGAAGCTCGACCGCTCCATGCGCCAGGAGCACCGTGCCGGCGAGAAGTTCTTTGTCGACTACAGTGGCCAGACGGTACCGGTTGTGGACGCCACCACCGGCGAGGTCCGGGACGCCCAGATGTTCGTGGGTGTCATGGGCGGCAGCAACCAGACCTATGCCGATGCCACTTGGACCCAGTCACTTGCAGACTGGACCGGATCCCATGTGCGGGCGTTCGGTTTTATGGACGCCGTCCCGCATTGCATCGTTCCCGACAACTTGCTCTCCGCCGTCACCAAGACCTGCCGCTATGAACCCGATATAAACCCCACCTATGCGGCACTTGCCGATCATTACGGCACCGCCATCGTTCCTGCCCGTGTACGCCATCCCAAGGATAAGGCCAAGGTCGAAGGGGGCGTGCTGATTGCCCAGCGTTTCATCCTGGCAGGCCTGCGCAACCGGACCTTCTTCAGCCTGGCCGAAGCCAATGCCGCCATTCGTGAACGCCTTCTCCTTCTGAACAACCGCCCCTTCAGGAAGCTGCCCGGATGCCGACAGAGCCGGTTCGAGGAGATTGACCTTCCGGCCATGCTGCCTTTACCGGAAACACCCTATGAGTATGCCCAGTGGAAGAAGGCCCGGGTGCACATCGATTACCATGTCGAACTGGAAGGGCACTTCTACAGCGTCCCGCATCGCCTGGTGAAGGAACAGGTGGATGTGCGTTACACCGAGACGATCGTCGAGTGCTTCTACAAGGGAAACCGGGTTGCCTCCCATCCCAAGTCATCTGTCCAGGGCAAACACACCACCACACCGGAGCATATGCCCAAAGCCCACCGTGAGTTCGCCGAGTGGACACCGGAGCGGATCATCTCCTGGGCCGCCCAGACCGGAACAGCGACGGCACAGGTGGTGGAAACCATTCTGTCACGCAAGGCATATCCCGAGCACGGCTTCCGATCCTGCATGGGGATCATCTCGCTTGCGAAGCGCTATACCAAAGAACGTCTGGAGGCGGCCTGTGAACGGGCAGTCACCATTAAAGGCGTCACCTACAGAAGCATCAAGTCGATCCTAGAGAACAACCTGGATCAGAAGGCGCTACCCAAACAGATGGAACTACTTCCGGTTGCCCACGAGAACATCAGGGGCACGGATTACTACAACGACGAAAGGAAACTGTATGCTGACACAACCGACCATCGAGAAGCTGAACTCGATGAAACTGACAGCCATGGCTAGGGCCTTTGCGGACCAGATGCAATGCCCGGACATGGCACAGCTCTCCTTTGAAGAGCGCTTCGGCCTGATCGTGGACTACCAGATGACCGATCTGGAAAACCGGCGGATGCAGAACCGACTCAAGAACGCCAAGCTCAGGCTGTCTGCCTCGATCGAGGATCTGGACTTCCGCCAGGGAAGAGGTGTTGACCGCTCACAGGTCATGTCCCTTGCCGGGAATCAGTGGGTGAAGAGCCATCACAACATCCTGGTGACCGGGCCGACCGGCGCCGGCAAGAGTTACCTGGCCTGTGCGCTGGCACAGAAAGCCTGCCGGGACGGTCACTCTGTTCTCTACCAGAGAGTGCCGCGGCTGCTTCAGGAGATCGCGGTATCCAGGCTCGATGGCCGCTACAACAAGATCATTGCGCCGCTAACCAAATGCGAGGTGCTGATTCTGGACGACATGCTCATCTCTCCCCTGACGCGGGAGGAACAGCGGGAACTGCTGGAGATCGTCGAGGAACGTTATGACCGCAAGGCAACCGTTATCACCAGCCAGCTGCCGGTGAGGGCCTGGCATGATGCCATGCAGGATCCGACTCTGGCTGACGCCATACTGGACAGACTGGTGCACAATGCCTACAAGCTGGAACTGAGGGGTGAATCCATGAGACGAAAACGATCCGTGCTTGACCAGAAAACAGAAACTGTGACAGAGTAAAAACCCACACCCCGAGACTCTCTCTCACCACTGGCCGGAATCACCGGAACGCTGGCCGTATTCACAGCGGAACGGTGGCCGCCATCACGTCAGTTCGACTGGCCGCTTTCACCGGAATACGCATCAAATGATGGATCGAGCCGAAATGTAGAAGCAGCATCAGGAAAATACTCCGGCAATCGTCGAAGTATTTCCAGTGATATTTTTGGGCTTACCTGTCTGAGTGTCACGAATGTTTGAACATTCGCCTTGTAGATGGGGCGTTGTTCCCAAGGTCCCAATGTCTGGTCGACGTGGGAATAGAGAGACGCCGGAGTTATTCGACCGCAAATGTCAGCCGAGCTACCGCTTAAGCCATCCAGCAAAATATCGGTGAAGAGCCCATGTCCCTTGAATTCTCCCGCAGTACCGTCACGATGACATGCTGTCAGAATCGTTACGCCAGTACCAATCGCAGCGATTTGCTCATTCCCTAAAGCAGGAACTTCACCGGCAAATCCAGAGTGGCAACTATCGAGGATTATCACGGTTGACTTGATGCGCGGATATGCTCTGTTTGCCAGACCCAATATTTCCGAAAGAGACATCCCCCACGATCCCTTAGCGCCATTCTGACTGACAATATAGCCAGCGTTTGTATCAGGATTAATGATCCCGTGACCGGCAAAAAAGAAGAGAACCGTATCAGCATCACCGGTAAACAGTTGGTGAATGGCTTCACTTAAAACGGCAGTAGTAACATTAACCTCATTACTCGTTAGAATGCGTATTGAAAAGTTAGGTGATCCATCCCCATTTTTTTCAAGTGTATTTGCTATGGCAACTGCATCATTGACGCACCCACTCAGTGGACTACTCGGATAATCATCTATGCCAACGACGAGAGCTTTCTTCATCTGCTACCTCCCACCACCGATCAATGTCTTGAGGTTTTCCCAAGTCCACTTGTAAAGTTTATCGGTGCTTTTTGCCGCTTTCGGCTTAACACAGGTTTTGTCGGCATAACCGGCAAGCAAAAAATAAGGCACCTTTTCTTCTTGAGCTATGGTGAGCTCGGCGTTTACCCCAGTGGCGGTATCGGTATGCTGGCCGCATATTACAGCAACCACATCCACTGATTTGATTCGTGTTCGGGCTTTAGCCTTCCAATCACCGTCTATCGGTTCTTTAATCGACCAGTCCGTCAGTTCGAATGGGCTGTCTTCATTTTTGGATTGCCCAACAAGGAAAGTCTTCAGCGTTTCATCGTGATCGTAGTCAAAGCTGATGAATACTCGTTTTTTAGCCATATTGAGGCCCTCCCGAATTATGTACTTTATTCACTCAACGCTTTCAAATACGTAACTTCAAACGCCTTACATTGCCGGTGCTTCTGTAACCTATTGGCAATAGCAAACGTATCGTTCATCTCATAGTGCTGGAATATGTCGAGGCCGCGATCCAGCAGGATCTTCCACCCGGTGTCAGTAACTATGTGACGGGCATGGATGGTGTTGCTAACGTCGAACTCCCAGGTGAACTGAATCCCTATTGGTGCGCAGGTGTCCTGCATTTTCTGGAACTGCTCTAGCTGTTGCGGCCCTTTGAAATCATCTTCCACTGTGATCAGGTGTACAGCAACTTCATCCTCATCTTGCTTGATCTTCGCAACGGTTTCCAGGAACTCCATCAGGTTCCTTACCTGGAAGAATAGCCGGATGTAAGGATCAGTGATAACGATCTTGCCGGCATTTTTCAGATATGGGCCTAACAGGGTATCGAATGAAACCCCTCGCTGATTTTCCGAAAAGGTGACATGCTTTTCAGACGGCTCTTCCTTTGCTTTTTGTTTTTCATCTGTTTTTGTTTCAGTGTTATCAGTCTCTTCTGAAGGTTCCTCGGGTTCATTCGTTTCTGCTGTTTTTGATCGGTAATATTGAGGGTACTGTTCCTCTTCAAGGGTTCTCACAGGAATCAGGCTGCCAGCCCCAGCAGAATAACCAAACCGGACAGGCTCAAAGGTTGGATCAATCCGCATTACCTGATCTTTTACCCGCTTACGCCCTTCAATGGAAAAATGGAGGATTTCCTCCATCTCTTCTTTGGTTGCCTCGCCTGATGGGTAGAGGATCTTCATCAAGCCGGAGAAGGTCTTGTTAATGCCGTCCTTATCGCGGGTTGAGATATCTTTCGATAATGTGAAGTGTTCAGTGTACTTCTGAGAGAAGTCGTGAGACCGCAAGCTCCGCAGGATTTCTGCCAGATAATCAACTACGAAGCCGTATCCTGATGAGAACATCTCACCACGGATAATATCCACTTCCCAGCCGGGGATGTAGAAGTGGAGACGATCAAGGAATGCTGAGTCGTAGTATTTCTCGGGCAGTTCATCAAAGAGGTCGGTGTGCTTCAGCATATAGGGCAGGTTGTGCTGCGTATTGCCGACAAAGGCTATTGATGCTTCAGCCCCCAGTGTCTCGACTCCACGAGAGAATGATTTGTTGGCCATATAGTTCTTCATGATGTCTACCAGGGCCTTATCAACTTTCTTACCCTTACCAGCGAATTCGTCAAAGGCGACAGCATCCCAGTAGCCGACAAGGCCAAGCTTGCCATTGGAATTATTGACAAACAGTTTTGGAACCGTGACTTCGCCACCGGAAATCAGGATGCCATGGGGAGAAAACTCGGAATAGATATGGGATTTGCCGGTGCCCTTCGGCCCAAGCTCAATGAGATTGTAGTTCCGCTCACAAAATGGAATAAGGCGGATCAGTTGCAGCAGTTTGCTCCGCTTTCCGAACATCTCCGGATTGAAACCTATGCTCGTGATCAATAGGTCAATCCACTCATCAGTTGTGAACTTTTGCCGTGCAGACAGATAGCCATCAAAGTCAAAGCTGGAAAGCTGAATCGGCTTAATGCTGCTCAACAGCCAGGGGCAAGCGTTCTTGTCTTCAGTGAACTCATACTCCACATCGGAAATACACCACACACCACCTACCAGCAATTTCGGGTGTTTCTTGATGGTGTCGCTGTCCACAATGACTTTGCTAATCCCAAGGTTGGCAAATGTTGCCTCGTACATGTCGCTCTTGTCGTTCAGAGAGACGCTGATCTTGTCGATGACCTTGTGTCGCCCCTTCTCTTTGGTGATGGACTTCACCAACCCCGATTCATTCCGGTGGACGTAATGCTTGCGCAGGATCTCCTTGACGGTTTCGATCCCTGACTGGATGCTGGCCTCATCCGACGTAGCACAGTACTGTCCCAGCAGGTACTCCAGTACGTAGGATGGTACGATGGCATTCCCTTTAACCGCCTTAACCAGATCCTTGCGGACGACGAGGCCGGAGAAATGCTCATTAATCTTATTGTCGAGTTCACTCATCGGAAGGGCACTCCATTAAAAATCGAAATCACTGGTAAATGAACGCCTGACCAGATAGCGGGCCGATTTGTATTCGCGGTAATGTGATGTTGCACCGACCCGTTCTTCAAGCTTGAGAAGGACTTCCTGCCCGTTTGCCGCATCAGCCTTGCGGCTCAACACAAATCGTACCTGCATCTCACGGTCACGGGGATTGTCAGAAGCCAGATCAAATTTTAGTTCATGTCTGTCGGATATCAATTCACCTGCTTGCGTATAGATACCAGCTCTGAGAGTGTGGGACTGCACCTTGTCGCAGGCTGGCTGAACCTGATAAAAGACCACGGATAACTGACCAGACGATATGATCGATGTAGCGCCACGGAGAATCTCGATTTCAACGGCGGAGGTATCGCTCTGCCGCTTCTTATTGATCTGGATTACCGGGATGACCGTTTCCTGCAGCGAAGCCCCACCGTGGACATATCTGCTGCCCGAACCCTTCAGGCGCAGCCGGTTGATTGACTTCGGAATCTGGACCTGCTGATCACCTGTCAAGCCAAGTTGGGATACGCTGAATGTGCGCAGCCCCTGATTATCGTTCATCCCCTTGCCGATCACGAAACGCCGGTCCCTGAAGAGGACCGTTGAGCCGGATGCTTCGGCGCCGAGGAAATCGCTCTCGTCAATTGCGCGGTTCTGATAGATGAAACCATGATCAGTAGTAATCAGCATGTTGTTGGCATTGGCGGCAGCAAGTTTTTTTATAAGCCTGATTATTTCCAGGAGAGTTTCTTCCACCGCTTCAAAGGCGCGCTCTTCAGACACCTGCTTGTCGCCGGTAGCGTCAATCCGGTTATGGTAAACATAAATCAGATCATGATCCCGCAACAGCGCCCGGCAGTCATCTCCATTCAGGCGCATAATCTCATCAGCTTTTACCGCTGTGGCTCGCTGTTCCACACACTCCGTCAGTATTCTGTTCCGATTTGCCGTGCCCTGAGAGCTGGTACCATTAACAAAAGCCGTGCCGCTATCGTCCTGCGCCAAAGACAGCTCCTTGTTTGGCAGCAGTGCCGCCATTCCAAGCTGCGTGTAGCTGGGGAGCATGGCAAGCGCTGTTTCAAGCTTGGCCGTATAGCGGTCCTCCTGGCGAATCAACCCGATGAGCTCTTCGCCGATTTCATAGCGTAGCGCGTCAGAGATAATGACGATAATTTTCTTGTTATCTTTCAGAAACGGTTGAACCCATTTGGAAAAGAAATCCCTCTGCAACGGGATATCGCCGGTTCCCCAACGGTCTGCAGCGTCCACATGCTGTTGCCAGGCATCATTGACCTTCAGCAGGAAATTGTTTGAGTAGAGGTTTTCAATCTGCTCGTTAAGCTGTTCCAGCAGCGAGGTCTGCCCGGACTTCCCGGCATGGAAGATGAACTTGCGGTAGAGTTGGTCGAGACGGAACCAGGATTGACAGTACCGCTGAATACCGTCCGACATGGACTGCATGGCAAGGTTGGACTCTTCCTGTGCAGCTATGAAACGAGCAGCAACGTCAATAGCTTCATATATGTTGCGGAACTCGCTGTACCAGTGACTTGAGCGCCGTTGACGGATAAACGAAACACAATCGTTTGCCGGGATAGTCCGATCAACAACCTGTTGAACAAGATCGCTCAGAATTTTTTGATCAATTATCCGGAAATAATCCAGTTCCAGCAGGTCGCGAAAATCGCGCTGGCCCAGATCCTGCTCAATATTCAGAAGCTCGCTGCACTCCGTAGCGAGCATTTCATAAGACGCCTCATACTGACGGCTGTCCTTCCAGCGTTTCAGGAAGACAAGAGCATCGCCACCCAGCCGGGCAGTGCCGTTGGTTCCCAGGGCATAACATGACTTAAACAGCTCGATGGCAAAATCTCTGATCCCCGGCGTGGCTGATTTGTAACCATAGCATCGCTCAAGCTGCTCCAGCAGGAACGCTTCCAGATCGCAGCGTTTAATCAACTTGATCTTGTCATCACGGCTTTCTGCCAGCTCGGCCAGGAGGTTCTCAAGCACGCTTTCCAGACGGGTGTCAGCTCCGCTACAGATTGCCAGCATCTTGAGCCGAATAGCGCCCGGCGTATCATTGTCAGCAAGTACCCTTTTCAGCCCCTCTCGCCTCTTGGCGGCATTGAAGAACTCGCCATGGTTCTGGACAATATCGGCAAACTCAGGCCCCAGGTCCAGCTCACTTAGCCAGATACCTGCCTGATCGGTGCGAAACTCCCCATGGGCAAGCTGCACATCCAGCAGCCAGTTGTTGATGTCTTCCGGCTGTGCACCTTCGTGATAAAGGAGGAATCTCTGCTCCGGCGCTTCCCGAAGGACCCGGTATTTGATGCCGAATTCATTGTTGTTCAGTTCGATCTTTTCAATGCCCGCAAGACTCAGAGCCTCAAACTCCTTGCGGAGCTCTTTCTTTGCGTCGTACCAGAAAACGATCCGATGCTTGTCAAAAATTCGTGTCAGTGCCTGTGTGATTCGATCCATGGTCGGCGTCCGGTCAGTCTTGAAGTTTTACAACAAGCCGGTACACCGTAGAACCAGTGGTGCGGGGCCAGTCAGTACAGGGGGGATTATCCTTGCGGCGGGCTCGGTCAACGGCTGCAGTGATACCAGGTATCAGCTTGACCGTTTCAATATGTTTGTCGTAGCTGGGTATGTAACGTTTCAGACGATCTTTGCATTGCCGATTGTTCGTAACACCGACAGCATCTTCAAAATGCAACAGCAGCCAGAATTCAAAGCAGGGATTGCTGACCGCAAGACCATACTGTTCGTTCGCAACCGCCCATTCATGCAGTTGGGCAAGTTGTTCTTCTGTCCACTGATCCCTGTCAATTACCAACCATGCGGCATCACCGGGTTTGAGGCGGTTGCCCTTGAGGTAGTGCTTCATGCGCCCTAATACATGCTTTGGGTCACTGTGGGTGCCTTTTACCCACTTGATTGTAATAGTGGTCGTTCTGCTGTTGAACAGTTCAAAATACTGCGGTTCTGTTGTGGTTCCCTCGGTAGCAAGCACGAATACCTTGCGATAATTGAGAAACGGAATCTTCCGTTCAAATTTTCGCCGTTTGCTCATTACGCAGCCTCACCTTCGGAATGCTTTTCCACGGTGGAGCGTAATGTTCCCATCAGGATTCGGGGAACGCCTCCAAGCCGTCCCTGCAGGTAGCTTTTGCGGATATCCTTATCATTGCGAACGTCCTTATACTCGCTGAATGAGATGAGCGTCGAACTGCCGGTCCTGTCACGCTCGGCAACCCACATTTCATCACGACGCAACAGTTCTTGATCCATCAGTAGTACGTCATGAGTGGTAAAAAGCAGTTGAGAACGACATTCCGGTCCGCAGGTAAAGAGATACGCTTCAAGAAGTCTGCGTGTCAGGAGTGTATGCAAGCTACGATCAAGCTCGTCAATGATAAATACTTTGTCGTTGGACACCGTTGAAAGGTCAAGAAATGCAGGAAGTAGGTCAATGGTCCGCTGGGTTCCGTCTGACTCATTTTGCATATCAAATTTTATGTCTTGGCCTTTGATATCCTTGTGGAAACTGATTAGTTTTTTCGCCTTTAGCTCTCCATGCTGGCGTGTCACCAAAAAACGGTCGTTAACCGGTTCAGCAATAAGTCTAACTGTCATACCTTCTTTTAGCTCAGCTTGCAGATCTGCTCGAATTACATCGGGGAATGGAATGTTTTCGAAAGGGAGATCTTCACTACCAAGTGACTCTATTCCCGTATCAAGCATCGAAAGCATTGAGTTCATGGTGTTGTATAGAGGGTGTTCTTCCTGGAGGAACTGTTCAAAAGGCGCAAACCGTGAATCAGGGGCAATGAGAGTCAGATTGTGCTTGAACCAGTTGTATACTGGCCTAAAGTTATTAACCTTTTGGTTGGTAGCGTTGGTCAGGAAAAGCTGGTTTTCGCGAGTTCCTTTGAACGCAAAATGAAGGAATTGGTCCTTGTCCAAGGTGCTATGGAAGGTAATAGTATCATTAGTGCGTGTATAAAGCGGTTTCTCGGTAGTTTTTAGTATTTCAACCAACTTCTCTTCTGTTACTCGTTGGCGAGTAACTGCAAAGCTAAACTCAAAGCACTTGTCATTGATGAGCAACTCAAATTTAAATTTTGAAGGTAGTGAGTTGCATTCGGGCGCAAGTCGGAACGGCTCTGACTGGATCATGCTTTCAGGCTGCGTACCAGTTACAATAAAATGTTTGGCGAAATTCAGCGCCTTGAAAAAGTTGGTCTTTCCTGAAGCATTGCCGCCGTAGATGGCTGCTACCGGCAACAGTTTCATCCCGTAACCGGGTATGTCGGGCAACCTATCGCTATGCTGTTTTTCCCTGCCGGCAACCATGGACAGGGTTGATTGCTCTCGAAATGACCGCCAGTTTTCAACAGAGAATGAAATAATCATGTGGCACCACCCGGAGATTTAGTCTCTTGATAAAACAGAAATCAACGATACTATAGCACAAAATACAGCATTTCAAGAGAAAAAATCACCCAAGCAGCAAGTTATTCTTCCCCAGCATCCAATCCCGGAATTTTCTTCAGTGCATCGCCAAACAGAAGGTAGTTGAATTTCACTCCATTATCCAGATCAATGGGAATCTGTTTCGTTGCCAGCGGGTAGAGAGTCTCCCGCTCGTATACTTCCAGTTCATCGATGACCTTGCGCAGCTTTTCGAGATTTTTGAGCGCGTCTGTTTTCTCGCGAGGGCTGGCAGAGGCGCTGATGCTGACCTGCTCTAAATGTTGCTTACGGGCGGATAGCTTGGTGCGGAACTCACGCAGGTAATCGTTAAGCACTACACTGGCAGTATCGGGGCGGTAGCGGTGCATGTAGATCAGGGCGTTGAAGCTCCCTTTGGGGCTGGAGAAGAGCCAGTAGATGGGGCGTTTTTTGTACCGCTTCAGGTGGTCGCTGTAGAAGTCCTTGAGGAAATAATCTCTGATCTCTTGCCGCTTCCCTTTTTTACCCAATCCTTCCTCAATGAATCTAAGATTCTCTTCGTAATGCTCCTCGCCAAAAGTAACTTTCAGGAACTTGCGGAAGCGTTCGGTAATGTCGTCAATAAACCACCCTTCGTCGAGGATAGGGATGACGTTGTCCTCGTCAGGTTCAAAGGTTGGATCAGGTACTCTGACAAGGTAATCTTCAACCGTTTCTCCCAGGTTGGCCAGTATCAACCCCGGTTTATCGAGAGAGTAGCGGCCAAACATACAGCCGACGGCATAGCTAATGAATTCCTTTATGGTGTCGGCCAGCAGCAGGATTTCTAACTCTTCTTCATTTTTGTCGCCTCCGTAGCGATAGTGCGGATTACAGGTAAGGGTGATTTCGTTGAGTGGGACATCAGGTTTTAATTCATCCTGAAGACTGTAGGTTTCAACAAAAATGAGATTATTCTTTTCTTCAAGTTGCTTTACTTCCAGTATTCTATTCTGACAACTTCCTAAATACGTTGAATAGGTAGCCATCAATGAAGGCTTGCGATAATCGTGGTGCAATAATGGGAGAGTGGTAAAGTCACAAGATGTTTCGTAAGAGTCCCAGTCATTTTTTGCTAAGTCGATCAGGTTAATAACATACTCCTGCATTCGGCTTTTTACATCAGTTGAAGTTACTAAAAGAGGATATCTTGCAAGCTGACCAGCTTCAAAAGTTAGAGTTGGTGAGATTATTTTCGCAAAAAGCACAGTGGTCGATGAGTTCAATTGACCTAAAATTGAATACATCGTTGATGAGTCTTCAAAAAATATGCATGACCCCGCATCAGAAAATATACAACCTTTTGGATAGTACCTGAGGCTTAATATACCTGTGGATATACGCGACCAACCAATATTTTCTCTGAAATACATGGGGATACTTTTTATCGTGCGTGTGGGGCTACCATACAACTTAGCAGCATAATCCATGATTTCTTCGCCGTCATTTTCCCAATTAACCACATGATCAAGGTTTCCGTACCATTTACGAAATGTTCCACCTTTAATTAGTGGGAACCACTTTCTTTTGCTTGCTTGAGCACTTGATCTGTCTTTAGCAGAACGGCATATCTTATCTTGAGCAACTTCATGCCATTCTCGAACAAATAATGCGTTATTGCTGGTTGCCAGTCCCTGCCGAGTATCGCAGGCTTGAGAGAGTGGTGGTTGTTTAGAAAAAATTTCTTTGATTGAATCTTTTGCCCAGTATGCGATTGGGCTGCCGGGTATTTTTCTTAGCTCTAAAGATGAAACGAGAAATGGTTCTTTACGCTTTATTCTCAGTGCTGCTTCTTTTTCTGCTTCGCAATTTCCCTCGGTAAGCTGCAGGTAAGCACCTTTGTATTCTGTACGATTTTCTTTCTCAATTACAAATGCTGTAGTGGATACGACCTCTCCACCCAAACTGTCGAATGCCCTAGCTCCTAAGTGGGCCATAGACAAAATACAATTATTAAATAATATGTTTGTACGCAACTTTTCAAAAGAGGACAGAAACATCCAGCTCTGCATAGTGATCATTGCCACAACACCACGTCGTTGTGTTAGATCAAGATTCCGCTCTATGAACATGGCAAATGAATCCGCCTTACTGTCTGGATAATTGTCCTTCACCCAAGATGCGAGACGACCGTTCATGCCCCTGCCACCCATATAGGGCGGGTTCGCAATAACCACATGATACTTGTTTCTAAGATATTCAGCCTGCTTCAGTGCCAGGAGCACCCGTTCATGAGTGTTTTGCAGGAACAAGTTAGATGTCAGGTTTTTCTCCTCAACCTTCCGCAATACGCTCGCTGCATCGGCATATTCCGGCCTGATGAGTGAGCCGAAGTTATCTGCCTCACGGAACTGGTGCAGCATGGTCTGGAGATTGACCGTGAACAGATCGCGGCCAACCGCATCCATGTAATTCTTCAGTTCACCATCTTCAAAAAGGATATTCTGCAATACGCAGATATTTGGCTGGGTCGGGTTGCGGAAGAAACGGCGGTGATTACTCTTCTCATCCCTGGGGTTGCCCTTGGCTGCCTTCATGGTCAGGGCAAAGGCCGCCAACTCACCAGCCCGCTCATCAATCTCAATACCGAAAAGGTTGTTCTCCAGTATCAGACGCGGTATCTCGTTGGCATCGTACCCTTCCTCTTCATAAATCGCATAGAGAATGTCGTATGAATAGGTTAGCATGTGACCCGAGCCGCAGGCGGGGTCACATAGTTTGATTTCCTCCGGTTTGCTGATCCGCAGGAAGTCGGTCTCCGGAGTTTCCGGCTTGATATAGTAATCCATCTGCTTAATCAGAGGGGAGTTTGGCCGATTGAGCATCCAAAGGCGACCAAGAGAGTTTTCCACCAGATAGCGGACAATCCAATGGGGAGTGAAAAGTTGGGTCGCGGCGGGAATATTCTCCGGCGTGATCTTCTTGTTCTTCTTCAGCCCGTCAAAAACCTCGTCCTTCTTCTCAGAGATATAAAACTGGTACAACCAGCCGATAACCTCGACATCCCGGCAGACATCAGGTGTCATGGCTTCGCGGGTATAGGCAAGGATAGAATTGCCGGAGAGCAGGTCGTTGGGGATCAGCAGCTCGGTGTAATCGGCAATCTTTTCGAACATGAACGGCATGGAGCGGTTGTAGTAGTTGCAGGCTGCAACGACAAGTAGCTGATATGCCTCCTGTTGAGGATCACGACTTGAAATGGAGCCGTTCAGCAGATTGAAGACCTTTTGCCGTGCGGCATCCGGCATCAGGTTTTCATCAATATGTCCCATCTTAGCTTCGGCCAGGATTTCCGGCTGGAACTGTCCTGGGTCTGCTGGAGAAATAATGTTGACGCGGTTGTATCGGTTTGCATCCATGAAGCGCAGGGCGCAAAACCGGTTGAACCAGATGTAGGCGACCTTTTCGATGACACGATCTTGCGATGTCGCCCGTATCTGCCGCTCAAGCTCATCAACAGCTTTCGAATTTTCACGTCGTGCCTGGCTGTCGGTCGCCAGGACGAACTTCATTTTTGCGGCAACCTGTTCCATCAAACTGCGCCGGGCGTACTGGGCGAATTTTCTCAGTTTTGCTGTTTCCATCAAGTTATTCTCCTCCGCCTGCAGCAGCGGCCAGGCGTGTTACCGGCCAATCTGGAAACACTGCTTCCCACGTTTCTATGTTATGGACTTGGCAACTCGCCAATGGCTCACGATTCCATCGAACTGATTTCTTTGAAAGGTTGGTCAGTTGCTTGTCGAGTCCATCAATAATGGGCTGTAGCAAAGGGCTTTCCAGAGTAATAAGCGAAACGTAGTGAACAGACTTTTCTAAACGGCGCTCTGCCCAGCGAAAGAAAAAAGAGAAAAGGTATTTTTCAATTAGCGAGGCTTCGAGAGTGCCATCTACAATCTTTTTGAGTAGTTTTGTGCCGCCAACATCTACTGCATCAGGCCGACCGGGGTCTTTCACTTCGACGAAATAGATCGCATCTTCCATTTCAACAATAAAGTCCACCCTGGGCATATTTTGAAGATCGTGATACTCGGGATGGTTCGGGTCATTCTGATCAAATTTCATTGCGTGCTGGGCACCAACAAAATCAATTTGAAGGCCGTCTTCTTGTAGCTTATTCACTCTCGGTTCCCTTCAGACGTGATTTCGCATGAGCTATCGTCAAATGATTGAATGCCTCAGTTATTGGATTTCTTTCGATTTCACGATAATCATCAGTGCTACCGATTTTGACCTCTCCTGATGGGATATCCCGATACAATGCGTGGTAACGCACGTGGTCCTTGCTCTTGTCCATGAGCAGGTCGAACCACTTGAGCAGCACATAGTCGTGGGTAGCCAGAATTATCTGCTGCCCATTTCTTGACAGCTCTAGCAGAATCTGCACGAGCAGCTCCATCAGCTTGGGGTTCAGGTTTGATTCGGGCTCATCCCAGAAGAGCGGCCCGCTGACACCTGGTTGAATCGCCCCGGTTTCCAGCAGGCGTGAGAGCATGCCCGCCTTACGGAAGCCTTCGGCCATTGAGTTGGCGGAGTATTCAGCGTTCTCGGTCTTAAAAGTGACCTTGCCGCCGCCATAGAAAACGAATCTCCCTCCGCAGATGCCTTCAATCTCCGTCATGGCCCATTTTGACTTCTCGTGCAGGGTTTCCGGTCGTATCTCGGGGAGATCCAGCAGCAGGCAGATGTCCTGATAGGTTTGGTCAAAGGAGAGGCCGTATTTTTCATACAGGCTGTTGAACCCCTTCATGAAAGAGAGAACTTCCTTGGTAGGGATGTAGACCGGTTCTGATAAATACTGTTCGTAATTTGAACTGTTTTGAATGGCCAACGACTTGGAATTGGTATGGAATGAAACCGATATTTTCTTGTCCAAGGCGAACTGGGCTTCCAATTGGGCATTTTCAGCGACACCGTGGCGGCGCAGTTTGCCCAGTTTGTCATCCAATGGCATAAAGAGTTGAAGCAGCTTGGATGTGAGAGCTGTCTCGATGTCATCTTTTCCGATATCAGGCTTGTTCTTGAATAATGTGCTGCCGGAACAGAGCCCATAGGCAGCTTTCAGGAGATGGGTTTTGCCGGTTCCGTTTTCACCGATAATCACATTGATCTTGGAGGAAAAGTCGATAGTCAGGCCATTGAATACGGTAAAATTCTTGATATCAAGTTTTGTGATCATATCTGAATCCTCTTCCCGTCGCGGATTGTATTGAGCATTGCTTCACGAACCGAAGCGAGATAACGATCGACATCGGTTTCATCGGCCAGCCAGGCTTTTTCGAACGAAACCTGAATTGAGCGGCTGGTAACGTATTCAACCACTGGTTCGGCAACACCGGTTGGTTGTTGTCCGCTCGTGGCAGTATTCTCTCCTGCTGGACTGTCTTGTTGCGACAGGGAGTTTACCTGGCCCAGAATCCGCTGATACTCATCTTCCTCGCATCTTCTCCGGGTGTCACGGATAACGGCAATGATTGTCTGTCGGGTGAGTCCTTGCAGGAACCTGTCTAATGGTTGCGTTAATTGTCCCTGTTGTTCCGTTTTCAGGCTGGAGAATTCAGGCATTGCCGCCAGGCGCTCTTTGAGCGTGGTGATGGAATGCAGTGCGATATTCTTCTCTGAATCAAGCTGTGCATCAATCCGGGCTTTCAGTGAATCAACCAGAGATTTTGCCTGCTGCATCCGGTTGTTTTTATAGCAGCCTGGATCTTCGAGAATGCTCTGTATCTGCGCTGCTTCATCACCCTCGACATAAGGAAAGTTTGGCTCCTGTGCCTGGATAAATGCCTTGGCCTCGTCATAAAGACCCTTTTGTGGCCCGCTCATGAATCGCCGTACCGGATCAAGAGTTTTCTCCTTGAGATCAAGGAAGGAATCCGCCTGACGGCTGAACTCGGTGAGATAATAGGTGTACGGTTTGCCGGTTATCTCCTGAATGGTTTTGATCGGTTCATCAAGGACCGTGAGAAACGGATATTGAGCCTTCTGGGCAACCAGCGGGGTTAGCGTATGAAGGAGATCCAGAAACTTTTGTGCGGTCTCTTTGCCAAGCGCCTTGGCCTCATTGCTTGTGGGCGGGGTATCAAAGAAATCCTCAAAGAACTCTTTCAACTGCCGCACCTGAGAGGCGGTAAAATCTATCTGTGGTTCGAGGATGACATTCCCATGACCGTGGGTATTGCGCAGCGCTCTTTCCAGATCGGCATCTTCCAGCGGGTTGCTGTCGGAGCGTACTTCTATTTTGCCACGGGCGCACAATTTAGCCAACGTGCAGAGAATGGCGGCAAAATACCAGCCATAGGGCTTACGCTCAAATTTTTCCACCAGACTCTTGAGGGTCGTCCTGACACCGCTACGGTTGTTGCCGAGAATAAAGGCCAGCATCTCCTGCTCTGATTCAGACATAACGGTCGTGTCATTGCCGAACAGGCTATCTTCCGACTGGCGAAGACACCGCTGGATATCATTTTCGCTATAATTGATCCCGCGAAGCATCCGCAGGTTGGGGTAGGTTCTCTGGATCAGCTCATGGAATCCCCTGACAATCTTGGTTTGGGCCTCTTCTCCAGACAATTCGATGTCACTTCCCATGATGATCAGCTTGGCCTTGCCGATCAGCTTTTGGGCAAGCTGCTGCAATTCTCCATAACGTTCACGGTTCAGAAAGCCTTTGTCCGTAAGGATACGTTTGACGTTTTCCTTTTGGGTGATCGACATGTTCTGCTGGATGTATTTGCCGGTACGTTTGTACATGAGCAGGTCTCGAACCAGCCGGTCATCCGCTGGCATGCTGATGACCAGTTCGTCACGCCCCATGGACTGCATGCGCAGGATATCTTCATTGCCGGAATGTTCGTGGAAGGGGGAAATAATGTGGATTGCCAGCTCATATTCCCGGCCATGGAGCCGGTCGTCCAGTTTTCTGGTGAAGGAATAGTCCTGGCCATTTTCGTCATAGCGGATTTTTCTATTTTTAATGATGCCGTCGAAGATGATCTTTGCCAATTCATCGGCAACATCCGATGACTCTACTTCGGTGTTCTTGATCTCCTGCTCGACATCCTTTTCATCTTCGGTCAGAAATTCGTACTGTTCACCGTTACGCTGGATATAGCTCTGCTGCTCCAACAGGTTCAGAGCATCCTCAATATTCATTTTCAGATCGGCTATGTCCTGGTCAAAGTTTTCCAGCATCAGAACGCACAGGTTACGGATGGTCGCTTTGAACTCACGGACATATTTTACCAGAAACAATGACTTCAGAATTTTCACTGCATAGGGGTTGTTGAGATTCTGTTCCGCTACCCGGATGGAGGTTTGAATCTGTGTCTTGAGTGCGGTCCTGATCCCTTCGAACATCAGGTCAAAAGTGGCTAGTTGACCAATCTGATGATCTGATATCTGGACGGCAACCTGCTGGAAAACTCCCAGCATGGAACGCTCACCAACAGAAGTATGCTTACCTTCAAAGGCATTGTGCAGGGAAAGCGCCTGAATCGCGGTCTGGAACAGGGTGAATTGATACGGAATAAACGGGTAGCAGTGGATGAAATGGTCTTTACCCTGAAAGTTCTTGTAAGTTTGGGAGCCGTCGCTGAAATCCAGCAGCGTTTTGAAGTTGTTGCATGCCGCATGGTAAGTTGTAGAAAGCTTTTCAACGCCCGCCTCATTTTTCAAAAGCAGACGTTTCTGGATCACCTCATCCACGTTCGCGCCGGTAAGCTTCATCCGGTTTGCAAAGCGAGCTTGAATCTTGGAAAAGTCATTCCCCTGCTTAGCGGTCATCTCGCCCACAACGCTGTTCATATCTTCCTGGGCGGTAACAATAATCCAGGCTCTGCCACGGCTCTTTGTGGCAAGGCTCTCGGCGATGGTCTGAAGGTTGGTCATCAGTTTGACGTTGTCGGCAACGTACTGGCCCACTTCATCAACAAAAAAATTCAGGCGAAAATCTGCCCCCTGTCTCTCGATATAGGCATTTAGCTGCTCGGCAAAGTCTTCAATTGAGACCTTGTACTGACTGCGGTATTTGTCGAGAATTCCGGTAGCAACTTCCTTTTTCTCACCTGCCGCTCGGGAGTAAGCTTCGGCGATATTGGCCGATTCCAGAAGCGCCTGTTCCCGCCCGGTGGTCCATTCCTTACCGGAGACCTCCTTATACGCCTGTTTGAATGCTGAAAATATGTTCCGACTGTCAAGTTCACGTTCAAACTGAGCAATGTGTCCCTGTTTTCCGTAATACCCACACATTTCATCAAAGACCTTGACGAAAACAGACAGGAGGGCATCAATCTGCGTCTTGCTGATAACATCTGCTTTCTGGTCTATGTTGAACAGGATGCTCTTGGAGGGTATAGCAACCGCCTTTTTCAAATCTCCACGCAGGATTTCATTGTTCTGAAGCTCAGGCTTACGCAGGAACATGTCAAGAACAGTAGCGCCATCTATGGAGCGATTCTCCAGCAAGAGAGCCAGCATTTTTAACAGGTGTGACTTTCCCGATCCGAAGAAACCGGACAACCAGACACCATTTGCTCCCTCGTAATTGTTGTAGGCGTCGAGGAATGCTTCAAGGCGTTTAGTGACCTCGTTGGTCAAAACATATTCGTCAACTTCTATGCGGAGACTGGCTGCATCGTCAGCCTTGATGACACCTTCAATTGTCCTGTCTACCGGTTTGCTGAATATGGCACGCAATTCCATCAGAACTCCCTCGTATCAGATATCGCAGTGAAATATATTGAATGCCCGATAATACTTGTCGTCGTGCAATCTGCCAAAGAGGTCAAGCGAAGCGCCGTGTTCCAGAGAATGGGTATACGCACCTGGAAAAAACATCACGGTCGGTTGATCCTTGGCAGTGCTTTGGAGGTTATTAAGGACATTGTGGGAGCGGATATACGGGAATACCTCGCCGACGCCAGTGATGAACATGACATCGAATTCCGTCTGTTGCATTCTTGCAGCAATTTCAGGTATGAGGTGAGCTTCAGGATCGAGAACCCCTTGGAGCAGCTCCTTTATCTCATCCTTTGCAACTTCAGTTTCCATTTCAAGAATCTGATCCCAGATGCCACGGCGACGGAGCAGCTCAATTGATGTGTCGTAAAGATTAATTTCCAAGATCCGAACGCCACCCTGATTCAGTCGGTTTATGAGTTGTTTTTGAATACGTCCCATTTCAACGGCTTCTTCAGGCTTGTAAGGGCAGATGAAGAATGGAACTTCGTTGCCCAATCCTTGGCGTTTCAAAAATCTTTCACTGCAGATCAGCGTCAGCAGATGTTGAAATCGTTCCTGAATCGGCCTGTATTCCAAATCGGCGCTCATTGCAACAACTCCCTGATGTCTCTGTCTGATAATGGGAAGATCTTTAGATCATCCGGTGAATGACTGGCGACAGCACGAGCAACCTGCGCACTCAGGATCACAGGATTGATGGAGTTTGCTTTTGTCAATATATCAGCCTCCCGCAGCATTCTAAAGACTACCTGACGAAGCTTGTTGCGAGTGGACTCGGTAAGCTGCTCCAGTTCATCATGCCATTCAGCCTTGGCATTGAAAAAGGCATCGTAATCCTCCGGACGAAGGTCGAGATTAATCTGAAGATACTTTTCTCTAATGATTTCAGAAGCAAACTCATAAATAAAACGATGCCTACGACAAATGCCTACCCAAAGGATTTGTTGCTGTTCCTGAAGCGAACCCTCTATTAAAACATTCAGTTCTGCTTCATGTAATTTTTCAAGCCGCAAGCATATCTCACGACATACCCTTTTAGAGCTGCTGGCTGTGCGTGACTGAATAAGATTCTGATTCAGGGCCATGTACCTGACTGCTTTCCAGTCTCCCTGTGTGAGGAATAACTCAGCAATTTCTACGGACTCCCGAAGGAAAAGTCCGCCTGCAGTAAAAGACATGTTGTAGGAAGCAGATATCATTATTGTAATCCAGTGGTTTGATGAATCAAATTTCAGATGTTACCGTTTCATTGGGATAAAGACGCCATCGGCGATCCAGCTTTACTCCCTTATAAGTTACAGAATGGGAAAGTGGAACAGATACCGGACTTTTACTGCTTACATATTTTGCCAAGGCGTCGGCTAGTTTTATTGCTCCTGCATGTTCAATTAAATATCCAAGTCGTTGTGACCACGCGATTGGCGACAGGCCAGCGATGCGAACCAGTTCTTTGGCATTCAAGGATTCAGCCAGTTCGGTCAAAACCGTTGCCGAGTTATCAAGACCTCCTGCATGATGAGGATAACCTGCAAGATCAAAAGCAGTGGCCTCAGGGCTTGAAACTCTCAAATATCCGCGAGGAGTTTTGAAATCCTGAGTAGGAATTACAGAAACATTTTTCCGGGTAATGAAGTCGACTCGTACACCTCCGCAGGCGATTCCAGGACGAGATCGCTGCACCACAACTTGAAAAACTTGAGGGAGATGATGAGCAGCACCGTGGTATTCAGCAGCGGTGAGTAGTCCGACATAATAGGGCTCTTCCAGATGAGCCATCAAGGCAGGGATGAAGTGATTGGCGGGTAGGCATCCCAGGTTCCTGAATTCGGGGGTTACGATCACATAGAAACCTCGAAACGGCATAGCAATCTCACCCTTGTGACGCAAACGGCGCAGCGCCGCACGGGTAGCAATGACGCTGGTGCCTTGCGTCTGGGCCGCCTCAACTCCAGTGAAACAATAAGTCCCCTGTGCAAGCAGATCATCAATGTAGTGCGAAATTGCCATGCGCATTTAGTACAGCAAATAAACATTAAAAGCAACAAGAACTGTTGTTTTTTTTGCTTAATTGTATAGTAAATGAGGTCTCATATTTTGATCGAAACTTGGAGAGTTACCGAGATTAACATGGAAGTTAAACCATCACAGAAAAAGAGGATACCAGGGTCAGCCGGGAACGGTTGTATGAAGAGGTCTGGGCGGAGCCAATGACCACTGTCGCCTTGATACAAGGTGTCGTCGAGCTTCCTTGCCTGTATCTGTACACGCCTGAATGTTCTCCGACCCAAAAGAGGTTACTGGGCAAAGCTTGTCGTTGGCAAAGTATCCAAGCGACCGCCGTTACCTGAAGCTGAACCTGGCTATGAATTGAACTTTCTCACTCCATATTTTTCAATCTGAAAAAGTCAAGCTCAGCTATTTGCTTGAATTTGTCATGGATAGGCCCATGAAATTCACGTAGATATTTTGCAACCGCTTCGTTGCCGAGCATACTTTTCAGATATGCCTGCATAGATGTCATGTCGATCATTGCTGTACCGTACTGCTCCTTCAATGAGCCTATTTCCATGGACAGGGCAAGACTCTCTTCCTCAAGGCGAACCTGGCGGGCCAGTATCGCCGGAGTCTCTTTTTTCGGCTTTCCTTTATTGACAAGCTGATTCGCCGGTGTTGCGTCCAGAAGGGCCTTGGCATAGCTGGAGGTGAACTTGTTCTGGTCATTCATCAGCATGGCGGCGTTAATCTGCCGGGGCGCCTTCATTTTTTTCAACACCCTGAATACCGGTTCCGGCACAACCTTATCCTTCAGCAGATCGACAGCCTCGGGGCAGATGCCCTCAAGCAGACACTTCTTGTTCCTGATGGTGCTGATATCAAGGTTCAAGGCCCTGGCGAGTTTTTCTTCCGAAACTCCTGACTGTATGGCCTTCATTATCATGCGGTGTTCCTGAATTGCTGAAAGCCGATTGATGTACTTGTTGTAGGTATAGGTCTCGTCATCGGTGGAAATCAGGCAGGAGACCCGTTCCACTCCCAGTTCCTTCAAGGCCATGATCCGCAGATGACCATCGAGCAGGAGATAGCCTTTTCCTTTCTTGATTGGAGCGACCACAGGGGCTTCGATAAGTCCCACCTCCCGGATGGAGGAAAGGACCTGGCCATACTTTCTGCATTTCATTGCATAGATGGAAATGCTTTTGGTTGTGAGCAACTCCTCCACGGCAAGTTCGATCAGTTTTTCCTGGAATCCCTGCTTTATTATATTTGCCATCGCCGCTACCTTTTCAGAAGATCCGTTACATGCAGAGGTATTTCATTCATGCCGACGGCCTTCAGCTGATTGGTGAAATGGACATCAGTCAATAACTGGCGCAGAGCCATGGCCGTGTAGTCCAATACATCCTTGATATAGTTAGACTGGGCCAGAAGCCGTTTCTTCTCTCGGGCGCCATTCTCATAGGCTGCAATCAGATCTTCCGCGGAGACTTTGGCATTTTCACGGTGTGGAGCTGAAAGTCCTTTGCCGTAATGTTTCCGCCTGGAGATGATTTTTTGCAAAACGACCAGCTTCTTCCCGGTCAAGGCCCCCGATTCATAGGCTTCCGTCAGGGCAGTCTGTACGGCGGTGTCATCTTCCGCTGCGATTTTCAGTGCCTGGTATAACGGAATTCGCCCCTTTTCCACGGCGTTGACCAGATATTCTTCCCCCTCTTCGAGCAGACGGATGATGCCGCGAATATAGTCTTTGCCAAGGTTGGTTTTGGCAGCGATGGCATCGTCAGCGTACCCCTGGCCTTTCAGATACTTGATACTCTGCAGGAGTTCCAGGGCACTGTTGTTGCGTCGGGCGATATTCTCCACCAGGCTCATGATGTGCGCATCTTCTTCGCTTACTTCGCGAATGACAGCGGGGATTTCAGTTTCCCCGGCGGCAACGAAGGCCTCGATCCTCCCCTGGCCGCACACGAGGTCATATTTCTTGCCGTTTTTTGTATCTTTCCGGGGAGCGACCGTGATGGGCCTTTTCAGTCCGATGCTCCGAATGTTCTGCCGGATTTCTTCGGCAATGATCTGATTGCGCACCCGCGGATTCAGGATGTGAATATCTTCAATGGGAATAAGCGCTATGGCCCCATGCTCCATGGTGCACCGCCTTGTCGAGAGAGATGTTGACGCTCAGCTTCAGCAAGTAATCCAATGTGTCGGTACGAAAGCCGTCCATAAATCCCGCGTTCTCCTCCGACAGCTTCAACTGCCCGTCCGAAAATTCCAACGCGGGCAGGATGTAGTAATCCTGGATCGCTTCATTACGAACATCCATGCGTACTGCTACGGTTACGTCGGGACGGAGACCGCTGTCGAAACGGATTTTCCAACGCCTGGTTCCGGAAGGCGTGGTGAAGCAGCGGCTGATGACGACGGAAATGAACAGATTGTGATTCAATTCCAGCAGGCAGCTTTCCGGGTCGATAGGAATCTTTCTGCCGCAGAGGTTTTCAATATCGCGGACGACATCGGCCACGATCTCGGCATGGAGGGAACGCAGCCGCTGGTTGATGGCAACATACTGATAGTCGCGCTTCGGAGTATAGCCGATCATCTGATAGACCCGCAGCAGCCCGCCGAATCTATTGCTGATCAGGCTGCTGGGAGGCAGGAAATCAGCTTCATCAATGATCAGCGCCGATAGACGTCCTTGCCTGGCGTATAAATCCCGTAGCCCCTGCAGCAGCTCTTCGTCAGTAGCCTTCTTGTTTCGCTCTCGGTAAATCCCCTGAACGGTGTAGAAACGCTCCATGTTCACTACGGGCTCGAAGGCGTGCTCCTTCCGCACCCACTCGCTTTCCGGATTCGGCTTGGCTCTGCTCTTCATCTTGCCCGACGTGCGATTGAACAAGTTGTTACCGACATATTTCTCATTGGTCAGCACCTCGCACACAGTTCCGCGCGACCAGGGGCGACCGAAATGGGTATTCACGCCTCGTGCGTTCAACTGTGCCGCAATGTCAGTTTCGCTGTTCCCGGCGATGAACTGGTCATAAATCCAGAGCACCGTCCGGCATTCCTCATCCGGCCCCGGCATAAGGATCACCCGCTCGGTGAGCAGGCTTTTCCGCTGCCCCATCGCCAGTTCCTGCTTGGGTCTTCCTGCCTCGTCCAACAGCATGCGCCGTAGCCCGAATCCCGCCACGCCTCCCTGCCGGTATCCTTTCGCCACCAGGTTGCATTGTCCCGCCCATACCTTCTGAGAGAGCTGGCGGCAGTAGTCGCTGGCGCTTTCATCCCGCAGCAGGGTCATAATCCGGTCGGCAAGGTTGCTGGTCAGCGTCACCGGCTTTTCGCAGGACTGGCAGACGACGTTTCTGCGTTCCAGCCTCATCCGGTGATACTCAGCCTCGCGGCTGTCTACAAACCGTCCCCAGCGGCTTTCATCCAGGTACAGGACAATGTTGTATCCGTTCCGCCCCTGTTCTACATCATCAATCAAGGTCTGAAACTGTTCCCGCTTTTCAGTGTTGATCCCGCTGACACCCAGATCGGCATAGGTCTTGACGATTTCAATGCCGTATTCAGCGGCATAGGTACGTATTGCCCGCTCTTGATTTTCCGGCGACTCCACCTGCAACTCTGTGGACATGCGGATATACATGGCACCCTTCAGGCGCAGGCTTTTGATATCAGCCGGTGTATATGCCGTTCCCGCTTGGTGCATTTCCGGATATCTCCTTAATTACACATCAGAATATTCCGGTAATACTTTCAACCAACTAGGGGCGTATGTCTACAAAGATTCTGTGGCAGATTTGCCACAAAAATGAACTCAACAATGGTGACCTGACGAGATATATTGTGAAGTTGCTACGGAAGCGAAAGATCACGACGAAACAGGCGGCTCGCGACCTCAACATACCCGTGGAGCGGGCACGGAACTGGTATTACAAGGATACGGGCATGACGGCCCTTGATCTGCTGAGGATGATGCAGAAGTATGAGTTCGTCAGGGAGGCGGTGGAAGGGGCGTTGCAGAATGAAGACAGTTGAAATGATCCGCTGGCAGAGAAGGTCTCACTACCACTCACTTGGTTACTTGAATCTGTGAGAGCTATTTGTCTGCTGGGTTGCTGACCAGGGTTTCAAGGTGCTTTGCCCACTTAAGCAGCCATTTCTTTTTCTCTTTATCGTACTTGTTGCGATTATAGACGCCGATCACGCCTTTTTTGACATGGTTCAGGATGGCATCGATAATTTCATCCGGACAACCGAGTTCCGACAGCTTGGTGGCAGCCGTCCGGCGCAGGTCGTGAGGTGTCCACCGGGGCAGCCCGAGGTATTGCTGCCGGGTGATCTTTCCTTCCTTGTCTTTAGGCTGTTTGGTGAGAACATGGGAGAGAGCAGGGCGCCCGATAGGTGACTCCAGATCCGGAGACGGGAAATACCATGGACAGATCAACTTCGGCAGAAGTCGTTGCGCCAGCGGCGTAAGATATACCCTGTGTTCCTCTTTGTTCTTTGCCCGCTCTTTGGGGATGGTCCACCATTCTTTGTCAACTTCCGACTTGGCCATTCCTGCTACTTCACCGGGCCGTTGAGCAGTAACAAGTATAAGAAGTAATGCATTGCGAGCAATCAGGCTTCCGGCGCTGTCTTTGTCGGACAGAGTGTTCCAGATGAGTTTCATTTCGTTATCCGACAAAACCCGCTCTCTTGAATTCGGGGTAACATCAGGGATGGCGGCCGATACTCCGGCAAAAGGATTGAAGTCAACAAGTTCACGATGCAGGGCATAGGTGAACATGGCTCTTGCGTGTTTCAGGACGCCAAGGGCCTGGGCCTTGGCCCGGGAGGCGACATCCTCTACCAGCAATATGGCATCGCGACGGCGGATACTCCCGACCTGGCGATCTTCCCAGTTTTTCAGCACATCGTTCTTCAATGTCAGACTGGCGGTTTTGAGATATGTTTTGGCAGCAGACTTTTCCAGATGCTCCAGGTAGTCTTTAACCAGATCTTTCACGGTATGCTGTTCGGGTTCGACAACAACGGGTGGAGGAGATTGCGGGTCTACACCTTTACTGACCTGGTTGGCGGCAGCACGAAATTTTTCCCGTGCTTCTGACAATGTCGTTGCTGGATAGTGCCCCAAGTTGAATCGTCGGCGCTTACCTGCAAGTGTATAGATATACTGGAAAGTCTTGCATCCGGTCGGGAGAACGCGTATTGTGAAACCGTGGCTTTCGCGGATACAGTATTCTTTCTCCCTTGGTTTGAGGGATTGGATGTACCGGTCAGTGAATTTCATGGAACCTCTGTGGAACCTCCGGTATGCTGATAATGATAGAAACATGCTGCTACAAACGTAAATAAGAATAGCATACCTAATTGTGTAAGTAAATGATATTACAAATGAATGTGTTATTTATTGATATGAATAGGAATCTATGTTAAAGTGAACTTCCCTTACTCCTAAGGAAGGGGTCGGACGTTCGAATCGTCTCGGGGACGCCAATAAAATAAAGGGCTTACAGCTTAGTGTTGTAGGCCCTTTTTCTTAATACGGCTTTGTGTAACCTCTGGTGTAACCTCTTGTTTGTGCGCTAGGATGATATTGAATGGAATAATCTGAAATCTGGGGGGGGAAATGAAAAGGGTGCTACTGCTGTTATGTTTATTGCTGTGCTCAGTTAATCCCGCGTTTGGTCTGCCCATTACAGTGAATTTTGATGGTTTAGCCACAGGGGGATTTACCGAGCGGGTTGACGTTGATGGATTCATTTTTTCTGGGTGGCCGCTGCAAATAAGAGATTATTATAAAAACGGATCCCGGCAGCTTTTCACATCTTCCGGATGGGGTGGATCTTCGATAATTGAGGTTGATTTGCCGTACCATGCCCAAACTGCATCAGTCAAAATTTTTACAGGGTCCGATTATGCGTGGAGGTTCGTTTCTGCATATTCAGATTACGCATACGTTGTGAACCCTGTTGCTTTGGTTCAAAATATGTACACCAATGGTCTGTATACTGTCGAAAGTGATATACCTTTCAATCATATTTCTCTCATGGTCCTTGGAAGCTGGAGGACTGGCCCAATCCCCACAGACTTGTATCTTGATGAAATTACTATTGACGCTTTGAATGTCCCTGTCTCTGACCCCGCTCCCGTCCCAGAACCTGCAACTGCCCTCCTCCTTGGCGCCGGCCTCGGAGCACTCGCCTTGACGAAAAAGAAAAAGGCCGCCCCGATCTGACAGCGGCCCCACCTCATCACACTGCACCGGTGCTTTTTTGCTGAAAGCGAAGAGGAGGAAGCTCGTGAACAAGAAAGACATCCAGGCTGCGAAGCTGAAAATGGTACAGGACGCCATAGAGCAGGTGCGGAGGATGGGGGAGGATCTGCCCCAAGAGCAAGAAGCCGGAGAGGAAGCCGAAACAGGCGGACGGGGGCGAGGGGAACGGTAGCATTGACCGCAAAACCGCGGGGTAGCGGTCACAAACAGAAGTGCCCCGCAAGTAATATCTCTGGGGAGCTCACCAAGGGTCAAGACTCACACCAGCCTATTGCGGGGCACTCGGTTGATTAGAAACATGAGGTTAGTGAACGCCCCGCAGGGCAATCTGGGGAGCTTGCCAAAGGGCAAGAGTCACACCAGCCGTGTACGGGGCGTCCTGATTTTCCATAAAGGCCCCTGCATAATATGATGCAAGCCCCCTTCGGGCAACCGCGCAACAGCCGTGCCTACAACCACTTCGACAACGCCGAACAGTGGTGCCTGACGAGCTGCCCGTCGCGAGGACCAGCCGCCCCGATCTGAGGCGGCCGTTTGGTGTAGGGGGTTACGCTTCGACTGCTTCGACTTTTTCCAAAGTGGTGATTGTAAAGGTTTCTCGGAAAAACTTGTCTTTTGAGAACCAATCACATACAACCTCGGGGTCGTGAGTCCCGAAAGGCTCAACAGGAGCGGATACCGTCATCGTCGGCCCGCCTGATTTGAGCCGCACTAGATCCCCAACGGATAAATTTTCCATCTTCATTTCCTCCTTCATTTCCGACAAAATTAACTGCTCTGCTTCCGTAAAGCCCGCTGCACAATATGATGCAGGACGCCCCTCTACGCCGCTACCGCCAACCCCTTGCACTCCGGACACCCACACAAAGCCCGCGCCATTCCATCTTGCAACACCGCGCCCTCGGCAACAGTCAAGTCATCCAGCTTCGTGAAAATAGCCCGCTGCTCCGGGGTCAAGGTTGCGGTGAGCTGGTCTCTTAGCTCCATGATCTCCCGCCGAATCTCGCCGGCCGCCTTCTCCGCCTTCTCTGCCAATTCCGGGTAATCCCTCCGCTTGCAAATGCAATCCATGGTCATGCTCCTTTCTTGGTCCTGGTGGTTTTGGTTCTGGTCTTCTGTCGTCCGTACACACCGCCGCGCTGCAACTCGTGCAACGCTTGCATGAGCGGCCCACGAAGAAACTTGTGGGGGTTACTGGGAATGTGGGGGAGGAACCCTTGCTTGCACAGCCTGACCACATGGGCGCGGCTCCATCCCGTCAACTCCATCACGTCATCCGTTGAAAGCAGCTTGTCCCCGCTCCCCAGAAACTCCCGTAGGCGTTCGGCGCCGTCCTTCGGGTGCTTGGTGAGGTAGTCGGCCATCATCCCCACGAGGGCGCAGAATTCGGCATTCTCCATTACTCTCCTCCTTTCGTTGTCGTCCAGTCCTTCACGTTCTTCAGGAACCCGCGCAACGCCTCCGTTCCCTCCGTGCGGGCGAACTTGAGCAGGGCATCCTTGACGGCGGTCCCTACCTTCATCCGGTTCCAGGTCCCTCCCAGTTCCCGGGCGATCTGCTCGTTGCTCTGCTCCTGGTCGTAATCCCCCAGGGCGAACTTGCGACGAATCAGGTCGGCCGCGAAGGGGTCAACCTTGTGGAGCTGTTTCTCTATGGCGTGCTCCATGGCGATCTTCCGGGCAAGGTCGCTCTCGTGGTAGGGAGAATGGGCTACGGTGGAGGCAACGCGCCGCATACCTGACAGGTTGTCGTCTTCAGCCGTCGTAATGTACTCCTGGTCCCGCGCCTGCTCATCGTGTTGTCGGCGTAGGTAGCGAATGGCGGCGGTGCGGCCGGAACGGAGGATGTTGTAAGCGATACGGCTTGCCACGTCTTCACCGGCAAGGTAAGTGCGGAAGGCGTCCAGGTCTTCCCGTGGCGCCGTAGCTGTCAGGCCTCGAAGGTTGGTAATGGCGGCGGTCACGTATTCGCTGTAAAGGGCCATGGCCTCCGGGTCATCGTTGCGGAGAGTGCCGCCGGACACGGTGAATGCTGGTGAGAGGTTTTTGTTACGGGAGGCGACGGCGGCCAGGGCGGCGCGGGCATTTTCCAGAATCCGCGGGTTGCTCATGATCTGGTCTTCGGCGATCCCAAGGGCGCGGTATCCACGAATCGCCCGGCGGTTGCTCTCGTCGGTTGTCAGGGTCCGGCCATGACTCGAAGTCGCCTCCCTGGTGCCCTTCGCTTGCCGCTTCTGGGCCTCGTGCTCCTCGGAGGTCCATATCTGCTCACGGGTGAGGGTGAACCGCTCAGGGGCGAATGTGTGCGCTTGGCGGGCGCCTTCAATTTGCCAGTTGCCGGAGGCGTCCCGGCCTATGACGGTTCCACGTCTTTTCCGTGGCGCGCCGTTGGGCTTGAACATGACTCTTTGGCGCGGCTGAAGGTCGTCACCGTTGACGACGTGGACGGTGGTCCGGGGTATGGCAATGCGGGCGGCTGGCGTTGAAATGGTAATCGCTATGCACAACATGGTCGCCCCTCCTCATTTGCATCAATCTGAACTAAAAGGTATCAGTAAACCCTTAGGTGGTCAATACAAAAACGCAATTAAATTAAATAGTTATGTTGCGTATATCAAACAATGCAAATCAATATGAATCAATTTAACAAGTTAGCGTGTAGCCCCTCTCGAAAAAAAACCCGCCGGGAGGAGTCGGCGGGGAAAAGGAGAGGCCGGGGAGGAAGCCCGGCCATTGCATGTGGTGAACTACTTACCATCTACGCTGGCGAGGGTCCCGGACGTATGCCAGGCCAGCCCTTTCCGCAAGTCCGGCGACGGATGCCGCTGCCTGTTCTGCGGCAAGTGCCTTCATTTGTTGTGCCGTCATGCTCTCAACCCCTGGCGTCATAGGATCCAGCCCGTTCCTCATGGCTGCAATCTGGTGGCCGTTCAGCCTGGACAGGTCATATCTACCCCGAGAATCAAGCGGTGCTTGCGGCGGTTGTGTGACTGACTGCGGTTGTTCCTGCATCTTGGTTTCCACCCGTGGCGGCTCTGCCTTGGCTTTCGGCGGCTTCGGTTGCTCCCATTGCCTTGACGCTATTGTCCGGGGCTTCTGCAACAACATCGGGGCGCGGCTCCAGCGTGTACCGGTCTTTTTCGATTTCTCCATTGCTCGATTTCTCCTCTCAATATCGCGGGTAATGGCCTTCAGCATGGCCTTGTAATCGTTGGGGGTGTAGATGCCCGGCTTGTCAGGGGTGACGATCAATTCCCCGTCATTGCCGATCTGATACTTCAAGGACCGGCCATTGCCGTACCCGATCTTGAATGACCGGCCCGTTTCCTTGTCGTTGCCCCTGGTTGAAAGTTTAGCCTCCTCTCGCTCCCGCTCTTCCCGTCGCTTATCGGCCGCCGTGGTGTCGATGGTCAGGCCGCCGCTCTTCATGAGGTCGTGCTTTACGGCGCGATCCCATGTTTCAAGCGCCTTGTCGATCTGCTCCCGACTCATGGCGCCCGCATGTCGCGAAATTGCGGAAATGACTTTCCGTCTGATGATACGTGTGTCCACTTTGCTCTCCTTTCTCGGGGGGTGATGGTGCAGGGTACTGCTCTCCTTATTGTTGCTGAGTTGGCGCGCTGGTGGTGCCGCCACCGGTTCCGTTCTCCGGATGGGTGTGGCCGTTGTAGATGGCCCGGTCTTGGGACATATTGCGGATGCTATCGCCCACTTGTCCGCCGGTGCTCTTGATGTCGCCGGGTGTCTGGATCTTCCCGCCGGTGCTGCCGTAGGTCCCCAGGCAGGTGATACCGCCGTTCACGTTCAGGTTGCCTGTGCAGGTGGTGAGTGGGGTATCAATAGTGACTTGGCCAGATGCGTGGACAGTGGCATTTGGGGTTGTTATGACAGTGCCCCCGTCCACGGTGATGTCGGCGGTACCGTAGACATGGACCGTGACGTTGCCGCGGACTATTACGTCTCCGTCTCCCTCCACATCCAGGATGTCGTCAGCCGCCACGTAGACGCGCCGGGTACCGTCTTTCTCGATCTTCTCGTCCGTGCCGTTGCGCCGGCGATGGTAGCGGGGGGCCTCGGCGACATTGGCTTGGAGGTTGTTGCCCGGCGGGTAGAGAAAGCCTGTCACCACCGGTGCGTGAAAGCTGCCGTTGATGAACTGCACCAACACCTGGTCGCCGGGTTCCGGTGTCCACTCTTCACCGTTGTCTGGGTTCGCCTTCGAGCAGGCCAGGGGCACCCGGTAAATGTCGGGGTATCCGCCCAGGAGAGAGATATTCACCAAGGTCTGACCGGTCTTGTTCAGGGGAGCGTCTTTGAACAGCACGCCGTTGGGCTGGACTACTCCGCGCAAGGTATAGAAGCACTCCCGGACCTCTTGAACGGCCGGATTCGTCCTCATGCTCTCCTGATTGCGTGAGCCATTCTCGTTAAGCATTGCTGGTTCCTTTCATTGGTCCGTGCTGCTGCCCCCGGGTCAAGTGCAGGGTGGTGGTGAATACCGGCTGCGGCCACACGCAATATGAGTGCTGAACCTGCTCTATCAGGTACTCCATGTTGGTGGCCTCATTGAGTAACCCGTTGCCGCTTCGCACCTCTGGCCACCCGTGGGTGGTAATGGTTCCTGATTCGTAGGTGTGGTTATTGCGGTACCAATTCCAATAGATTTCTGCCCGCTCTATGGCCTCATCCGTACCCTGCCCAACGGGGTCGTCGTTGAGATAGAAGTTTTTGGGAACGAAGGGTGTGTCGATAACATGCGGCTGGACACCGGCGGCGATTGCAGACGGTTCGTCGTACTTGGTGAGTCCCGGGTGGGTGAGAATGACGTCAAGCTGGTTGTTGGCAACGGTCTGGTAGTTGGCCGGCCAATGGGCCAAGAGGTTCACTCGGCTGTCATCGGACACCCCGAGGTCTTCAGCAACGATGTGTCTGTAATCGACGGTGTGGAAAGTCCGCGGGTTGAGCTTGCCGTTGTCCTTGATGGGTTGCCGTTCAAGGCCAAGGTGAAACTTTCCCTTTGAATCAGTCTCTGTGAATAATCGGTTCCATGGTTCGTTTGCTACCCGCTTCATGGCGCTCCATGCAGGCGTGTTACGGGTTACGGCAAGGTAAGGGTCGAAGAGGATCCATGAGTCGTCCGTATTCAGCCAGTCGGCGTCTATGTGCTGAAGGTAGTACGCGCCTTTCGTCTGGTTTCTGAAGACGTCAAAGAGCTGTTGAACCAGTTGCCCCGGTGTCCCGCTTTGCAGCATGATTCTGTTCACTGAAGCATCGGCGATCTGGTTGAACTGCTGCCGGGCGGCAAGGCCGGAAATGTCCCACCCAAGATCAATGTTTGCCAGGAGCTTTCCCATATCGCTTCCGCTCACCTTCCAAACACGGGTCGGTTGGTCGCCGGATACGGTTTGAAACCGGGCTACGCGATCCACAAGCCCCAGCATGACCGCCTGCATTCCGGAGCCGTCGCCGGCATCCAGCTCGATCAGTGCCACGTCGTTGGGGGCGATGATGGTGTTGAGCGGGTGCCGGTAGGTGGCCGTGATCTGCCACGTTCCGAAGGCGCGACCATTGGTCTTGCTGGTCGCGATGGTAATCAGGTCCCCTGTCAGGTCGTGTTTGACTCGGCCGGTCTGCATATCCTTGATGGTGACTCTGTGCCTGGGGGAGTAGGTGCGCATGTGAGACCTCTATTTCACGGATCCGGAGAGCGGTGTTGGCTGCGGCATTCCGGGGGTGGTGTTGGTGACAAGCTGTTCAAGACAATCGACAGCACGCTTGAAAAGACCGGCCCAGCCGAGAAAGCTGGTATCCGAAATGCCGGGGCCGCCTGAAGGCGCGGTGGGGTCAAGATTCGCCTCTGTGCTTCCATACCGAATCTGAGCCGCATGGACTTTGCTGAGGTAGGTTCTCGTCTCGGCAGGGAGCGACATGACGCCACTTCGGTCAACATTTCCCGGCCCCCAGTTGTAGGCCGCAAGGGCCTTGTCCGTGTCGCCGTGGTAGCGATTGAGAAGCGACCGGAGATATTTTGCACCGCCCTCGATGCTCTGAACCGGGTTGAACGGGTCCTTGACGCCCATGTCCTTTGTGGTCCCTGGCATAAGCTGCATGATGCCGAGTGCCCCCTTCGGCGAACGGGCGTCATACTTGAACTGGCTTTCCGTCTCGGCAATCCCCTTCAGGAGGCTGGGGTCAATGTTGTACTTTTTCCCCATCTGGATGAAGACCGGGTCCATCCGATTGCCGCGGACACCGGCCACGAAGTCAGCGCCGTTCTTGTTGAGGAACTTGGCTGCATCCTTCAATAGGCCGCTGTTAAGAACGTCGGCAGCTGTATTCGTTGTGACGTCCTCCCAAGTTCCAAAGATGTCCTCCAGGTTCTCACCCGTGGCCGCCCTGGCGTTTTCTCGGGTAGCATGACGCTGACTTATCCTCGCCCCTGCCGTTTGAGAATAGACACCAAGGAGCTTTTCGGCTTCGAGCTGGATTGCCGGGTTCAAACGCTTCCCTGAAATGTAGTCACGAAGGACCTTGCTTTGCTGCTTGGGGTCGTTCTTGCCGGTGAGCTTGCCACCGGGGCCGAACAGGTCAATGTACGCGTCGGCTATCTGTTGGTTGGCCGGATTGTTGATGCTGCCGGGGAGTAACCGTTGGATGAGGATGTTTTTCTCTGCCCGGCTCCTGGCGCTGCTGATGATCTTGTTCGCTTCGGTCCTCATGGCCGGATCAAGGAGGCCCATCTGCTGCCGCCGTTGCATCTCAAGGAGCTTGTCGGCGGTCATGGGTCCGTCGTTGCCTCCCATAACCTTCCATCTCAAGAGGTCGCCCACGGTGTCACCGCCGCCGAACCTCAAGGCGCCCTGCATAGTGTTGAACATCTCGGGGCTGTTCCCCATGGTGCCGCCCTTGTTGTACATGCCCATGGTGGTTGACATGACTCCGGCGATCTGGGAATCACTCAAGGCCTTGTTGCCTTGGGCGCGGAACAGGGTCACGAGGTTGGTGTTGATGAGCTTTAGGATCTCCTCGGTGCGCTTGTCCTTGCTGCTCTCCTTGAGGGAGACAAGGACGTCCATCAACCGGCCTTGCTTGTCGGCGCCGGCTCCGGTCATCCGGTACATCTCACCCATGAAACCGATGCCAACGGTGGCGTCGGTGCCGGTTGCCCGGGCGAACCGCTGGACACTCCGGGCAGCGCCATTGCCGAGGTAGCCAGAAGAGCGGTTGAGGGCCATTGCCATCTCTGCCTCTGCGGCCGGTCCGTATCCATAGGGGGAGCCCCCCCGGTCGTACCCGGCGCCGCGGGTGGCAAGAACGGCCTCGATGTCTACCAGCTCTTGGAACTGCCGGCGTGAGTTCGCCAGGAAGGAGACGGCGCCACCGGCAAACCCCAGTGCAAGACCAGCTTTCCCAAACCGGCCCAGCAAACTTCCGCCTCCTACACCGACGCTTCCAGGAATGAGCCCGCCGTTACCGTCGCCTGCTCCGCCACTTCCAGCCGGGGGGGCAATGCGGTACCGGTCCCGCCACGTAGAGCGCCTGACCTCATTTACTGTGTCCCTGAGCGACTGTTTGAGTAGCTGGTTTTGCCGCTCGATCACGGCTGCCGATGCCGCCCGCTGCGGAAACAAGGTGTCAGGAATGCCCGCCTTCGGCTCGTGGATGTTGATTTTGTGCGGAGTACCGGAAACGTCGCGTAGTTCCTTCTTGAGGTTCGTAACGGCTTTGCTGGCTTCTTTGAGCTGCCGGTAATTGACTTTGACGTCTACACCAAGTGTACTCATCTGTCGTGTCCTCCAATTCTGTCCGTCGCTGTACTCTCTGTGCGGTCAGACGCTTCTTGCGCCGGCGCTGGATAGAGCAACCGTAGCCAATCCATACCATCGGGGGAGGCAGCGCATACCGCTAAGAAATTCGTAGGGACCTTGTCCCAGTCGACTCCGCCGTAATATGGGATATCCCATCCCATTTTCCTTCCAAGGTAATCGGACTCAGCGTTAGTAAGCTGCGTCAATCTCAGAAGGCCTTCCATTGGATGACAGACGGCCCACCGCCCATCGTAATTTAATATCTTCTCAATGCTCTGCTCCATCCGCTTAATTCGCTCAACCTCGGCATTCCCCTTGATCTTTTTGAGTTCTGCTGTGATCTGCATGACTTCACCTCTTCTCCCCGTGGCCTGCGGCCTGAAGCATGGCTTTGATTTCGGCGATCTCTGCTTTCATCGTTTCTACCTCTTCCACCTTGGCCTGCATCTGAATCAGCATCATGAGGTCGTGCGCAGCGTCGGGGGTAAGCTCTCCGGTCGTAGCCGCTACGAATATCTGCTCGGCCCTCTCTGTCAGCGTACCGGCCGCATGGGTTGTGACGGGTTCAGCCTGCGGCTTGAGTGGTGGACATATCCGGTCGAGGCAAAGTCGAAGCGCGGTTGTGTCGCCTTTAAGCGCCAAGCTCACAACTTGTTCAATGAGCTTGGTGGCATGCGGCTGAAACAGAGAACGGAGTTCGGTCCTCTTGTCTTTCAGTCCTTTCGGCCGGCCGCCCGGATTGCCAGATTTTCCTTTTGCGAATTGTGCCATCTCTGTTCTTTCCCTGATTAGATCAGGCCGAACCGCCGCCCGGCAGTCTCTCGAAATAGAGCGCGGTTTCGAGGTCGACAATGGTCTGGTCCATGCTGCGGAGTATCCTCGTAACTTCGGGACGCCCAGACACCCCATGCTGCCGCCGCTATGTCGTGGGGAACCGGCCCGCCTTCCAGTACCGCGTCAAGGAAAGCGGCTAGGATTTCGTTGTTCTCTTGGATTTGCTCGTCAGTCACTTGCCTGCTCCCGTCTGGTCAAGCTCGCTCGTTCCAGGCTTCTGCCGCTCCGGCCTTGGTGCTTGCGGTCGGCCCTTGGGCATAGCAATCGCCACACATGCAGCAAAACTCCCGGCCGTCCTCAATGATGGTTATTGTCTCACTCCCGCAAAAGGGGCATTCGGTATCTGTCTCCATGGTTTTCTCCTCCTTTCAGGCTTTACCGAACAGCATTTCTGTGAGTTCCCGGCCGCTCTCCGCGGCGGGGATCCCGGAGAGTGCCGGGGCACCCTTGAGCAGGTGGGTTGACAGCCACTCCCGGGCCTCGTGGTCGCCGTCTATTGCCTGCTGTACTGCGGCGTCGACAATCAGCTTCCATGTTTCGGGATTGACGGTTTCGGCGACGATTTTCAGGTAATCGGTTTCCAAGGGCCTGTTACTCACGGTCTTCTCTCTTTTTTTACTCATTGTTTCTCTCCCTCCCTTTCCTCCACATCTTTCGGCCAAGTTCCTTGCGGCAACGGACATAGCGTTGAAACGGTTCGTCCTCTTCAAATTCTTTGCGGGCCTGCTCCAGTTCGGGGGAAGCCGGGAACATGAAGGTGAATCGGAGTCCGATTTTTTCCATTTCGTAGCTGAAGCCCCGCGCCGCCAGCCAGGCTACTTCAAAAGGATTGTCTGTTTCGATGAATGTCGCTGGTTTCATAGTTCTGTCCTTTCTATGCCGCCAACCGCCTCACGGCCTCGGGGAACGTCAAGCCCTCGGTCTCCATGAGCCAGTCAACCGCGTTGAACTTTCGGTCACACACAGGGCACCATGCTTTACCCACCCGGCTGAGAAACACGAGGCTGGGCCGATTGTCTTCGTGACATGGCGCTGTTGCCTTCCCTTGGCGGTCAAAGCCGATCAGGGCGCGAATGTCGGCGTTTCGTGCGGCTTCTATCTGCTCAACAGTGATATGATCATCCTTCCGTTTCTTTCGCGGTTCCTTTGCCGCCAGGGAAAGCGCCCGTGCTTCCCTTGCCAGTTTGGTGATGGTGTCCATGTGACGATTGAAGAAAACCGGAGCGGTCGGACACTCACTTTCGGCCCAGAAGTCCAGTTCTTCAACTTCCTGCTGAATCCTTTGCCGGAGATAGCGGAGACGGCACCATACGGCATGTTGCAGGTTGACGTTCATTTCCTCGGCTGCGGTTCTGATCTGCTCAAAGGTCACGATCATGCCTCGAAGTAGAAGAAGGGCAAGTCTCCCGGCCTTTCGATGAACTGCATCGACGCCCGATGATAGAAGAGCCCATACCGTCCCTCTGCATCGCCGCCAAGCTCCCGGTGCTTGGAGCAATCCAAAATTGCATCTGGCTTGTTCCTGAGTTCATCCGGTATCGTCTGTTTGGTGTCGGCCAACTGCTGCACCTTGGCCTCCTTGCCCTTGTTCCTCCAGACGGAGAACACGTTGTCAGCAAGGTCCGTAATGGCCCCTGAACCTTTCACATCCATTTTCCCGGGGGCGTCGTCTTCGTTGTTCTTTTTCCGGCTGTGTGCCACAAGGTGAACGTGTATGCCGTCGGTCTGTGCAAAATTCTGGAGGCGGTCGACGAGTGCCTTTTGGGCGTTGTAATCGTCCTCGGCAATCCCGCATTTCATGAGCGAGTCAATGACGAAGTGAGCAACTCCCCGCTCCGTCGCGGCCTTGTGAAAGGTCTTAAGAAGATCATTGGTGTTGACGGTGCCGGTGTGGTCATAGATCCACATAAGGTCGTCGAGCCATTGAAGGCACTGCGTAATGAGCCAGTCCGCCGGCTGGTCCGCTCCCACTGCCTGCCGCACCATCCGGTACAAGGTCCGTTTGGCGCTCATCTCGAAGCTGGCAATCGCTACCTGCTGCCCTTCTTTGGCAACGTCGATGGCAAGCTGATTCAGGAGAAGGCTTTTCCCGTGACCGTTCAGTCCGGTCCAGACTGAGAGTTCTCCAGGTGCAAAGAGTATGTGCCGGAGTTTTCCAAGGCTGAAGGTATCGCCCACCTGTTCACCCGGAGCCGGATAGAAGCGATTCAATACCTCGCCCGTGAATGTAGATGCTCTCTTGAGAAGGTCGGTGCTCATCGCATATACCCCAGGTCAACTACTGCCGCTCCGCCCTTGGGGGAGGATGACTTTTCCCAAGTGCGCACCGCCGCCCGCCAATCCCGCATCGGTGTTTTGCCGATCAACCAGCCCTTGGCCTCGTAGTGGTTCATCCACTTCTCTGGGTCAACGTCGTTGCCTCGCTCCAGGCAGTAGGCCCGTACCTCGTCTAGTGAGGGAATAGAAAATTTATTTCTTTTCTTCTTAAATTCTTCTCTATCGTGTGGTGTGTCTGTGGGCTTCCGTGGGGCTTCGTCGTGGGCTTCCTTGTGGGCTTCCTGTGTTCTTACATTGTCAAAATCGTCATCATTACAAGCCGTTATGGTGTTCGAGTGTGTGGGCTTCCTTGTGGCCTTCCTTGTGGGCTTCTTGAGGGTTTCATATGTGTCTTCGGAATTTTCGCATAGTTGCGCGGTTCGCGTGTGGGCTTCGTAGCTCTCCGGGTCCTGATAAAGTCCGTAATTCAGAACCGTTACCACCATTCCCCGTGTGGTCTTCCTGGTGGTTATCATTGTGGCCTTCGTAAAGGCTTCGTACGCGCTTCGTATCTCGTCCTTTGTGGGCACCACACGACGCCAACCAACCCGGTAACTCATAGCTTGTTGCATCTCAGAAATTGACGTAACAAGCTGGCCACGCTTCAACTTGCCGCCGTCCTTCCACATTGCCCGTGCCAGCATCCATCCCCACAACTTGAAGTACAGAGGCGGTTTGTCCATCATCTCTGACTCAAAGAGTCTGCGGGCCAAAAGGATGTAGCCACCGGCAACGGGCGCGTTGGTCATTGCGCCCCTCCGGCGGAGATTTCGATGAGTTGATGCGCTGCGCCAAGAAGCTCGTCGACGATCTGTAGTGCCTCATCACCCTCAGCGCCCTGCAATCGCTCAGCGAGTGCCACGACGCGGCCGCGCAAGTATTCGGGTTTAAGGTTGATATCAACTCGGCCGGCTTTTTGCGCCTGCATTATTGCGCTCTCCCTTCGCTGGCCGCTCGGTCATTCGCGTCCAGTATCCAGGATCTCCGCCAGTAACATTTCCCGCCAATCCTGAACGGTGCGGGAATGCGACCGGCTTCGACATCGCGCAAGGTCGACGAACGCGATCGACCACGAATTGCGCAAACCTCACGTATATCCAGGTTTCGGTCCTCGGTCGTGATCATGAGTCGCCGTTTGCCTGCTTGCATACTTCCCTCCTGCTCAACCAGTAGTATTTGAGCCCAGACTATCCCAACGACTACCACTTGTCGAGATTTTTGCCAGCAAAAACAGCTATTTACGGTACTTGGTTTTTGGCAAAAACAATGTACCCAACATCGAGCACAAAAAAAGCCGCTCGTTTCGGAGCGGCCTTCTGGTAAATCGGTGGTTTGGTATGTTACTTCTTGCGGCGTCTGAGTTTCCCTTCTATGTAAATCCTTGCTGGCGCCGACATCGTTTCAAGCAAGTTCTTGGCTGTTTCCTCCCGGCTGTAGCCGCGAGCCTCAACAACCTTCTCAAATGTTTCATAATACTGCGCATACTCGCTCCGTTCGTAAACGCGTTCAGGGTTGTCGGCCTCTTTACCCGTGACATTAAATGAGAACCCCCATTTACTCAAAGCTTTGACAATCTCTTTGTTTTCTAGACCAAAAGCCCACCTCAAGAGGTAGAACCGCTTAGCTAACTCCTTGCGCTGTGTTTCGGTTTCCATGGCACGAAACACATTTCTCGACAGTCCGCACACTTTATCAAGCGTCATGTAGTCCTTGACGTCGGTTGCGGCTGTATTGTGCTCCAGATACTTGTGAAACGCGTCTTGCAGTCCGTTCATGACCCATGCCGGCGGGCACAACCCAAGTCTAGTGCATTCATGAAACACTTGTATCAGGGCAAGGAAGTTCCCGTTTTCAGCTTGCTCGTAGTCTGCATCGGTTGCGGGTTCTCTCCCGAGGAAACAGCCATGCGCATAGGTTATCCAAAGTTCAATATCTTGAGTATCCATCTTCTTTGCGCCTCCTGTAGCGCCCTGGTAGATAATCGCGGGGAAACCGCCCCAGGAAAGGCGGCTTGTCGTCTGGCCGGACTATCCCCACGAAAGAGTGAACTATGCCGCCAGCTTCTTCAGTCGGTCCAAGGTGTCCGGATACTTCCGAACCAGTAGGATCAGGGTTGCAGCCTGGTCGTTCGGCTTGGCGCGGCCCTGTTCCCACTTTTCAAGGGTTCGGGGAGAGACATGAAGCTCATGGGCGAACACGGCACGAGAGAGGTTCAGACGTTCCCGCGTCTCCTTGATGAGTTCCGGCGTTACCTCGACTTTCGGCGTTTTTTCCACACGGTAGGTTTTCAGGGTGATCTTGCCCTCCCTGAATTGGTTGATTTCCTCGATACCCTGCGTCAGTTCTTCAAAGAGGTTGCGCTTTTTCATTTGTTCCATGCCTCCACCATGCTCTTGAGTGCTGCAATCTCTGCGGGGGGAAGGTTCGCCATTTCGTTCTTGGCGTAGACGGTTATCAGGTAGATATGACTATCCGCCCGTTGCCAGTAGTAGATGATCCTCACACCGCCGCGCTTGCCTTTGCCCTTGGCCGTCCATCGAACCTTGCGGATTCCGCCGGAGCCCCTGATTACATCTCCTGTATCCGGATTCTCGGCCATGAATGCCTGAAACTCCCGATACTCGTCATCTGATAGGTAATCAGGCAGTAGCTTTGTGAACAGAGATGTTTCGACAAAAAGCATGATTAACTATACCCTATTAGCGTATATCTAGCAATCCGTTTATGCAGTCTTCTTGCGGGGCAGGATGCTCACCACATTACTGCTATTCTCGCCCGAGACGATGTTCTTCAGCTTCCGCTCCCAAGCTTCAAGGGCTTGCTGTTTTTCCAGGTCATACTTGTGAAGGTTGTAAACTCGAATTACCCCTTGCTTGGCGTGGTTCAATACCGCGTCTATCACTTCGTCCATGTATCCCATTTGGGCCATGAAGGTTGCAGCCGTTCGTCTCAGGTCATGCGGGGTGAACTGAGAAATACTGAGTTTGTTCTCGGTGGCCGGTTTGCCGTCCTTGTCATAGAGCGGTTTTCCGTTCTTGTCGGTCATCGGCCATGCAAGGTTTCTGCGGACCGCAACGGGGAGGGCGTGGGCGTCTATCGGTTTGCCGATTGGCTTTTCGGTTACAGGGTCGATCTCGACACGAGGGGAGGGGAAGATAAATCCCTTCGGCACCGTCTCTCCGGTTTCCATATCAAAAACGGTCTGCTCTCCAATGAGTTCAAGTGCAAGGTCGGTAAGGTATACCCGATGGGCTTTCCCGTTCTTCGCCCTCTCGCTCGGGATGGTCCACCAATTCCCGTCAATCTCACTGGTATGTATCCCCGCCACTTCACCGGGCCGCTGGGCCGTGACGAGAATCAGCTTTAGGGCGCGACGGAGTTCGTTGGACATGGCCACCTTTGGGGAATCGAGAGAGGACCAAAGAGTCTTGATCTCGGATTCGGTCAAGGTGCGCTCCCGGCTGTTATTCGGTGCAAGGGCCTTGACGCCAAGGCAAGGAGTGTTTTGGAGAATGTCGCGCTCGATGGCAAAGTTGAACATCTTGCGTACGATCTTGAGCACCTGGTTTGACATGGCGGGGGAGCCACGATCGACGATACTTTCCAGCAAGAGGGTAACGTCTCGCTTGGTGATGTCTGCGGCCTTCAGTTGCCCCCACGATGGTATTACTTCACGGTTGAGCAACCGTTCATCCTCCTGCCATGACCGCTTGAACTTCTTTGCATGGCGCTCAATGTACTCGCTCACGAGCTTTTCTATGGTGGGGGCCTTCCGGTGTTCGTCCCGGGCCTGTCGTTCCCCCTCGTGCTTCTGGTCCCTCTCTGATTGCGGGTCGCGGGGATTGGTGGGATCGTTAAGCATGGCGTATGCTGCGGCGTGGGCTGCGCGTGCATCGACTAAGCTTTTTGCTGGATAACTCCCCAGATTCATCTGGCGGCGTTTCCCGTCGAAGGTGTAGACGAAGATCCATATCTTATGACCTGAGGGAAGGATACGGATGCCGAAGCCTTTATCCTCCCTGAGCTGATACATTTTGTCCTTCGCCTTCAGGTTCAATATTCCCTTGTCGGTAAACTTCATGATACCCCCTCGGGGAGGTTACACATTCCCGTGTAACCCCTCGTGTAACCTCTTAACTGTCGGCTGTAATCGAAATAAAATGATACAATTTGAAATAGAGAATATCGGTAATAAATTGATAAGTCAAGGTGTTATAGGCGGGAAGGTTACACAAGGCGAATTAATATGGAATAGCTTGAAATAGGCAAAGTATATTACTCCTAAGGAAGGGGTCGGACGTTCGAATCGTCTCGGGGACGCCAATAAAATAAAGGGCTTACAGCTTAGTGCTGTAGGCCCTTTTTGTTTAAATTACTTCTTGAGCAACATCTGTGATTTTTAAGTCACGCCTACTCTTTCGGGGCTCTTTCTGTAGTTGATGAGATTAGTTGTTAAAAATTATTAAAGTTTAATATGTGTTGTCCGATAAATGTATTAGGCTGGATTAGTTTGCTGTGACTAATGTTCGGTGTTTTGTGCAATTGCAGGTATTGCAGTGATTGAGACAGCTCTTCCGGGTTTGTCGTGAGCATGCTTTTTTAGCCGGATTCAACAGCCAGGGCCGACTGTTGTTACCTGTTGACAAGGCAACGAAGAATGGAGGAGTTAAAAAATGAAGAAGAATATTATTTTGGCAGTCATCATCATTTTCTGCTGTTCCGTAATGTCTTTCGCTACTACTAACCCCAAAAATGAGCAAAGAGTGTCAAAACCCTTCATGATTATTCAGGCGGAAACAGCGCCACTTTCCGAGTACGATATGAAGTGCGAGCAGGATGTTAAGAAAAGAATTCCATTTAATGGAACCGGAGTCATAGGATTTGCCCCGTATGCGGGGGGGGAATTACTATTTGACCGCCGGAAATAATAAAAAATTCGCTCTGGGGTATGTTTTTTCCGAGAATATCAAGAATGTTGAGAATCGCCTTCAAAGTCTCGCCATAGCCGGAACAAAGGTACAGGTAAAAGGAACCCTGAAAATTTGGAAAGACGGATCGAACGGTTTTGACAGCAGGGCTCCGATAGAAATATTCAAGTAGGGAAATAACCCGCTACATGTCCAGATGCCGCGCGGTCCAGTGGTAATGACATGTATGGTGAAGCAGGATGCCGTTGGGGGTCCGGTTGTCCCACTTCCTTGACAAGGTGTTCCTTTGGTGATAGGTTGTCAATTGCGAACCTGTTGAGGAGCATCCCATGGAAGAGCTTACCCCGCGCCAGAAAGAAGTCTTTCTATTTCTCGAAAACTACCTTGCTCAGCATGGTTATCCCCCCACCATGAGGGACATTGCCGCGCATCTGCGGATAAACGGCACTCTAGGGGTGATGAAACACCTCGGTGCCCTTGAGAAAAAGGGGTATATCCATAGAGATCCCGGCAACTCGCGCGGCATTTCCCTGGTCGGCCAAGGGGCCCGGCCGGCGTCGCTCCCGGTGGTGGGGGTGGTGCGGGCCGGAATGCTCCAGCCTGCCATTGAGGACATCGAGGGGTATCTTGCCATTGATCAGGCCCAGCTCAAGGGGGGGAGGTTCTTCCTGCGGGTAAAGGGGGATTCCATGGTGAATGCCGCTATCCTCGATGGAGATCTCGCCCTAATCCGCCCCCAGCCCACAGCAGAAAACAAGGATATCGTAGTTGCCATGGTTGATGGCGAGGCCACTCTAAAAGCGTTCTACCGTGAGGGGGGACAGATCCGTCTCCAGCCCCGCAACCCCAACATGGAGCCAATCATCATCCGTGAGGGGGAGGGGGAGGTCATCATTGTCGGGAAGGTGGTCGGGATATTCCGGATTCTGGAATGAGCCCTGCTGCAGCAGTGACTGGAAACCATGAACAGCACCATAATGCATGTTGATCAGAATGCCTTTTTTGCCTCGGTCGAGCAGGCGGCCAACCCGGCATTGCAGGGCAAGCCAATTGCTGTTGTCGGCGGTTCCGGCAGAACGGTGATAACTACCAGCTCCTACGAGGCCAGGGCCAAGGGGGTTAAGACCGGTATGGCGGTGTGGGAGGCTAAGAGAGCCTGTCCGGAACTGCTTATCGTGGTGGGTGATAACAAGAAGTACCAGTACATTTCCACCGAGATCAACAGGATCTTTCGCGATTATACCCCCGAGGTGGAGGCATTCAGCATCGACGAATCCTGGCTGGATGTTACCCGCTCCCTCTCGATCTTCGGGTCGGCAGCAGATATCGCTCGCAAGATCAAATCCCGTATCAGGCATGAGTTCAACATCACTTGCTCCATCGGCATTGCTCCCAACAAGCTCCTGGCCAAGCTGGCCAGTGACATGGAGAAGCCTGACGGACTCACCATTTTGCGGCCGGAGGATGTGCCGCGGGTTCTGGAAAACATGCCGGTTCAGGAGCTGTGCGGCATCGGCAAAAAGATGCAGCAGCACCTGAATATGATGAACATTTACACTTGCGGGGAGTTGGGGCGGTTTGATGAAGCCCGCCTGACCGGGAAGTTCGGCATCGTAGGGAAGCGTTTGAAAGAGATGGGGCAGGGCGTGGATAATAGCCCCGTTGTCCCGTATGGTGAAGAAGATGATGTGAAGAGCGTGAGTCATTCAAGGACGCTGGATCAGGATATCTCGGACCCCGGGGAGATCAGGCGTTTTCTATTGCAGTTGTCGGAGATGGTGGGCAGCAGGGCCAGGCGCTATGGGGTGACTGGAAGGACAATTCACCTCTACGTCCGGTATGCGGACTTCTTTTCCTCCTGGGGAAAACAGACTACTCTGCTCTCTTATGTGAACCGTACCGATGAGATCTACAAGACGGCGGTTTCGATTCTGGAGACGGTGGAACTGGAGCAACCGGTCAGGCTGCTCGGCATCGGTCTGTCGAGCCTCCGGCACCAGTCTGAACAGTTGCCGCTATTCGAGGAGGAAAGGAAGAAAACTGAGGCACTAAAAGCAATGGACGAAGTCAATGCCCGGTTCGGTGTCATGTCGGTTACGTTTGGTACACTGGTGCCTGGCAAGGAAAAGGCAGGGAGTCGTGTAATTCCGCCCAGCTGGCGTCCGGACGGGATTAGCAAGATAGATGTTCACTAACGGTTCGAGTTGTGAATAAACGGCGATCCCGTTCGGGCCCTGCGGCAAATCAGCAGGCATGCATGGGAACCGCGCATCTTTTCATTTGGGTGAATTTACAGGATGCCGCAGCGTTGTGCTTGTTTTTTAATTGATCAAGCAAGGTTCCTTCCTCAGTAATCACCTCCCAGACATCCTTGCGGATGTTCCATATCTTCCCTAGCAGTTTTTCCACGTTTTCATAGCAGGGCTGCCGCATGCCGTGGTATTGGACGATGGGGCCGATCGGTTTGAAAAAAATGCCGAAGCGGGTGAGAAGGCGCAGCAGAGAAGGTTCCATTACGGCAAACAAGTCGGTTACGCCATGCTCGGCGCTCATCTGTACAATGCCCTTCATAAGCCCGAGAGTGATGTAGGGAATAAGATCCTGCTTGCCGGTATCGGACCATGGCGTGGTTTCGCATGCCGATTCTTCGGGGAGCAGCGTCTGTCTGAATTCCTTGGATATGCAGAATCTGGATATTTCGGCGGCCCTCCCCGGATAAAACATCTTGGGATCAGAGAGGCGCGGACTTTTGCAGATCCCCTGGATGGGGAAGCTTTCTTCAGGTTTATGGGCGGGAAGTATTAGCCTCACTGTGCCGGCAATTGAGCCGGATGTTCTGTCGGCCAGCAGTCTGTGGACGGAGCGTCTGTCATACTCGTCCCGCTCGATGCCGTACGGGTGGGCAGACGGATCCTCATAATTGTTCTCAACGCAATATACCTGGTATCTCAGGCGGTTGGCCCTTTCCACAAGGCCGGGTGTATTGGCGGGGATTACATCAAACCAATGATCGTAGGCTTCTTTGAGGTTAAAAGAGTTTTCCGCTGAAGATTTGATCCTGGTATTGGCTTCTATGGACATCATGCCTCCTCCTTGAGTGATGCGCTGGAGTGCCGGATAATACGTTATTGCAGGAGTTTCTGTTGTTCTGCCATGGAAAAAAGAAAAGCCGGGACCGATATCTAGTCCTTAGATATTTCGGCGACCCGGCTGTCTCTGTGAGACCCTGTAGGCTTTCCGCCCCACTCTCGCGAGTGGTTTAGTATTATCGTCTACCTTGAACATATTCAGTTGTGCAAAAACAACGCAAGATTATCACCCAATTATCTGTAAATCAAGATTATTAATGTGACATTTTTTTCATGGTGAATGCGTTGACCTGACAATAATTTTCTGAGCAGGGAGCAGATTTCACCAGAAATGCCATTTTCCCGTTTGCAGGACATATATTCCGAGAAGAAGATTCGTTATCGAGTGCGAAAGAATGCAGTGTGCAATGCTCTTGGTATAATAGAGCAGAACGTTGTATGCGATGCCTGCCATAATGCCGGCAAGGACATAATGGTGTTCCAGGCCGAAGAGTACGGCAGATATGAGAAATGATGGCCACGTGAAGAGTCCGACAGGGACGGATTCGAAATCTTTATGGATGATATAGCGAATCAGGAATGACCGCCAGAAGAGCTCTTCCATGATGGGCACGACTATGGCGGCGCCAGCCAGCCTGAATGCCGTCATGAGGTTGCGGGCAGCGGCGTCGGGGATGAGCGTTGGATTGAATCCCTGGGGCGCTCCGTGGTTTTGGAGTATCCAGTCCATATTGATCCAGAGGATAAATACGGCAACCCCGAGGGCGATGCTGACTACGCTTTTAATGGGAGATGCGAGATCCCAGAGTTTTATTTCGCAATACTTAGAGCGGGCAAAAAAGAGAGCCATGCCTGCGAGAATGACCCTTATCGGATAGGTATAAAGAAACGTTTCCGGCGTGATATGGATAAATCCCTGGCGCGAGAAAAATCGAAGCGCTTCTTCAGCACCGATGCAGGCCATAAAAAGGGCGAAGGGGAGAACCCTGTGAAAAATCGAAGAATTCATTAAGGCTCCGGAGTTATCGGTTGAAGCAGTCGAAATAGTTGTTGCCTTGAGGCGGACGATACTTCATATTGTTAAAAAATGTAAACAAAATCAAAGCTAAAATATGGTTTTACGTTTTCCGGGGGGGAAATGTTCGAGTTCAGAAAAGCTGACAATGATGCAAATATCATGGAAGACATTTATCGCCTCCGCTACAAGGTATATTGCGATGAATGGGGCTTTGAAGAACCGGAAGATCACCCCCATGGCATCGAGACCGATGAATATGACAACCATTCGGTTCATTTCGCGGCTTTTCGTGAGGATGACGGTAGCCTGATAGGGACTGTTCGCCTGATCCAGTCATCCGACCTGGGACTGCCAATGTTGAAACATTGCGCCCTTGATATTGATACATCTGCCTTCAAGGATTCAATTGTAGGGGAGATTTCCCGTTTGGCAATCAGCAAGGAGCTTCGCAGGCGGGGACCCGACAAGGCGCTATACGACGACGGAATCCGGGAGCTGGAAGAGGAGAACATTCCGATATCCGTCAAGGAGCGCAGAAAAAACGAAAATGCGATCGTATTGGGACTGTACCGCTGCCTCTACAAGGAAAGCCTGGAAAAGGGGATAACGCACTGGTATGCAGTGATGGCTCGCGGGCTATATCTTTTGCTCAAGAAAATATCGATAATTCCACGGCAGATCGGGCCGGAGGTCAATTACCACGGATTGAGGGCGCCTTATCTCCTCGATCTGGTGCAGATAATGGATTACCTTAAGGAAAAGAATCCCTGTCTTTATCATCATTTCAAAGATTGACGGCTGAATTTCCGGAGTACTGAATGTGATAAGATCTTGTTTATTTCGTGTAGATAAAAATCTTGAGATTACCTTCATCGACAGCGAGCTGGAGCATCATTTCGGCGACGAGGCACGACAGGCTGTCGGATTACCCTATTTCTATTTTTTCCCCAAGATTTATTGTGGATCATGCGATGCAGTGCAGCAGGCTCTGGAAGAGGGGAGGACAATAGTCGTCAAGGGGGTTCGCATCTCGTGCATCTGTGATGAATTGATGGTAGATGCAACAATTTCTCCCATTCATGACAACGATTCAGCCATCAGCGGCGCAGAAGTTGCCATGGTTGCCTCCAAGCGTTGCCTGTCAATGAGGGAGAGTGATCATCTTCGTTCCCTTATTGACATCGGCAAGGTATCGGCGACCCTGGCCCATGGTGTCCGCAACCCTCTGAACGCCATCAAGGGGGCGGTTGTTTATCTGAAGCACCGTTATGCTTCGGATGGAACATTTGTGGAGTTTGCAGACATCATCGATGAAGAGATTGCCAAGCTCGACGCGTTCATAACCCGTTTCCTCAGCACTTCGCTGCTGGAGATGGAAAAATCCCCGAGCGACATCCATCTGCTGCTCGAAAAGGTGATGAAAATCACCTCACTCCAGGCCCAGGAACGCAAAATAACATTTGTCAGCGATTATGCGGATATTCCCTTTCTGGACATCGACGCTTTTCATCTGGAAAGTGCGATCCTGAACATCGTTAATAATGCCATGGAAGCGATGGCCCATGGGGGCACTATCACCTTCAGAACCCGCACGGCAATATCGTCATCAAAGAAATGCGTTACTATAGACATCTGTGACTCAGGCCCGGGGGTTCCCGAAAGCGAGGTTCGAACGATATTTTGTCCTTCCGGCGGTACTGTTCGGGATAAGGGACGGGGATTCGGCCTTTTCATTGCCCGTGAGATTGTCCAGCATCACGGGGGAAGCCTTGAAATATTGAGCTCCAAAGGATGCGGCGCAACGGTGCGGCTCTGTCTCCCCGCGGAAAGTTCCCAGGGGGAGCAATATGCAGGGTAATATGCACGGCAAGGTGCTCATTGTTGACGATGAGCCGAATGCGCTGAAGGTTCTCGCCGCAATACTGCGGGAGGAAGGATACACGGTATTCAAGGCCGTAGATGTCGCAGAAGCTGAACACACGCTTGGCAAAGAGGATATAGATACGGTAATCACCGACATGAAAATGCCGGCTAAAGACGGCATGCAGCTCATGGAGTTCATGGCGGAGCGTTACCCTGACATCCCGGTCATTTTTCTTACCGCATACGGCTCCGTGGATTCGGCAGTCCATGCCATCACCCGCGGCGCGTTCTACTACTTCATCAAACCCCCCGATTATCTGAAACTTAAAGGAATCCTGGCACGCGCGGTGGAGCAGCGTGGACTCAAGCGCGAAATCGAGGCATTGCGCAGAAGGATTCCCGGCGGAACCATGGTACGCATTGTGGGCGCGACCCCGGCCATGGTCCATATCTTCGAAACAATAGAGGCGGTCAAGGACTCCATGAGCAGCGTGCTCATCTGTGGCGAGACTGGTACCGGCAAGGAGCTTATCGCCCGGTCGCTGCACTATGGGAGCGTGCGGCGTGACAAGCCGTTCGTGGCGGTTAACTGTGCGGCCATGCCCCGTGAGTTGATAGAATCCGAACTGTTCGGCTACGAAAAGGGAGCTTTCAGCGGGGCATTTTCCCGTCGCATCGGGCGCTTTGAAGAGGCGGCGGAGGGAACCATATTCCTCGACGAGATCGGAGAACTGGAGATACCGCTTCAGGCAAAGCTTCTGAGGGTCCTCCAGGAGAAAGAAATTGAACGGATCGGCAGCAACAAGAAGATAAAGGTCAACTTCCGCCTCATTTCATCCACCAACAGGAATATTCCGGCCGAAATAGCCGCGGGGGCGTTTCGCGAAGATCTTTATTACCGGCTAAATGTGGTTCAGATCCAGGTCCCTCCCCTCCGGGATCGCCGTGAAGACGTCCCCCTTCTTGTGGCTGAACTTGTCAGGGAGTACGGTGCCCGCGAAGGGAAAGCCCTCAAAATCGATGACGAAGTCATGAAAGCCTTCCTCAGTTACAATTGGCCCGGAAACATACGTCAATTGGGCAACGTTATCGAGCGCGCCGTCGTCCTGGCAAAAAAGGACCGGATAACGGTCAAGGAACTTCCTGATGATCTGAAGCACTGCGCTGTCGCTGAGGAGCCCCGGCCACAGGTTCGGACGTTGCGAGAGGTTGAGGAAGAGGCGATAGTGACGGCACTTGAGGAGAGTTCCGGAAACAAGTCACAAGCTGCCAAGCTGCTGGGCATATCCCGAAAAGCTCTCTACAAAAGGCTCTCGGAAATGGAATGACGATGTTGGTCATGGTGCTGTTTCCTGGGAGTGTATCTAAAGGGGTCACTATTGATTGCTGGTTAACTGATTGAAATTATTTGGTTCACATTACAAGTGTGTCTTTTGGACACACTTTTTTTTGTTTTTTTCTCACGAAAGAAAGTTAGTGTTTCCGTTGGTAACAACTTGGGTAATTTAATGTATTGCTATTAACTGTCCGGTATTACGTAAGGTTATGGCGAGTAAATAAAAACTATAGTGAATACGCCATGATAAAGATTGTTGTGCTTTTATTAAGGGTTATTTTTTTAACATTGCCGTTAACGGGTATCCATTTTGCTGAAGTATACGGCATGGAACGCGAAACGATTCTAATTATTGACGAAGCCGGTTTCTCACGGGTCTGCTCCGCAATTCTCGAGGCGGAGGGATATCGTGCGGAAACCATCCTTAACGAAAGTCCGGAAACGCAAGCGGTATGCAATGAAGGCGTTGGCCTGGTGATAACGAGTTATCCCTACGGTTCGCGCTTTTTTGATGACCTGTGCCGTCTCAGCTCCCCGGTCATTGTCCTGACTGACCATATCAGCAAGGAGCTTCTGTCTGCACTGGAGGGGTTTGAAAATTCAATCTGCATGATCAAGCCGCTTGATTACCGGAAATTCACCTCGCTCGTGAAAGAAATGATGACCGGCACGTATGCGCGCCAGGGAGGGTATAGCATTGTCTAGAAAATATATTGTAATGCTTCTATTTATGATGGCGACTCTCGCCGCTTGCGGCGGGAAAACCAAGGAAGAACTCTACGACGAAGCAGTCAAAGAGCTTGAGAAGGGCAACGCCAACGGCGCGATAGTTCTCCTTAAAAGCGCCGTCGAAAAGGATCAGAACTATTTTGACGCCCGCTACCAGCTGGCAAAGGCCTATATGAAGGCCGGAAAGTTCGACCAGGCCGAAAAGGAATTGCAGAAGGCTCTCCGGCAGAATCCCTCCAAGCCCGAGGTTCGGCTCGACCTGGCAAGGCTCTATAACTCACTGGGCAAGTCTGATCAGGCCATATCCGAAGCCAGGGCGTATCTCTCCGCTCGGACCGGTGCCGCAGACGGGCTTGAAGTGCTTGGCGTGAGCTACCTCCACAAAAAGATGTACCCGGAGGCCGAAGAGAACCTGCGGGCCTCCCTGAACGCCGAACCGTCCCGCACCTCTGCGATGCTTGAACTGGCCCGCGTCTGCCTGCTTACCAACCGGGACGAGGAAGGCAAAAGGCTTATTGATGCCATCGTACAGAAAGACCCCAAAAATACCTCGGCCTATTATCTTGCCGCAGCTTTTGAGGGGGCACGGGGCAATCGCGACAAGACCCTGGAATATTTGCAGAAGATTGTTGCCATCGACCCGGCGGATGCCAATGCTGCTTTCAAGATGGGCATGATACGTGTCGGCATGGGGCAACTCGACCAGGCGGAGCGTATTGCCGATGATCTTATAAAGCGGCTTCCCCATCGTCCGGAGGGGCATCAGCTCAAGGGTGTCGCACTTTACACCGGCAAGAAATTCGATCAGGCGGTAATCGAACTTCAGAGTGCGCTTAAAATCGGCCAAAACCCCGGAGCTTACTACTATCTCGGATTGAGTCATTATTCACGCAACGAGCTGGAAATAGCCCTGAGCCAGTTCCGCAAGGTATTGGACTTCAGCCCTAAATTCATCCAGGCACGGCTCATGTCTGCCATGATCCTGCTTCAGCAGAAGCGGATCGACGATGCCATGACAGAGGCAAGGCGAGCCCTTGAAGTCGATGATAAAAGCGCCCTGGCCCACAACGTGCTCGGAAGTGCCTACATAGCCAAGGGGATGCCGGATGAGGCCATGAAAGAGCTAAATCGTGCCCTTGAGCTGGACCCGGCTCTGGTCAGCGCCCATATGAAAAAGGGGGTCGTAAACCTGGCCCGAGGCAAGAGGGCGATCGGCGAAGAAGAACTGGAAATGGCGGTGAAGGTCGGCCCCGATGTACTCAATACGCGGTATATGCTGGCAAGTTACTATATACGCCAGAACAAGGAAGCCAGGGCCATCGAGATCCTGAAGGGGGGACTGCGGGGCAGCAAGCAGGATGCCCAACTCTATAACACCATGGCTGCAGCCTCCTTTGCCGGCAAGCGGGAAAAGGAAGGGATAGCCTACCTGACTAAAGCGCGTGCGGCTGACCCGAACTATCATCCTGCTTCCCTCAATCTGGCGGCACACTACCTCGGCAAGAAGGACTTCGGCCATGCAGCCTCTTTGTACGCCGAGACATTACGGCGTGATCCGGCCAACATCAAGGCGATGATAGGTCTCGGTGCCATCAGCGAGGCTCAAGGCAAGGTGCAAGAAGCAGCCGCCTATTATAACCGGGCCAAGGAGACGAAAAACCCCCTCGGTTATATCGCCCTGGCATCCTACCATGTACGCCACAAACAGCCTGCCCAGGCCTTGTCCATGGTCAACGAGGGGCTGGCAGTATCCCCGCGCAATGGTGTTCTTCTGGAGATGAAGGGAGAACTGCTTGTTGCGGACAAAAAGTATAACGAAGCGGTCAAAGTCTATGATGAACTGGAAAAAATTGCCCCGGCCCGGGCGATCTCCCTCAAGATCGGAGCGCTGGTGGCTGGCAGGAACATCCCCAAGGCACTCGAACAGGCGCAGAAGCTGGTCGCGGCCTCACCAAAATCTGCCGCCGGACATCTAGTGGTCGCGTCGATCCACGAAAGCCAGAAAGACTATGACCGTGCCCTTCAGGAGGTCAGAAACGGGCTTGCCGTGGAACCCGGCAATTCCAAGGCATCGATGATGCTGGGCGATCTCTATATGAAAAAGCGCGACATCCCCAGGGCCGTTGCTGCCTATGACGCCATACTCAAGAAGCAGCCGAAGAACGTCCCGGCGCTGTTTGCCAAGGGTACGGCCTTTGATCAGTCGGGGCGGAAGAAAGAGGCCGCCGGCCTTTACCGTGCAGTGCTGGCAGTGTCACCGAACAACGTCGCCGCGCTCAACAACCTGGCCTATCTGGGGGCGGACGGTTATGCCGGCAAGGCGGAAGCGCTGAAGATGGCCGATCGTGCGTACCGTCTCCAGCCCAATAACCCCGGCGTCATGGATACCTACGGCTACGTCCTGGCCCGAAGCGGCAAAGGATCCGCTGCCGTCAGTCTGCTTGAAAAATCTGCCTCCATGCTCCCTAAAAACCCTGCCGTGCACTATCACCTTGCACTGGCTTACAACCAGGCGGGCAACAGAGCAAAAGCAAAAGCCAGCGCACAGAGATCTCTCCAGTTGGGTGCTTTCCCGGAGAGTGCTGCCGCGCAGCAACTCCTTGCCGCGTTGTCGCGCTAACAGAGGACGCAGGTCATGAAGAAGATGATAATCCTGCTCATAACCGGAGATATTCTCTGTACGGTCCTTGCCCTGGGCATCGCTTACATGGTCCGGTTCGGCACCATTCCGGGAATGGAAAGTCTCATGACTATCAAGGGAGCTACCCAGGTGGTGCTCCTGGTGGTGGCAGTCATCTTCTCTTCATTCATGGTTGAATTCTATAATCCCGACAAGAACATGAAGTTGAGGGAGCGCATCGTCTTTACGCTTATTTCGCTCGGTGTTTCGTTTCTGCTCCTGTCCGCCATTTTCTATCTTGCACCCGATTTGACCATCGGCAGGGGGCTCCTTGCCTTGGCCCTGGCAATCCTGGGTACCTTTCAGATTCTCTGGCATCTCTTCTGCCGGGTTTCCTTCTACCATCCCGGGTTGGCCCGGCGCGTCCTGGTGCTGGGTACCGGCCCACTGGCGCGGGAAATCGGGGGCCTTGTTTCGGCAACCAACCATCATCATGTGCTGGCAGGTTATTTCGGTTGCCCCAATGAGCCTGTTTACGTTCCGTCGCAGCATATTGTCGGCAATGGCGATGGACTGGTTTCCGCGGCCCTCAGGGAGCGGACCGACAAAATTGTCGTGAGCCTCTCCGAGCGGCGGGGGTCATTCCCCTTAAGCGAAGTGCTAAACTGCAAATTCAGCGGCATCGAAGTCATCGATGCGCCTTCCTTTTACGAACAGGTAACCGGCAAGCTGATGATCGAGAATATCACCCCGAGCTGGTTCATCTTTTCCGATGGCTTCCACAGGACCGGTTTCGGCCGGATTGCGAAGAGAAGCGCTGACCTGGCCCTCTCGCTCTTCGGCATCATTCTGATTCTGCCGATACTTCCGTTTGTAGCACTGGGGGTTAAGCTGACCTCTCCCGGTCCGATTCTGTTCCGGCAGGTGCGCGTGGGGCAGGGCGACCGTCCCTTTGTGCTTTACAAGTTCAGGTCGATGCGTGCCGATGCCGAAAAGTCATCGGGTGCGGTGTGGGCCCAGAAAGACGATCCACGTGTTACCAGGTTCGGGAAATTTTTGCGCACGTCGCGGCTTGACGAACTGCCACAATTGTACAACGTACTCAGGGGTGACATGAGCCTTGTGGGCCCCCGCCCCGAGCGCCCGGAATTTGTCGAAAGGCTCAAGGAAGTCATTCCCTATTATTCCGAACGCCACTTCGTGAAACCAGGCGTAACCGGCTGGGCCCAGGTCAAATATGCATACGGCGCCTCGGTGGACGACGCCATAGAAAAGCTTCGGTACGATCTTTATTACATCAAGAATATGTCCCTTCTCCTCGATCTGTTTATTGCACTTGAAACAGTAAAGGTGATGATGTTCGGTCGCGGGAGCAGGTAGTCAAAGGAGGCGTGATGAAAGATGATAAAGAGGTCCAATTTAAATTTTTGATTGCCCGGTGCAATATCAAACTACTAAGAAATATATGAGAGTCACTACACGGATCTGGAGTTGATATGAAACATTTTAAATTGCTTGCAACAGTACTTTTAGTCTTATTTGTTTTCCCTGTTATTGCTGTTGCCGGTGACTATGTCATCGGTGAAGGTGACAGCCTCGACATTGCCGTGTGGGGAGTAAAAGAGCTAACCGTTACCACCAAGGTACGCCCCGACGGCAAAATTACAATACCGGGACTTGGCGACGTATCTGCGTCGGGATATACTCCCAAGGATTTACAGAAAACTTTGGCGGAAAAACTTAAGGAACTCGTTAAAAATCCGATAGTGACAGTAGCAGTAAATGAAATAACCAACAGCAAGGTTTATATTTTTGGTGGTGGGATAAAATCCGGAGTTCTTGATTTGACTCGACGTACCACTCTGCTGCAGCTTCTCTGTACCATTGGCGAGGTTGCTTCTGCTGATCTTCAGAATGCTTATGTCATGCGCAACGGTAAAAAGATAAAGGAAAACTTCCAGAAGTTGTTCATAGATGGTGATGTTTCCGAAGATATTGTCATGGAGACCAATGACACCATATTTATTCCTCTACTTCTCACCAAAAACGTTTATGTCTTGGGCGCAGTCAATAATCCTCGCTTCATCGAGTATCGGAGGGGAATGAAGGTTATAGAGGCGATCATAGAGGCTGGTGGGTTCACTAAATTCGCCAAGCAGAACGATACCTACATACTGCGCAAGGAAGGGGGGAAAGAGGTAAATATCCCTGTCAAGGCAAAAGATCTCATAAAAGACGGAGACCTGCGCCAAAATGTGCCACTTAATCCCGGAGATTACATCATTGTGCAGGAAGGAATGTTTTAAGTAATACAGAACTGGAGCGCCATAGCATGCAAGAACAACAATTCGATGCCAAACATTACCTGTCATTAATTACCAAGAAAAAATTCCTGTTTGTGATCATAGCATTGACAGTTATGACCGCTGCGGTTGTCGCAAGCTATGTCATGCCAAAGAAATATGAAGCAAAAAGTACGGTATTTATTGAAAAGAACGTTATTGCCGAGCTTGTGAAGGGTATTGCCGTCACTCCGTCCATGGAGGATAAGCTCAAGGTCCTTGGATATGCCTTGAACAGCAGGACCATAAACCTCAAAGTAATTAAGGATCTGGACCTCGATGTAAAAGCGAAAAGCGATCGTGAGATTGAGGAGCTTATTAACAACTTTCAGAAAAATACCAACATAAGCATGAAGGAAGACAACAACCTCTTTACAATTAGTGTTCAGAATGAAGACCCCAAAGTAGCGCGTGATTATGTCAATACCCTGATAAACCGGTACATAGAAGAAAACCTCTCTTCAAAACGCGAGGAATCCTTTGGTGCCAGCAGATTCCTTGGGGAACAGATATCCAGTTTTAAGGAGAGAGTTGATAAAGCCGAAGAGGCCGTTTTGAACTATAAGCGCGAACACCCCCAGGTTATAGGAGTTGAAGAGGGGGCTGTGCTCAATGATATAAGGTCATCTGAACAAAAGCTGGATGAAGTGCGGGCAAGAATTTCACATTTGGAGGCTTTGAGGAACGTCGCCAGGAAGAGCAGCAGTTCCAAGGTGAAAATTTCAGCTTTACAAAAGAATCTTGATGACCTGCGACTGCGTTATACCGAGAACTATCCCGAAATCATTCGACTAAAAGAGGAGATCGAAGAACTAAAGTCATCGGCCCGTTCCCGCTCAGGAAGTGATGATTTGCCATTGAGCGATCAGCAGGAAATTGAGAAGGTTCAGAGTGAACTGAGATCTCTCAGGTCCTACGAAGCGAGTATTCAGCGAGATATCGGAAGTAACCGGGCTCTTTTACAGCGCATCCCCGCTGCAAACTCAACACTTCAGGAGCTCGAGAGTCAGAAAAATAAAGAGCGCGAGCTGTACGAAGAGCTCATAAGCCGTCATGGCAAATCCGAAGTTTCGCAGCAAATGGAAGTACAGGACAAGGCGACCACGTTCCGGATTGTAGACCCTGCGGTGTTACCCATCAAGCCGGTGAGCCCCAACCGTATCAGGATTATTCTGATGGGGATAATCGGTGGTATTGCCATAGCCTTCGGTGCTGTGTTTGGCCTTGATCAGCTCGACCAGTCGGTTAAGAGCCAGGATTCGTTAAAGGGCCTTGGGGTTCCTGTCCTTGCAGTGATACCGGTTATCAGCAACCCAATTGATGTTCTCAAGAGCAAAAAGAATGACTTGAGACTCTACCGCTTTGCCGGCGTATATTTCAGTGTCATCCTTGCAATCCTGATCATGGAGGTGATGGACATCTCCTTGATCGATAAATTGATTTCAAAAATTCAGGGTGCCCTTTAGTGCGGGTGATCTCCCTTGATATCATTCCTGATAAGAAGGTGTTTTTATGAGCAGAATTGAAAAAGCCCTTGAAAAAGCGGCACTACTCAGAGAGGGGGGGACTCCTTCCGAATCTGTTGATAAGCCCGGGCAGGTGAATCCAGTATACACCCCATTAACCAGTCATGTGCCGCCTCAGAGCTCCGGTTACACCAATGATAATCCGCTTCTAGTGACCCTTCAGGGAGCACAATCGCCGGTTGCAGAAGAGTACCGTAAACTTAAATCATTTCTCTTATCCATAACGCGCAAGGAAAAGTTCAAAAATGCCCTGATGGTGACCAGTGCATTGGGGGGGGAAGGGAAAAGCCTTACCTCGCTGAATCTTGCCATATCCCTTGCACATGAGATGGATCATACGGTGCTATTGGTCGATGCAGATCTCAGGAACCCGTCCATAGGGAAGTATCTCGGCATTGAGGCGGAGAGGGGGCTCTCCGATTATCTCCGTAACGGGACCGATCTCAACGAACTGCTCGTGCGTCCGGGTATAGGCAAACTGGCGTTCCTGCCGGCCGGCAAGATGGTGGGTAATCCCGTAGAGCTTCTAGCTTCCCACAGAATGCGCGATTTGTTGAACGAATTGAAAAACCGTTACCCCGATCGCTACATCATCATCGACACGCCACCGGTACTTCCGTTTGCGGAAACCCATGCCCTTTCTCAAATGGTAGATGGCGTACTTTTTGTCGTCCGAGAGGGGGTTGCTTCGACACGCAACATAACTGAAGCGATACATTCCCTTAAAACCGCCAATGTGATGGGGGTGGTGTACAACGCTTCCAGCCAGAACGAAATGGTAAGTCGTTACGGCTATTACGGGTACTCTGCCGCCAATGGTGAAAATCAGAACACAAGCGGCAACGATGAACTCGAAGCGGAGGCTGACGGTAACCGGAAGCACGGTTTGATAAAAAAACTGTTGAAGCGGGCCGAGTAGCTGGAATCGTCACCGACACTGAATGGAGCAAGAATGTACGAAGCCTTTTTCAAGCTGGCAAAAAAGCCTTTTGATCTGGTTCCGAACCCTGAGTTTCTCTTCCTGAGCCGGTCCCATAAAAAGGCCATTGCGTACATGGATTACGGCATACGCGAACGGGCAGGCTTTATCCTCCTGACCGGTGATATCGGCTCGGGCAAGACAACCCTTATCAGAGACCTCATCCGCAAGCATCGCGGTAATGTCGTATTGTCTAAAATCTTCAATACGTGTGTGGATTCCCATCAACTTCTTGCGATGATTAATGACGACTTCGGGCTACCCATCGAGGGGAAGGACAAGATTACCTTGCTCCGTGAGCTTAATGAATTCCTCATCGACCAGTACGCCACCGGCCAACAACCGGTAATAATTATCGACGAGGCCCAGAACCTTACCCCTGCAATACTTGAAGAGATCAGGATGCTTTCCAACCTGGAGACCGATGACGCCAAGTTGCTTCAGATTATCCTCGTCGGGCAGCCCGAACTTCGTGATCATCTTGCTGGGGCTGAAATGCTTCAGTTTCGGCAGCGTATCAACGTCAATTGTCAGCTTTCACCCCTGTCTCGTGTGGAGACCGAAAACTACGTCCTGCACAGGCTTGAAGTGGCCGGCAATCGCAATGCCGTCACATTCACCCCTGAGGCGCTTGATGTAGTATACAAATACAGTCGTGGAATACCCCGACTGGTGAACATAATCTGCGGCTTTCTCATGCTCTCCGCATTTGCAGAACAGACAACCGTGATCGATGGCGACATTGCGTGTGAAATCGTCGGAGATCTCGAATTCGAAAACAAATACTGGGGTGGCATGCCCGAACCCGTGGCCGCCCATGATTCAACCTCTGCTGTTTCCCATGCCCCAGCCATGAAGGGCTTTGAAGAACTCACGTCGCTCTTGCGCGACATCGGTACGAGGCTTGAATCCCTTGAGCGGGAATCGACAAAAAGCAGCAACGATGGCATGAACCAAGTGCTCGAACAAGTAACTTCACTGGAAAACGCCTTCAGGCTACACGTTGACGAGACTGATGCTTCCCTGTCGGAGGTTCGCCGCGTCGTTGAACGGATAAGAACTATCAACGATAACCCTGCTACAGGCAGCGATAATGAAAAAGTCCGTCCTGGTCTGCTCCGAAAGATGTTTGGTGCATAAGGAAGGTTTTGACCTAAAACCGGTAACGCCATGCTAAATGCCCTGACCGTCGATGTTGAAGATTATTTCCAAGTGACCGCCTTCGAGCGGCATGTGCGCCGTGATCAATGGGATCAATACCCTTTGCGGGTAAACGACAACACACTGCGGGTGCTCGATCTCTTTGATGAGTACGGAGTAAAAGCAACATTTTTTATTCTCGGGTGGGTGGCCAAGCGGGTGCCGAATATTGTGTACCGGATTGCCGAGCGCGGCCACGAAATAGCCTGCCACGGTTATGGCCACGAGCTTGTTTATGCCATCGGTCCAGATCGATTCAGAAAAGACATCGTCCGTTCCAAGTCATTGCTTGAAGATCTGTGCGGCGCGCCGGTTATCGGGTACCGTGCCCCAAGTTATTCCATAACGCGCCAGTCGCTGTGGGCCCTAGACATTCTTGTCGATGAGGGGTTCAGTTACGATTCCAGCATCTTCCCGATCGTTCATGACATTTATGGGGTGCCTGATGCCGAGCGGTTCCCCCACGTGCGTCAGACAGGGGCAGGGCCAATACGCGAGTTTCCCCTAACAACGTTGCCAATCGGATGGTTGGGAAAAGAGTTCCGGCTCCCCATAGCCGGTGGTGGCTACCTTAGGCTCTTACCCTGGTGGCTTTTATCAAAGGGGATAGGGCGCATCAACGAGGTGGAGGGTATGCCCTCCGTCCTTTATTTCCATCCGTGGGAGATTGATCCGGATCAGCCCCGGATCAATGGGGCAGGCTTCAAATCTCGCTTCCGCCATTACACCAACCTGCATCGAACCGAGGTGAAGCTGCGGCATCTTATGCAGGCAACAAAATTCACTACCATGGGGCGTGTGCTTGATTCAGTGAAATTAAGGGCCGCGCAATGAAAATGTTGAAGGGGAGAAATATAGTTGTTTTTTCCGATGACTGGGGGCGTCATCCAAGCAGTTGCCAGCACCTCGTCAAACAGTTGCTTCCGTTCAACCGGGTGATCTGGGTCAACACCATTGGAATGAGGAGTCCGCGGTTTTCTCTTTATGACGTAAAGCGCAGTTTTGAGGTTATCGGTGGGTGGCTGCGCAAGAAACAAGAACCGGAAGTTGATGTCTTGCCCGTAAACCTGAAGGTTGTAGGGCCGATTATGCTTCCTTACAACAATATCTCCATTGTGAGGCGTTTTAACCGTCAATCGGTCCGTCATACCCTGATGCGCCGGTTAGCCGCCGAGGGGATGACGAACCCCCTGGTAATTTCCACCTTCCCTTGCACCTGCGATTATGTTGGGGATCTGGGCGAGAGCCTCTACGTCTATTACTGTGTTGACGACTTCGTCAACTGGCCCGATGTCAATTTGGATCTTATCAATACCATGGAAAAGAAGCTTCTCTACAACTGCGATCTAGTTCTGGTAACGGCAGAGGAGCTGAGGAAAATTAAACGTTCGCCGGAGAAACCGATCCATCTCCTTGCCCATGGTGTTGATTCCGACCGCTTCAACATTAGACGTGACCCAGATGCCCTGCCGGAAGCGATGCGGAAGTTTCAAGGGCCAGTTATAGGCTTTTTCGGTGCCCTAAGCGCCTGGCTCGACTTTGAACTCATTGCGGCTCTTGCCGCGGCTCGGCCCGAGTGGTCGTTTGTTTTTATTGGTCCGGCGGATACGGATATATCTCCGATCATGAACATCCCCAATATCCATTTTGTCGGGAAAGTTCCCTATGAACAGCTCCCAGCCTATGCGGCCCGCTTCAATGCGGGGATCATACCGTTTCAGGTTAATGAGCTCACTCGAAGCGTAAACCCGCTTAAGCTCCTGGAATATCTTTCTTTAGGGATGCCGGTTGTATCCACGTATATGCCTGAAGTCATGAAATACGCAGACGTGGTTTCCATAGTACGAACCAGTGATGAATTTCTTGCGGCCCTTGATGTCGCCCTGGCAGATGATGACGAACGGAAGCGTCAACAGCGTATCGAGAAGGCACGAGACAACTCCTGGCAAGCTGTTGCCGAGCGGTTCGGACAACTCGTTCAGCAGGCGGAACAGCAAAAGGGAAGTCCGTATGAGAGAACGGGCGGTGTGAGCTAATGGAACAAAAACTTTCCGTTGCGCACTTTCTGGCATCCAACTTTTTTGGCGGGCCGGAGAAGCAACTGCTGGAACATGTGCAACGTCTCGACAAGCAAAGGTTTACATCTCAGGTCATTTCTTTCGACGAGGGAGGGACAACCAATCAGCTTTTGGCGAAAACGCACGCATCCGGCATTCGAGCCGACAAAATCGACACTACCGGGGCCTTCGATCCGCGAATGGTGATCAATCTGCTCTCGGTCATCAAAGCACAGAAGATAGACCTGCTCTGTGTACATGGCTACAAGGCCAATGTAATCGGCAGGATTGCCGCATGGCTTTCGGGTATCCCTGTGATCGCCATTTCTCGAGGGTGGACAGGAGAGGCTCCCAAGATTCGCTTTTACGAATGGCTCGACAAGCTTTTCCTCCGCTTTGCCGACCATATCGTGGCGGTTTCCCATGGTCAGATGGAGAAAATTTCGAAGTTGGGCATTCCGTCGGAGCGGGTCTCCGTCATTCATAACTGCATTGCGGTGCCCGAATCCTGTTATGAACAGAGAAAATCATTCTTGCGGCGGGAGCTTGGACTGCCGGATGCTGCCGTGTTGGTTGTCTCTGCCGGCAGACTGAGCCCAGAGAAAAACTACGGCGGCATGATAGAAGTTGCTAGGGTGGTTGCCGCATCCAATCCGGAGGTTTATTTCATCATTTTTGGGGAAGGATTCCTCAGGCCAGACCTGGAGCGTGCGATAGACAACGCTGGACTTGCCGGCCGTTTTCTGCTCCCCGGGTTCAGGAACGATCTCCAAGCGGTGTTGCCGGAAGTTGACATTTTCATGCTCCCCTCGTTCACCGAGGGGCTTCCCAACGTGATTCTCGAAGCATTCGCCGTGCGCAAACCGGTGGTTGCCACCCGCGTGGGTGGTACCCCCGAAGTGGTAGAGCACGGTGTTTCCGGGTTTCTGGCGGAACCCCATGAAACAGAAGTCATGGCCCAATACGTTTTGCGTCTTGTCGGTGATCCGGCACTGCGTCGCGAAATGGGGGCCAAGGGACTGGAGCATGTCATTACTAATTTTGGCTTCGAACAGCAGACCATACAGTACGAGAACCTTTACCGGCAAATTGCCGGGTCAGGGAGAAGGGCGTAACAGCATGTCCAAAGCCAGGAAAAAAATTGCCGTAATTCTCGGAACAAGACCCGAGGCAATCAAACTTGCACCAGTCATTGACACTTTTGTCCGTGATGATCGTTTTCAGGTGATCGTAATCAGCACTGCCCAGCATCGTCAGATGCTCGATCAGGTGTTGCAGCTTTTTCGGATAATACCCCAGTACGACCTCAACATAATGACCGATAACCAGAGCATCAGCGACGTGACCACCGCATGTCTCAACGGTGTCGGTGCAATTCTCGCCGCCGAGAGGCCCGACATGGCAATAGTTCAGGGTGACACTACCACCGTATTCGCCTCGGCCTTGGCCAGTTTCTACCAGCGTATTCCGGTCGGACATGTGGAGGCCGGCCTGCGGACCGCCGACAAGTTTTCGCCATTCCCCGAAGAAGTAAACCGCCGTTTAGCGAGCGTGCTGACCGACATCCATTTTGCGCCGACCGAGTGGGCACGGGATAACCTCCTCAAGGAGGGGGTTCCGGCGGAACGAATTGTCGTCACCGGCAATACTGTCGTCGATGCGCTGTTCGAAGTAGCTTCGCGGGATGTGGACTGCTTTGCCGCAGTCCCTGGCTTGGTTGAATTCCTTGATCGGGTCGGGCGCTTTGTGCTGGTTACCGCCCATCGCCGGGAGAGTTTTGGTGAACCGTTCCGGGGCATGTGCCGCGCCATGAAGGAAATCGTTGCTGGAAACCAGGGACTCGGGATCATCTATCCGGTGCATCCGAATCCCAATGTTAGGAATATAGTCCGGGAGATTCTCCAGGACGATCCCCATGTGCTGCTGCTCGATCCCCTTGACTACATAACCTTCGTACATCTCATGAAACGGGCCTGCCTGATACTCACCGACTCCGGCGGAGTTCAGGAAGAGGCTCCTTCCTTGGGTAAGCCGGTACTGATAATGCGTGAAAAAACCGAGCGGCAGGAAGGTGTCACTGCCGGGGTAACCCGGTTGGTCGGCACAACCCGTGAGGGGATCGTCTCAGCAGTAAACCTGCTGCTTCGCTCCGACTACGAATACCGCCGCATGGCCACCGGCCGTAATCCGTTCGGGGATGGAATGGCTGCTGAAAGGATAGTCGAACGCGTAGCACAGTATTTCTCGGAGTAGATGTGTCGCAAATAAGACGTGCCGCGGATTCTGTGGCAAACCATATCACATCCGAGCCTGACTTCCTCTCCATCGTTATGCCTGTTCGCAACGAAGAGCGCTTCATCCGCGAGACGCTCATGCAACTGGTGGGGCAGGACTACCCAGCGGACAAATACGAAATCCTGGTGTCCGATGGCATGTCCGACGACGCGACGAGGGAAATCGTGACCGCCATGGCCCGTCAGTATCCGCAGATCAGACTGCTGGACAACCCGGGGCGGCGCTCCGGCGCCGGGCGCAACGTTGGGTTCCGGAACAGTCGGGGAAATTATTTGCTGGTGATCGATGGGCATTGCTTCATACCCACGGATCAACTCTTTCGCAACGTGGTTGACTGCTTCCAGACCAGCGGCGCCGACTGCCTCGGCCGGCCGCAGCCCCTTGACGCGCCGGGCCTGTCCCTTTTTCAGAAGGGTGTGGCCATTGCGCGCGGCTCACGGCTCGGGCACGGGGGTGATTCACTCATCTTCGGCGAGTACGAAGGCTATGCCTCGCCGGTCAGTAACGGTGCCGCCTATCGGCGCGATGTCTTCGCGCAGGTGGGATATGTGGATGAAAGATTCGATGCCGCCGAAGACGTGGAGTTCAATTACCGGGTAGAGCAGGCGGGACTTCGGGCCTACACCAGTCCGCGTTTAACCGTACGCTACCATCCCCGCGAGAGCTTCACCGGGCTTTTTCGCCAGATGGAACGCTACGGCAAGGGGCGCTGCCGCTTCATCCGGAAGCACCGTGAAGCGCTGACCATTAATCAGCTGGTGCCCGCCGGCTTCGTCTGCGGCCTGCTTTTGTTGCCGGCCTCTTTCTTCAAGCCGCTGTTTCCGGGGTCATGGCTGCCTGTTTTCGTACTCTGGGGCTTGTACGGTATCTATGCGCTGCTCATCCTGGCCGAATCGGTGCGCCTGTCCATGAGAAACGGCTGGAACTACTTTCCTCTACTGCCGCTGCTTTTCATGACCATTCATGCGGGGCTGGGCTGGGGGTTTGTAAAGCAGTCACTAAGTCGCTGAGGCGCTGAGTTTTAAACCTTAGAGACTTAGAGACTACGGGACTAAGAGACTTAATTACTACGAGACTGAGTTACTCAGAGACATAGAGACGGACCAACATCCGAGGTTCCTTTATGAAGATAAAAAGAAAATTCGCCCACCAACTCTTTCCGGTAATTGCGGCACTGGCGCTTGCCGGTACGGCACAAGCGGCGGATTTCACATTTACTCCTGGCATTACAGTAAATGAGGAGTTCACTGACAATATTGCCGAGGATAAGGACAAAACCCTTGGGTCCGAGTTCATAACCCGCGCTATGCCGGGGATTACGGCACGGTACATGGCGCCGTTCTGGACGTGGGATCTGAACTACAAATATGAATACCGTTACTATGCGCGTGAAAAGTTTGACAATGAAGATCTCCACCATCTTGCCGCCAGATCCCGTCTGAATCTGATCGACGAAGTAATGTTTATTGATATCAGTGACACGTATGAAAGGGTGTCTCTTGATCAGTCTCGGGACAGAACCCTGGAAAGCCTGCGTTCCGACCAATCCGATCAGAACAACTTTACAGTTGCGCCCGGTCTGGTGTTACGCCCGACCGAAAGGCTGATCTTGCGGCCGGGAGCCTCCTATCAGAATATCTGGTACAAGGATCCAGGAGCCGTTGACCGTAACATTTACAATGGAATCATGGGTCTCAGCTACCAGTTCACCGAAAAGTTTTCCCTGATTGCCAATTACCTCTTCTCGTATACTGACGCAGAGGGAAACCTTTCCCGAGCCCACAATGCAATGGGAGGCATACAGTACGAATATGCCAAGGATTCCTTTATCTCGATTCAGGGGGGCAACTCATGGCTCAATACGTCCGACGGGGTATACAGCAATCCGATCTGGAACGTGGCCATAAACTATGCAGGGAGCCGTTTCAACCTGAGGGCCAGTACCGGTGAAAAATACGATAACGACCCTAGCACCAACAAAGTGACCCTCAATACATCCCATAATGTCGGGATCGACTATGTTTTCGAAAAGGGGAAGTTCGGGCTCACGTCGGGAATTTTGCGCCTCGAAGAAATGCCCGACAATCGCGTCACAACTGTCTCCTATAACAACTCCGCCAATCTTAGCTATCAGATTTTCACAGACTGGGAGGGCAGGGTTTCTTATACATACAATTACATCGATGATCGGGAGCAGGATTCCTACACAACCACCTCCATAGTCAACACCGGCCTTACCTGGTTGTACAGCCCCGATGTCCGGATCAGTCTCAACTATCAGAACCTGCACATGTACTCCCCCGACATCGAGGAGGACAACAAGGATATTAACAATGTGATCCTTCAAGTGTCGAAGACCTTTTGAACCAGCGCGCAATGATCAAGATCGCCTTTGTCATAGATACTGTTGAATCGCCAACCGCCGGGACGGAAAAGCAGCTTCTGCTTCTTATCAAGCATCTGGATCGTACCCGCTTTGAGCCGTATCTGTGCGTGCTGCGCTCGTCGAAATGGATTGAAGAGAAATTTGATCTTTGTTCGCTGTTCGTTGCTGGCATTGATTCATTCAAGACTATCACCGGCCTGAAAGGGATTCTTAGGCTGTCAGGATGGTTCAATGAAAATGGAATCAATATTGTCCAGACCCATTTTCGGGATTCCAGTATTGCCGGCATCTTGGCCGCAAGATTTGCCGGAATAAAAACCGTAATCGGAACGCGTAGAAATCAGGGTTATTGGTTAACCCCCGTTGAATTGAGGATGCAGAAATTCTTGGATCGTTGGGTAACTGCTTATATAGCGAACTCCCAAAGCACTAAGCAGTGGATGGCAAATACCGAAGGAGTTGATTTAAAGCGCGTTGAAGTCATTAATAATGGCTTTGATTTTTCCATCATTGAAACCGAGTCTGATATAAACCGCAAAGAGATGCGCTTGTCGCTCGGTGTTGCCGAAGATGCGCCGGTTATCGGAATAGTGGCGAACCTGAGACCGATAAAAGACCATGCGACCTTCCTGCAGGCCGCAAACATTGTCCACGCCCAGATCCCGACAGCCCGTTTTTTGATAATTGGCGACGGATCCGAAAAGCCTGTACTGCAAAAACAAACAGAAGAACTGAAACTGACAGATGCTGTCATTTTTCTTGGCGCACGTCTGGATGTGCCGCGAATTCTGGCAGCATGTGATATCGGTGTTCTCTCGTCCAGATCGGAAAGTTTTTCCAACGCCATTGTGGAATACATGGCTGCCGGCTTGCCAGTAGTTACAACTGACGTGGGTGGGGCGAGAGAAGCAGTCGATGATGGCATTAATGGTTTTATTGTCGCCATTGGAGATTTTGAGGAGATGGGAAAACGGATTATCGAACTGCTAAAGGCTGATACCATTAAACAGATGGGGCGGGAAAGCCGCAAACGCAGTCTGGAACGGTTTGCTTTGACCAGCATGGTAGCAAAAACAGAGTATTTGTATAACAGATGCCAGGAAGGCAGTAACTGATGGGCAGGACTGGCATTTCCATAGACGATGTTCGCAATGACTGGCAGGTTCTGGATGGTGAATCCTTCACCATGCCAGATGAAGTGAAGTTGATCTCACATGAGAAATTCACCGGTGACACGGAAATCAAGGTCGAATACGTTGAACCAGGCAAGATTGCACGATCGTTTTCGAAAATTTCAATTTTGTACTGGTTGTTTTACGCCATCCGCCTTTTCAGGCTGTCTGATGTTAAAAGTGTTGTGATTGTAAATGGTGGTGTTACTCATCTCTGGATCTGGTGCGGTCTGCTCAATGCCTTCCCGATTTTTGGAAAACGGAAACTGTTCTGTTGGGACATCTTCGTCGAATACATCCTGGGCACGGAGAAAAGACTTAAATTTTTCCCCTTTGTAAAGATCACCACTCAACGGAAAGAAAAACTTGCCAGGTTTATTTTGAAACAGTACGGCTTGAATGTCGTCTGGTCAAAAAAACAGGTAGCTACCCACGCCAGGCATTTCAACCTGCCAGAGAACCACTTCATATTCCTTCCATTCAAGGCTAACCACTCAAAACGAGAAACCTATGACATCCCCATGGGAAATTTCATATTTGCCGGCGGTAATGGCAAGAGAGACTACAAATGCCTGATTGAAGCCGTCAGGGGCACTGACATACCGGTCATAATCAGCGCCACAGACCCGGCAGTTCGCAAGACTATCGAACCACTACCAAATGTTATTGTTGTTGGCGCACCGGAACCAGCTTTTGCCCAACTTCAGGCAGCGTCACGCTTTGTTGTCATTCCGATGATTTATTCAGGTTTAAAGGGTGGAGGCGAAGCGAACTTCTGCAATGCCATGTGGCACAAAAAGCCTGTCATTGCTGTCGATAGCATGGCTGCTGAAGACTATGTCCTTGATGGCGAAACAGGATTTATTATCCAGCCGGGTGATTCAAAAATCTTGAAGGAAAGAATAGAACAGCTCTGGCATGATAGCGACTTGTGTATCGCCATGGGGCTAACTGGGCGCAGTCATGTAGCGAACTATTTCACCCACAGAATGTTTATCAATCGCTTATTGAGATTAGCAGCACAATATGGAGCAAACATTGATGCTTGAAGAAGCTACCTCCCCACAATACAAAGCCTCAACCGTTCTGATCATGGTTTGCATATACATCTTTCTTGTGATTGAGCGGCCATGGGAGTCAATCAGGTATCTACAAGGTTGGCCCATAGAGCGCACATTTGCCATTGCGCTTATAATTGTTGCATTTATAAATGACAAATTCAGGATAGTCAACTCGCCGGCAAACAAATGGGTTTATGGCCTGTTAGCTATACATTTTATCTTAGCGCCATTTGCTTTCAATACTGGCGATGCCGTTGACCAAGGAATTGAATATGCAAAAATGGTAATTCTATATTTACTTATGCTTTCTGTTGCAGACAATGCAAATTCACTTAAGCTACTAATTAAAGCTTACGTTTTTTCAACCATGTTTTATGTATTTCATTCTATAAATGAATTTATAAATGGTCGCCACGTTTGGAGGATGGGGATTTCTCGAATGATTGGCGTTGACTCCACATTTAACGATCCAAACGCTTTTGGCGCTACAATTGTTCTTTCTCTTCCATTTGTCTTTGTTTTACTAAAGACTGAAGAATCAAAGAAAATTAGGATGCTTTATTATGCTTATCTGGTGCTTTCAGTCTTTTGTGTTGTGCAAACCGGTTCGCGTACATCTTTTTTTGTGATGTCAGTTTTAGGGATTATTTTTACGATTATTCATCTGAAAAAGCATTTTTTCTCAACATTAGTCGTGGCGGGAATACTATCGACTATCATATGGTCTGCAATGCCGGAGGAAAAACAAAACAGGATAAGAACTTTGTGGGACCCGAGTGCTGGCCCGGCCAATGCCCAGGCTTCAGCAGATGGCAGAATGGTCGGATGGGAAGTTAGTTGGCGTATGTTCAAACAGCAGCCATTGACTGGAGTGGGAGCAGGAGGTAAGAACTACGTTGGCTACCGTGTACTTCATCAGGTTGATGACGGCCCGCCTTCGGCTAACCAGTCACATATTTTGTACGGAGAAGTTATAGCTGAATTTGGCCTATTGGGTGCGGTACTGTTTATGGGGTTAATTTTTTCTATCTTTCGTTGTTGCCGTTTGACGCTGACATACCTGAACAATATCGGTGAAGAGTCAATTTTTCTGGTCCATCTAGCATGGGCCATATTGGCAGCATTGCTTCTATTGCTTATCTTTGGCATTGGTGGGCACAACTTTTACCGTCCGATGTGGCTCTGGTTGGCTACTTGGTCTGGTATTCTGTTTAATATGACCAAAGTACAAAAGTTTACAATGCCCAAGCCATCTTATTAATATTCTTCTACTTTATAAATTTAGACCCGAGTAATTTTGATAAATTGAGGAGGTTTGAGATGCAAAAAATAAATAGGCGTTTTGAACCGTCGCCCAGTGATAGTGATTATTATATGCTAACACAGTTACGCTCTGCTCTAGAAAATGTAATTAAAAAATACATCAAAAACAGTGAAGATAACAATCAGATTAGTATTTTAGATTATGGCTGCGGTGAAGTGCCGTACAGTAAATTGTTTGCAACTATTCCACATAAGTTTACTTCTGCTGACCTTCCAGGGAATGAACTCGCTAATATGATCTTAGACGCAAATGGGAATGTGCCTTGCGAAGATGAATCTTTTGATGTCGTTTTGTCTATACAGGTTCTTGAGCATGTTCCAAGCCCACAAAAATATTTGTCCGAAGCATTGCGGGTTTTAAAGCATAATGGTCTTTTACTCTTATCGACCCATGGCTGGTGGACTCATCATCCTTATCCAAATGATTATTGGAGGTGGACTCGTGAAGGTCTAGAAAAGATTTTAAACGAGGAAGGATTTAAGGTAGTTGACAATAGAGGCATTATTGGAATGTTAGCATACAGTTATCAGCTTAGGGCGCAATGCTGGAAAGGATTGCTTGAGAATAAAGGGCTAATTGCATCTTCAGTTTTTAGTCTGATTGCTTTTTATTATCAGAAATGCATGCATTTCGCTGACATTATAACACCTGTCAACATATCAAAAAATAATTCTTCTATTTATTTAATAGTCGCAAAAAAAGCATAGCAAACACAAAATATCAGGATATAACTGTGGCAAATTTTCAAAGTTGTCAAAATAATAATTATAAAAACATATTAGTGGTCTCTCGTTGGCCTCTAGGCGGTATACGCACCTATATGCGCTATATGTTCGGACATTTTCCTGCTGAGTTCAGGTTGACATTGCTAGCTGCTTCCACACAGGAAGATGCGGCGCTTAAGGATGATGTTAAGACATATGAGGCAGCCCTAAGCCTGGTTAAACCTGGTGGTACAATACATTTTGCAAGGGCTGTGCATGGTGAATTATGTCGGCAAAAGTACGATGTGATCCTGAGCCAAGGGTTTGTATCTGCTGTGTCGGTATACTTAGCCAACCTTGCGCATAAAGTGCCGCATATCGTGACAATCCATGGCATTGTAGAACCACAGTATCTGAGTGGTCGGTTCGGTTCCTTTAAGCGCTGGTTTCTTGGCTGGCTACTGTCGCGTGTTTCTGTACTTTATGGAGTGAGCAACGATATTCTAGAACACCTCTATAATGAGTTCCCTCGTTTACGCAACAACGGTCCGCAGCCGTTGGTCATATTAAACGGCATAGAACCTGACACATTTGACTTGTTGCCAAAAGAGCCTTTAGATTTGCGTGCAAAGCTGGGCATTGATGGTTCCACCTTTCTCTTTGGCTTCTTTGGCCGTTTCATGCCACAAAAGGGATTTGATCTGCTGATTGAGGCTGTTAATAAACTGCGAGTAGCACAACAGAATCGCAAATTTGTCGTAGTGGCAGTCGGCTCAGGAGACTACATTCGGGAATACCAGGAAACAATAAAGAGCAAAGGACTTGAACCTTATTTTCATTTTCTGCCGTTTCAACCGATGGTGCATCATCTGTACCCACAGGTGGACACAGTTGTGATGCCTTCTCGCTGGGAAGCCTGCCCTTTGCTGCCAATGGAGGTATTGTGTATGGGTACCCCTTTGATAGCAGCTAACTGTATTGGAACACGTGAAATTATTAATGACACACCTACGTTTGTAATTGAGGAGAATAATCTTAAGCAACTTATTGAAATGATGCTCGCCTGCATGCAAGACAACATGCCTGATAATTTTCAGGCATACCAGATAGAGGCACGTAAGAGGTTTAACGTAGCCACTGCTGCAAAAAAACTAGTGCTGTTTCTTAACGATATGCCGGGACACATATGAGCAGAAAGTTGATATTCAACTCTCTTTCAGGCACTGCACTCTATGGGGCCAATATTATAGTAGCCTTTGTAATGAGCCCGATAATTATCAGAGCTCTTGGGAACCGTGATTACGGCCTATGGGAACTGGTAATGAGCGTAATTGGCTATATGGGCCTGCTTGATTTGGGAATCGGGCCAGCTTTGGTACGTTTTGTCTCGGTTGCTGATGGTAAGCAGGATAAAGATGATCTGCAAAAAACCATCAGCACCTCATTCGTGTTTTTTGTTGTAGTAGGCGTGGTTGCAGTCTTTTCATTCTTGTTGCTGGGGTATTACCCAGCGATCATCGCCGGAAAAGAGACAAAGGCTATTGCCAACCTGGGTTCGGTTTTCATGCTGTTGGGATTAAATGCCGGCATGCTTTTCCCTTTACAGGTTTTCATTGCCACGCTCATGGGGGTTCAACGACACTATTTCATCAATAACGTACGGATTGTGCTGATGGTTGTCCGTGCAATACTCAGTTACTATTTGCTAACCTCTTACCCAGGCAAGGGACTGCTTATCATGGCCTTGCTGGAACCAGTGTTTACAGCAATACAGGTAGTTGCTTTTATTGGTGCTGTGTATGTTGACAGAAGCATACCCAAGATTGCATTTGCTGCCGTTTCATTGACTAAGGCAAAAGAAATGATGTCCTTCGGCGCCAAGAGTGCCACCATGTTAGTAGCCTCACGGATACAGAATCAAAGCGTACCATTAATAATAGGTAATGTGATAAACCTCAGTTCAATAATATATTTTGTAATACCAAACAGGCTCGTAGAATATGCAAAAGGCTTATCATTATCACTAGGCATTCCTCTAACACCATATTTTGGTTCTCAATTAGCTGGCGGAGATACTGAATCACTTCGTAAAAACTGGATAGCATCAGCACTAATACTGCAGATGATAACGCTTTCGATGCCAATCGCCCTGGTTTTTCTTGGTAATGAGTTTTTAGAATTATGGATAGGTAAAGACATAGCAATTCAAGGCAACAACATATTAATAATATTAATTTTATCTTTAATAATGCAATCTTTAGTGCCCAATGCTTTTGGGCTATTAGCTGCATATAATAGCCACGGGAGATCCGCATTAGTTTGGTTGATATCTGCTATATTTAGCGTAATAGCGGCAATGTTTGTTGGTTACCATTATGGGATAAATGCTATTGTTGCAGCCTCAGTGTTACCATCTTCTGTATGTTCGTTTATTAATCTGAAATATGCATGTGATAAAATAAATATATCAATGGCACATTATTTTAGAGAGACGTCTGCTAAAATTATTGTTCCATTAATTGCGTTTTCAATTGCTTTATATGTCTCTAATATTGTTTTAATTCATAAGTCATATGGTTCTTTATTAATTAAGTTGTTAATTAGTACGGCAGTTTATATGATAATGCTATGGATTAAAGCGCTAAGCTCAGAGCAAAAACATATCGTAAAAGATGTTATAACTATAAAAGTACAGAGATGTTTTTATGATAGATAAGGTATCTATAATCATTCCAATGTATAATTCTTGTAATACTATCGCTGAAACTCTAGAATCTGCACTAAATCAGGATTACAAAAATATCGAAATAATAGTGATTAATGATGGTTCAACGGACGGTTCTTTAGAATTATTGTCTAATAATTATAACGACAAAGTAAGGATCATTAATACTGAAAACAAAGGAGTTTCAAGCGCTCGTAATATTGGAATAAATAATGCGACAGGGAATTATATTGCGTTTTTAGATTCAGATGACATATGGGCTCCAGATAAGATAAGTAAACAGATACGATTATTAACCAATAATTCTGACTACGGTGTTTGTTATACTGATCGTTATTTAATTGATTCGAAATCAAGCGTTTTACCTTCCAAAAAAAGAAAACACTACACAGGTGCAATTCTTAATAAAATCATCATATCAAATTTTGTGTGCCTTTCTTCAACATTGGTAAAAAAAGAATGTTTTATTACTTGTGGTAAATTCGATGTGGGTCTTACTGTTTCTGAGGATTATGACTTATGGATCAGAATAGCAACAAAATTTAAGTTCATATATTTAGACGAACGATTAGTATATTATAGAATAACGCCAGGAAGTCTTACAAAGAATAGACAAAGAATGCTTACCAATGCCTTCAATGTATTTACCAAAAACATATGTGATCCTGAAATTGTAAGCAATGTAAATATAATTACAATTATCCAATTCTACTCTGATACATATAAGTCATTAGGTTTATACTATTCTGATTTGGCTATTTATGCCGCATCTTTTAAATGTTTTTTGTTATCTATCATATTGTATCCATTTTACTTTGAATCCTATACAATGCTTGTAAAAACAACAATTGCTAGATTCGCAAAAAGGTAGAACTAATGAATACATTACTTATAGGTTATTTTGGTTATTTTAATGCTGGAGATGATGCATTTATAAAAACTACTCAGTGGGCGTCACATAATTATGATTTGAATCTAACATTATCAGCTACATCAGACAAAGTATTTTCGTCTGAGCATGGGACTGTAAAGCCAATATATTCTAAATTTGTGCCCCAGAGGTATGATTTCAACTACAGGCAATATAGATTTAAGCAAATATCAAATAAATTTGACTTATGTCTTTTCGCCGGTGGGTCCAATTTTCACTCTAGCTATAGCTTAAAACACTGGAGGGATAGTTTTAGTAATAGAAAGAAGCAATTGATTTGTGCGATTGGTGTTTCAATAGGACCCTTTAAAGATATTGCAGCAGAACATGAATGCAAAGAACTATTGAAAATGTTCGACCTTATTGCAGTTAGAGACCTATCTAGTTTTGGTAGACTTGTTGATATGAATTTGGACACTCCATATTATAAATCAAATGATATAGCTGTTATGATATCTAAAACATCACAAGACACAAGATTACTTAGAAATAACATGAAATCTAATGAGAGCATCATTGGTTTTTCTATTTGTGATCAATCAATTCAATTAGATGATAACACCACTTACGATCAAAGGGAGTTTTTTATAAACTCTATAAAGCGCATTTTAGATGATAATGTATCCGATAAAATAATGTTATTTGCTTTTAATATGCATAAGCAAGTTGGTGACAGAGCCATATGTACCCATATTTTAAATAGCCTACCTACTTATCGTGAAAGAATATTGTATTATGAATACGATGGTAACATCAATAATATTCTAATTGAAATGTCTAAAATGAAATGCTTTATAGGCATGAGGTTGCACTCTATAGTGTTTAGCTATTCTTTGTCTATACCCTTTATTATGATTCCATATCATGAAAAATGTTATGAATTTGCGAAGATGATTGATATTGGCCGTTCTAATTTATTGAGTGCAGATACTGTTAATCCACAGATGTTCATAGAGTTGATAAAAAGCTTAGATATATTGGATAACACCAAAGCTATGTCTGAATCTGAGCTTAATTTTATTTATCTAAGTGAGCTTATAAATAAATGCTAAAGTTAGTTTATATAATAGCTATGTTATTTATTATGTTTGATAAATGCAATTCGTATGCAATGCAGTTGCCACCAAATAGCGAAGTTGCATTATTTGCAGATATCAAGAAATCAATTAAAGGTAAAATATATATACCTGGCGGAATTTATTCTAAGCCCTATAAAATAGTTATGTCTAATTATGAATATATATTAGAAAGCGATGTTTATGCCGATAATTCAGCAATAATTATTGAAACATCTAATATTATACTTAATTTAAACAATCATAAGATTTTATATAATATCAAGTCAAACGGTGAAGGTATTTCAACTGGCAGTTGGAATAACAAAAATATAGTTATAATTAATGGTCATATTGAACAAGGGCCTGCCATGTCTGAAGGAGACCAATATGGTGTTGGAAACAACCCTATTCGGATGACTCCATATGGTGTCAGCAAACTTATAATTAGCGATTTAATCGTTAGCTACGGTGGTAAAGATGTTGGTGGTATTGTTGTTTCTTCTAGAAATAGTTTTTTTAAAAACAACACTGTAGTTGATAAATGGCAAAATGGGTATTTTAAAAACAGGCATCAAGGTGTTAATGCCTTGGCAGGAGCGATGGGTAGCTCTGATTTCGTTAACAATGTTTATATTGATAACAATATTGTTAACTGTCGCCAGAAGGGCATAGTGCCAGGAAATGGATCTTATGTAGTTGGCAACAAGGTCTCAATCAATAGCCTAGCAACAAATTCAACTGGAATTGCACCCGGTATTGGCTGCAAAGTTTATAACAATACTATAATTGGGAGGGGAGAGCATCCAATTGGAATTTTTTATGTTTCCAAAGCCGGTAATGTTGAAATTTTCAACAACACCATTGATGTTCAGACTACAAAGCTTGGTGACGAATATGGCGGCAATCAGAAGTGTCTTGACCCAGCAACCCCGTGCGGCAACTATGCCGTAGGTTTTCGCACAACATGGGGCGGTAACAACATTAATTTTCATGACAACACTATTATCGTACGTACCGATTCAGCCTATAAAGGCACTCGTACATCAACTGGTGAACCTGTTGTGGTGAATGCCAAGGGCCGCGGGCTGATGGTTGCGATCAACGCTGGAGAAAAATCGAGATTTTACAACAATAAGATCACCGTTATTGACAAGGATGGCACCGGCAAGGCCTATGGTATTGCCTGCACCGGCGGAAATCTGGGCGAAATGATTTTTGATGGTAACACCGTCACCAGCAACATTCTTAATGTGGCGTTGGGGGATGAATACGGTGCTTGCGGAGGTTCTCCGCTTTTTTACCGTAACACGTTTGTCAAGGCCGATAACTATCCGGCTTACAAAACGATCGCCTCCGAACTTGGAGGTTATTTTGAGGGAACCGGACGTTTTGTGTCTAATATCTTCCTGGGCGGGGCTTCTGATAAGAACATAAACAACAATCTGGCCGGCAAGGGCAGGAAATCGGTCCACTTCGGCCGAGAAATGACTGCTACGTTGCAGGATACGGTCGCTTCGACTCCAATAGCTGGTGCAGTGGTCACACTTCAGAACGGCGGCGCTCCTTTTGATTCGACTGCCACAACCGACGCCCTTGGCACGGCAAAGCTGATTGTTTATGACTACGAACTGCACAACGCTGACAGCACCAGTAATAAGATCCTTGCCCGCAAATTAGCCCCGCACACGATGCATGCTGTTATCGGTTCTGATACATTCATAACCGTGCTGGACAAGTCACCGGCTGCATTGGATCTTATGAATGACGTGGCTGGGACATTCACGCTTCCGCTCCTAAAAGACGGTATTACTGATGTGGGCAAGAAGCTGACCCTGACGTATTGAGGAGTATCCATACATGAGCCTTTCCGGTTCTTTTATCCGCACTGTCATCGTTCCTCTTTGGGCAATGAAAGAGGGAACACCCTACCTGCGCCACCTGAAAGGTTTGGATGGTTCAAAAAAACGTCCCCTGGCACAGGTGCAGGCAGACCAGCTGCAGCGCCTGAAAAAACTGCTGGGCCACGCTTATGACAATACTCCCTTCTACCGTAGGCAATTCGATTCAACGGCTGTCAAGCCGTCTGACATCAGCACCCTTGACGACCTGCGGAAACTGCCGCTTTTGACCAAGGATGACATCCGTGCCAACGGGGATGACATGATTGCCCGCAACATCCCGCGCGATCAACTGGTGGCCAAGAAAACCTCCGGCTCGACCGGGGTCTCGGTCGAGCTGTTTGTCGATGAGGCCAGCGCTCAGTGGAAACGGGCCGTCACCGTTTCCTACGATCGCTGGGCCGGTTGGGATATCGGCGAACGGGTAGGGGCCATCTGGGGCAACCCCGAGTGTTATCAAAACTGGCGTGCCCATCTGCGCAACTCACTGCTTACACGGCATATCCCGCTAGATACGCTGAAGATGGGGCCTGATACGATGCGGGCTTATTATGATACCTTGCTGAAAAAGAAGCCGGTGATCCTTTTCGGCCATGCTCATTCTCTCTACCTGTTTGCCCGTTTCCTTGAAGAGAAGGAATTGTCCGGTATCCATCCCCGCGGCATCATCAGCACCTGCATGGTGCTGCACGATTTTGAGCGTCAGACGATCGAGCGGGTCTTCGGCTGTCGGGTAACAAACCGCTACGGCTGCGAGGAAGTGAGCCTCATTGCCTGCGAATGCCCTGAGGGAAACTTCCACCTCAACTGCGATACTCTCATCGTTGAGTTCATCCGAGATGGAAAGCCGGTGGCACCGGGTGAGCCCGGTGCAATCGTGGTAACCGACCTGACCAATTACGGCATGCCTTTCATTCGATACAAGGTGGGGGATGTTGGTATTCCCTCTGCAAAGACCTCCTGCCCCTGTGGCTGCACCTATCCGATTATGGATTCTCTGGAAGGAAGGGTGGCCGATTATGTGGTGACACCGGATGGCAACTATATTTCGGGTATTTCCCTGACCGAGAACTTTGCCATGCACCTGCCAGGAGTGAAGCAGATGCAGATTGTACAGGAGGAGCTTGACCACCTGACTTTCAGAATTGTGAAGGGGGAAAGCTTTTCGGAACAGACGGTGGCGGATATTAAAAGGTTGGCTTATGAGCGCTTCGGTGCCCGGGTGAGGTTTGATATTGAGTATGTCGATTCCATCCAATCGGAGTCTTCTGGAAAGTATCGTTTCTGCATCTCAAAGCTGCAAAACCCGTTTTCATGATGGCTGTACAGGATAAACACCGCTCGATGAGTGTCCTTTCGTGGCTGAGCTGGCTCTATTTTGGGGCTGTGCTGGGGCTGTGGGTTGTTGTTTACACACTCGGCGACAGGTGGTGGCCGGCTACCGTGATTCTGTTTGCACCGCGCTGGATTGCGGCGCTGCCGCTGGCGATCCTGCTGCCGCTGGCGGCCTGGCGCAGCCGCTTCAGCCTGATTCCGCTGCTGCTGGGGGCGTTGATTGTCGCGGGGCCCGTGCTGGGGCTGAATCTGTCGTTCGGCAGGTCTGCGGCCCTTGGCGGCACAATCCTGCGGGTGATTACCTGTAATATCGATGGCATTAAGCACGACCCCGTTGCTCTGGCTGTACTGATTCGTGATTCGAGCGCCGATGTCGTGGCACTTCAGGAGTATCCGGCCGGCCTGAAGCTGGATCTTCCGCCGGGGTGGCAGTCCGTACAGGAACGGGGACTGGCGATCCTGTCACGTTTTCCGCTGCAGCGCGGCATCACGACGCTGGTTTCCAATCCGCCAAACCCCTGGCCCAGCACTTGCCTGCTGCAGTGCATTGTGAAAACGCCCGGTGGGGATCTTAATTTCTGCTCGCTGCAGTTGCCGACTCCGCGCTTCGATCTGTTGCCACTTCTGGATCAGACTACGGTTATCAATCCTTCCCGTAAGGGGCAGCTGCTGGCCGGTACGGTTTACCGGCGCCGCGCTGCGCAGGAGGTGCAGAAGGCGGTGGCCGGGTTGTCCGGTCCGACTATTATTGCCGGAGATTTCAATATGCCGGTGGAAAGCTCCATCTACCGGCAGGTCTGGAACGGGTATGGCAATGCCTTTTCCCAATCCGGTTTCGGATACGGCTGGACTCAACGTGCCAAGTCAAGGAAGCTGACCTCCATTGGCATACGGATCGACCACATTCTGATCGGTCCTGGTCTGGAAGTGCGAGACTGCACGGTTGGAACGGATGTGGGTTCGGATCATCTGCCGCTGATAGCGGATCTTGAAGTTGTGAAACGGTGAAATGCGGGGAACCATAACAGGGATTTGAAACGGGTGGCATCTATTACCTGAAAGTGTCGATATGGCCATGGACTGGTACAAGGATCCGATCACCGTCCCTTGTTGGCTGATCCGGTTATGCGATAAGGTTGCATGTTGCTGGTTGTTTCATGGGAGAACTTATGACTTTTGTTGAGGCGCTTAAAAATTACCGGATCCATCTCTGGATTGTTTTTGTTCTGTTGATTGCTCTCTATTACGGGATAGTGCCCGATATGGTTATGGACTGGTACAAGGATGATAACTATTCCCATGGGTTCCTGGTGCCTGTGATAGCCGGTTATTTCCTGTGGCAACGCTGGCCGGATATCAGGGTGGAGCCGGTCAAACCAGATAATATTGGCATTGTGCTGCTCCTGGTCGGGTGTGTGCAACTGACCATCGCCTGGCTCGGTACCGAGTATTTTCTGATGCGGTCATCGCTGATAGTGCTGCTTGCCGGAGTTGTGATGTTCTGGTTCGGCAGGGGAGTGCTCAAGAAACTCGCCTTGCCACTCGGCTATCTGATCTTCATGGTGCCGATACCCTACATCATCTATGATTCCGTGGCGTTTCCCCTGAAGCTCTTTGTCTCGAAGTTCTCCGTGGAATTTCTGCAAATGATCGGCGTGGTGGTGCTGAGAGAAGGGAACATAATCATGCTGAAGACGACTACGCTTGAGGTCGCCGATGCATGCAGCGGTATTCGTTCTCTCATGTCTTTGCTGGCCCTTGCTACAGCATACGCATTTTTTCTGGACACAACTACGCCGAGGAGATGGTTGATTATTGCCGCTGCGGTTCCGATAGCGATTGTTACCAATGTTTTGCGAGTTGTTGTTACCGGTATCCTGGCCGAGCATTGGGGGGAACGGGCGGCACAGGGGTTCTTTCACGAGTTTGCGGGGCTGGCCGTTTTTGCTCTGGCGATGGCCATGCTTGTCGGTTTAGGTGCCCTCTTGCGGGACCGTCGGGGGGGTAAGTGATGGGGACTGAGGCGAAACAGCAAGGCGGATCATTTAGGTTTATTATTGTTTATGTCCTGTTTACCCTGGTCGCGCTGTATATGAATATACATGCCGACATTTCCGTCCCCCCGAACAAGCCTTTCGCGGAGTTTCCGATGCGTGTCGGCGATTGGCGGATGACCCGGCAGGATATATTTTCCGATAATGTCCTGAATATTCTGTCGCCCACGGATTACCTGGCTCGCCGTTACGAGACTCCGGATGGTATGCGTGCTGATCTGTATGTCGGCTATCACGGCGGCGGCAAGGGGACAGGTGGTATCCATTCACCAAAGCACTGCCTGCCAGGCAGTGGTTGGTTTCAGGCTTCCAGTGAAACAACGACTCTTAAAGTGGGCTTGGAAACAATTCACCTTGTTCGAGCCGTATTCCAGAAGGGTGAAAGTAGCGAACTTATATTCTACTGGTTCCAGGTGCGTGACCGTTCGTTGACCGACGAGTATGCACTGAAATTGTCCGAGATAACCAATTCAATGCTCTACCGCCGCCGTGATACGTCGTTTATTCGTATTACGATTCCATTTGAAACCGATAAAGAAAAGGCACTGGCGGCAGGCACGGCCTTCATAAAGGCATTTTATCCTGAGATCAGTGGCTTTTTGCCGCGCTAGGGTCCTTCGATCATTTACGTTTCTCCAGCAGTTTCTTGAGGATTGACCGGGGGTAGTTTGCAGAATCTACGGTCAGGCTGAGAGGTTCCAGGCTGGTTCCGTTACCGTATGGATCGACAAGTTCCATCATGAAGATGTAAGGGGCACCGGTTTTAAGACCAGCCACGTCAGCTTTGGGGCGCCGCGAATAGAGATGGGACATGCTGATGGTTTCGACGCCATGGGCATCACGGGCTGTTACCTTCAAAAGCGCCAGTTCCGGATTATCGGCAGAATCAGCTAGGTCAACTTCCACATGGGCGGTGGCGGCGCCGAATTCCGTGGTGAATGTGACGCGCGGTGCTCCTGCCGGTCTGGGAGGGGTCTGATCGATGGCGGTTTCACGGAGGTGTGCTCTCATAAGCGGGTCGCCGGTGAGGGAGGTTGACCAGTTGACATACATGGTTGACAGCAGAAAACACTCTCCCAGGTCACGTCCGTTGAAAAGGTACTTGAGGAGGATGCGGTTGTCCCAGAAAGTTGCATTGGTAATGTGGGGGCCGCCGCTATAGGCGGGTGCGCCGGCAGCCGACACGGTAACCCCCTTGGCAAGATGCTGCCAGATGGCGGCGCTTTTGTAGTTCAAACCGTTTTCGCTTTTAACGTGCCGCTCCATTCCGCCCGGATAGAACCCCACAGCCCTCCAATCCGTTTTTTCTCCGATGCAGGTTCCCTGGCCGTCGCTTGGCGATCTGGCAAGAAAGGGGAGCCCCTCATCGTTGTACTCGGTGGCTTTGCCGAAGCCGAGCTGTTCCAGTTCACGGTTGCCCCATGATGTCGCGGCATTTTTGAGACGCATGGGAAGATCCGTAATGGACTTTGTTGATGTGCTTTTCAGGGATTCTCGCACCCGGCAGTCCATTTCAGGGCGAAGGTGCCGGGTCGCGTAGACGCTGTAGTCGATGATCCGTTTCGCTTCGTCTGCTGTGGAGCCGTCAATGCGGGAAACCCCATAGGCAAAGAAGTATTTCCCCGCCTTCTTTCGCCGTTCGGACAGGGGGGGGATGGCGATAAATTCCGGAGTTTTATTGCTTTTCCTCAGGAATGAATAGGTGTCGGGATGGCTGTAGGGATTCCATCTGTTGCCCGTCAGCTGATATCTCAAGCCGGTGGTTATGATGTTGTTCTTTACCCCTTTGTCGGCATCGGGGCCACCTGCCATGTAAAAAGGAATAATGGGGGGCCTGAATGCGTTCCAGCCATAGTAAATGGTTTGGAGTCGCTGCTCCAGTGACGCGAGGGAGCCGTGGTCGTTGCGGTTGGCTGTTGGGCCGTGGTCTATGCCGAATATTCCGTTTGCGGAGTAGGGCATCCCGTGAACCACAACGATATAGAGGAGATGGTCCTTGAGGAGTGTGCCGTCAGTCAGGGCATTCCGGGGATCTTCGAGAAATCTTCGTACCGGTTCCAATACGTCATCTTCCAGAATTTTGTCGTCGCGAATGCCGTCCGGCCCCGTAGGGGAGAAGGCAAAGTCGCGGGCATCGTAGTACCGGAGTTTCAGGTCGCTGACAGTGGCGCCGCTGCGGTTTTTAAGATTAAGCGTCACCGTGACCGTACCGGGAAACAGCTTGGTTGCATCGATTTTTATGCTTTTTTCCTTGCCGGCATTTCCGGTTATTTGCATGGCAGTGGAAAGAGGGGTGATGATCCTCTCCTCTCCGGTTTTCTCTGACCGGCAGGAGATATGGAGGGTTTTCCAGTCGGCGTCTGCGTCGGAGATGCTGATTTCGACTTTGCGTGAATCCCGTACCCAGTCGAGCGATGAGGGAGCTTTTCCTTTTCCCGTGAAGATGATGCCGTTGCGGTTGTCGGTGCTCTCTTCGCGTATCGCCCAGTCATTGAGATGTTTCTGCCCCCAATGACGGCAGCTCAACCCGAGCAGGTAGGGCTTTTTGCCGGTTTTGGGGTCGGTGTGCATGGCAGCGTAGTATTCGGCTATTTCCTGTGAATCCTGACCGGCGGCGGTCCCCTCGCTCCGTTTTTTCCAGTCGGCGTTGTAGATGACAAGCACCCGGTCGGGTGGGGCTGCGTAGGGTTGCAGCGTTTCCCCGGCCCGGGCATGGCCGGCGGGCGCTCCGGCGATTGCTGCGACCGTTAGAATGCCGACGGTTACTGATGCAAGGGACATGGCGAAATTCCTCCTGAACTGGCAGTTCTTCAAGAGTATACCAGAGTCTGCCTGTCGGGACAGTTTACAATCCGGTACGGTTTTTTGTGTCGATTTTATTTACAGATGCAGGAGCGTCTGGTAAAAATAATGTTGATTGTTTTGAATTAATAATAAATTTGCATATACCGCAATCATCTGACAAGGAGCATCCATGAATTCACTTAATCGTACGGTTTCCGTTGTTGGCCTCGGCTATGTCGGGCTTCCCGTTGCAGTGGCATTCGGCAAGGTCAGAAAAACCGTGGGCTTTGACATAAATCCCGTTCGCATCCGCGAATTGAAGGAAGGGTATGACCGGACCTGGGAGGTTGACGATGATGATCTCAAGGCCGCCGACATCCTTTTTACCGATTCCATTGATGAGCTGAAACAGGCCGATTTCCATATCGTCGCGGTGCCGACGCCGGTGGACGATGCCAACCAGCCCGATCTTACCCTTATGCTGAAGGCATCGGAAACGGTGGGCAAGGCCCTGAAGAAGGGGGATATCGTGGTGTATGAGTCGACGGTCTACCCCGGCGTGACCGAAGATGAATGCATGCCGGTGCTGGAGAGGGTGTCGGGACTTGTGGGGGGACGGGACTTCACGGTCGGTTACAGCCCTGAAAGGATTAACCCCGGCGACAGGGAGCACACCTTTACGAAGATCAAGAAGGTGGTGTCGGGGCAGGACGCCGAAACACTGGAGACCGTGGCGGGGGTTTACGAGTCGGTGGTGACTGCCGGCGTTCACCGGGCGGCGAGCATCAAGGTGGCCGAGGCGGCCAAGGTTATCGAGAATACCCAGCGCGACCTGAACATCGCCCTCATGAACGAGCTGGCTCTCATCTTCGACCGCCTTGGCATCGACACCAACGACGTGCTGGAGGCGGCCGGCACCAAGTGGAATTTCCTCAAGTTCAGGCCGGGGCTCGTGGGTGGGCACTGCATCGGGGTCGATCCCTACTACCTGACCCACAAGGCGGAGAAGATCGGCTACATTCCCCAGGTTATCCTGGCGGGTCGCCGGATCAACGACGGCATGGGGAAATTCATCGCCCAGCAGGCGGTGAAGGAGATGATTCACGCCGGGCATTGTGTCCGGGGGTGCGTGGTGACGGTTCTGGGGCTCACCTTCAAGGAGGATTGCCCCGATCTGCGCAACTCCAAGGTTATCGACATTATCCGGGAACTTCAGGATTACGGCGTTGACGTACAGGTGTGCGATCCCCTGGCCGATGCCGATGAGGCAATGCATGAATACGGCGTGGGACTCGTCCCCTTCGGGGAACTGAAGCCCGCTGCCGCCGTAGTGGCTGCGGTGGCTCACCGGGATTACCGGGAGCTTTCCCTTGAAGCGCTGAAGGGGCTCATGGGGGAGGGGCCGGTACTCGTGGATGTGAAGGGGATCTATGATCCGGCCGAGGTCAGTAAGGCAAAGATCAGGCTCTGGAGGCTGTAGCGCCTTTACGGGTGACCAATGGTTCAGCTAGTTCTTTCATCGACGGCGCTACTTCTGGCGGCAGTCTATGCCGCAGGCACCCTCTGGCGCGGTGGCCGCACCATTTCCGCCTTTGTGTCGGTGGCGGCCATCGCCGTCTTTGCTCTCGTTGAATGCTTCGACCTTGCCGCGGTGGCGGGCCTCGGCGACCCGCTTGTCTGGAAGCGCTACAGCCTCCTGGCGGAAGGGCTCGTGCCGGCGACCTGGCTGTTCTTCAGCCTCACCCATGCCAGATCGGCCGGGGTGCGGCAAGTGTCCGTCGCCCAGAGGATACTTCTGGGTTCAACGCTCCTGTTTCCTGCGGCCCTTTTCGTTTTTCCGCAGGTTTCGTTTTTCTATTCCCCCGACTTCGATACCGAGAGAATCCTCTTCCTCTCAAACACCGGTTATCTCTTTTACTGCGGGCTCCTTGTCTATCTGGTGATCTCGCTGATCAACCTTGAAGCGACTTTCAGCAACGCCTCCCTTTCGTCGCGGTGGAAGATCAAGTTCGATTTTCTCGGCGCGGGTAGCTTTCTGGCCGTGCTGATTTTCTATTACAGCCAGGGGCTTCTCTACCGGACCATCAACATGAACCTGATGCCGTTGCGGTCTCTGGTTTTCACCCTGGCCCTCGGGATGATGCTCTATTCGCTGGTGGCCCGCGGCAACGGGGTCAGAATCGCCGTCTCCCGGAATATGGCCTACAAGTCGGTGGTTCTCTTTGCCGTGGGGCTCTACCTGGTAGCTCTGGGGATCCTGGGGGAGGGGCTCAAGTACTTCGGCGAGGGAAACCAGAAAACCCTGGCGCTGGGGGGGGCTTTTGTCGTCGGGATTTGCCTTGTCGTTTTGCTTCTCTCCGAAACGGCAAAGCGCAGGCTCAAGGTTTTCCTCCATAAGAATTTTTACCAGAGCAAGTACGATTACCGCACCCAGTGGCTTCAGTTCTCCGACCGCCTGGCAACGGCCAGGGAAAGCGGCGAACTTATGGCGGCTATCCTCTCCGGCTATTGCGACATATTTGCCATGGGGTGCGGCGGCCTCTTTGTCAGGGATTTCGATTGCAATGAGTTCCTCTGGGCCGCCGGTCATGAACTTCCGCCAACTGCCGTTTCTTTCAGTCAGGGTGATGCGGTCCTGGCGCCCATGATTGAGCGGTCGTGGGTAGTAAATCTGCGCGAGGACGCGCCACTCCTTCGCCCGGAGCAGGAAGCTTACTTTTCCGCCAACGGCCTCCAGTTCCTGGTGCCGCTCTTCGGTCCCAGGGAGTTGGAGGCGGTGCTCGTTCTGGGCCGGCCGGTGAATAAGAATGAGCAGTATCTTTACGAAGATTACGACCTTATGAAGACCCTGGCCCGGCAAGCGGCCTCGGCTCTTCTGAACTATCGCCTTTCGGAACAGCTTGCCCGGTCGCGGGAGCTTGAGGTCATGGGGAGGGTCTCCGCCTTCATCATCCACGATCTCAAAAATCTGGTCTACACGTTGTCGCTGACGGTGGACAACGGGCGGGAGCATATCTCCGACCCCGAGTTCCAGGATGATTTGCTGGATACCCTCACCAATACCGTCAACCGGATGAAGGTGCTCATTTCGCGCCTCAAGAACCTGCCGGAGAAGCGGTCGCTGGATCTGGAGCAGGTTAATCTATACCGCCTTGCCGTTGATACGGCTGCCATGGTGCCTGGCAGCGGCGCGGTTTCAGTGGCCGGGGCCGACACTCCAGCGCACGTAGACCGTGAGGAGATTCAGAAGGTTGTGATGAATCTGCTGGTAAATGCCCTGGAGGCGACGGATGGCAAAGGGCCGGTCGAGGTTGAGGTGGGAGCAGGCAGCGGCGCCCCGTTCATCCGGGTAAGGGATGGCGGATGCGGCATACCGGAGGAGTTTCTCCGTACTCACCTCTTTTCACCCTTCAAATCCACCAAGACAAAGGGGCTCGGCATCGGGTTGTATCAATGCCGGCAGATTGTTGAGGCCCATGGCGGCCGGATAGACGTTGAAAGTACTGTAGGTGCCGGGACTGTTTTTACCGTCTCGTTCGGCAACGGCAATCAGGGGGCCGGGGACCAGAATTAAACAGGGGTGTTATTGATGGAAAAACTGCTCATTGTGGATGATAACGAGGATATCCGCCGCCAGCTTCGCTGGGGCATCGGGAAGGAATACTCCCTGTTTCTGGCCGCCGATGGTGCCGAGGCGCTGGAGTTGTTCCGAAAGCACCGCCCCCAGGTCGTTACTCTCGATCTTGGGCTTCCTCCCCATGAGGACAGCTCTGAAGAGGGGTTTCGCTGCCTCGGTGAGATGCTTCGCATAGCCCCCGAGGCGAAGGTGATCGTCATTACCGGCAACGAAGGCAAGGAAATTGCCGTGAAGGCCGTTCAGATGGGAGCCTATGATTTTTACCAGAAGCCGATCAATCTTGACGAACTCAAGGTGATAATAAAGCGGGCTTTCCACCTTCAGACCCTGGAGGACGAGAACCGGCGGCTCCAGAGCGCCCTTGACGGGTGCGGCACGGATGCCAAGGGGATACTGGGCCAGTGCGCCGAAATGCAGCAGGTGTTTAACACCATCAGGAAAGTTGCCAGTTCGGATATTTCAGTTCTTATCCACGGCGAGAGCGGCACCGGCAAGGAGCTTGTGGCCAGGGCAATACACGCCCAGAGCCTGCGCAAGGATGGGCCGTTCATCCCCATAAACTGCGGCGCGATTCCGGAAAATCTGCTGGAATCCGAGCTGTTCGGCCACGAGAAGGGTGCGTTTACTGGGGCGATGGCCCGGGTGCAGGGGAAGGTGGAGTATGCTCACAAGGGAACCCTGTTCCTTGATGAGATCGGTGAGCTTCCCTTGAACCTTCAGGTTAAACTTTTGCGCTTTCTGCAGGAAAAGGTCATCCAGCGGGTTGGGGGGCGTGAAGATATCGCCATTGATGCCAGGATTATCGCGGCCACTAATGTCGATATCCTGAAAGCCATGGAGGAGGGGCAGTTCCGGGAAGACCTCTACTACCGGATCGGGGTGGTTACGGTTACGCTTCCTCCTCTCCGGAGTCGGGGTGATGATCTGATGCTTTTGGCTAATTTTTTCCTGAAGCGATACGCCAATGACTTAAAGAAAAAGGTGAAAGGTTTTAGCGAAACATCCAGGGAATACATGGAAAATTACGGATGGCCCGGAAACGTGCGGGAGTTGGAGAACAAGGTGCAGCGTGCCATTCTCATGGCGTCCGGGGCAGTTGTCGAGCCCGATGACCTCGGATTCATCGAACGCCCCATGGCGCGCAAGGCAAACAACGGCGATGTCACCACCCTGCGCGAGGCCCGGGAAAGGGTAGAGCGGGAAATGATCAAGGGCGCCATTGCCAACAGCAAGGGGAATATTGCCAAAGCTTCGGAAGAGCTGGGGATAAGCAGGCCAACCCTCTATGATCTTATGAAGAAATACGGCATTAGTGCATAAACTGAAACCGGAGTACGGAGCCGCCTAACTCACCACTTGTTCCAGCACATCCACCATCTGCGGATCGTAGTATGTCCCGGTTTTTTTGCGGATCTCGGCTAGAGCTTCCGCCGGCTCCATGGCGGGGCGGTAGGGCCTTTCCGATGTCATGGCGCAATAGGCGTCAACGACTGCGAGAATCCTGGCTATGAACGGAATATTGTTTCCGTTAAGCCCGTCGGGATAACCGGTTCCGTCGTACCGTTCGTGATGGTGGAGAATCCCTTGTTTTATTTCCTCGGAGAATTCAAACGAGTCGAGTAGTCCCACGGTGGTGTAAGGGTGGATTTTTAGAGTATTTTCTTCGGTCGGAAGCAGTTTTCCCTTTTTGCTGAGAATGCTCTCTTCCAGGAGAACGAGCCCCAGGTCATAGAGCACGGAAGCGTAGAGAATGGACCTGCGCTCCTGTTCGCCAAGCCCGAGCTTTGCCGCCATTCCCATGGCAACGTCCGGCAGGCGTGAATCCTTTTTGTGGTATTTCTTCTCGGCGCTGATAAGGCTGTCGAATGACGTCATGAGTTGACGGAATTCGTCTTCCTGGCGCTCTTCGCCGTAGAGCCCTTCTATGACATGCACTACCCGTTCACACATGGATTGAGCCAGATCGAAATCCCTTTCGGTAAATGGGCTGGATGAGCGCTTGTTGTTCAGGTTCAGGACGCCTATTACCTTGCCGTTGATTTTGAGGGGAAGTGAAATGAGCGATTTGCTGTTGTATTGAGCGACGTTTTTTCTCCCGAAACGGGGATCCTGCTCGATGTCTTCTACAAAAAGCGGTTCACCCTCTAGGGCAACCCACCCGGCAATCCTCTCCCCCATTCGCACGCGGGTCTGTTTTATCAGAAGGTCGTCAAGTCCCCGTGCCCCCTTGATCATCAGATCCCCTGTCAGATCATCGCAAAGCATCACGGAACAGATATTAACGTCGAGGACTTCCGTTATGAATTCCAGGAACATGTCGATGGTCGTGGTTACTACGGCATCCATTTTCTGCCGGGTGCTTTTCGGGATGTTCAGGGTGATCAGGAGACCGTCCGCGGTGTTCTCGGCGACGAGGTCCCAGCGGTGGATGTCGGAAACCTTGCGGGCCAGGTAGAGCTTGAGTTGCCCTTCGGGTGAATCGGTCTGAAACAGGTGGTTCGAACTGAAGAGGTATGCGGTGATGCTTTCCGGCAGCCTGCGCGGCAGAGCTATGGATATGTGGACCTGGTCATTCTCCCTGGCGGAAATGACGATTTCGTCGCCACGCTCCAGATAACTGTTCAGGCCTTCGAGAATATTGAGGAAGAACTGCATGATTCTGATGCGGTCGCCCACTATGTCGGAAAGCCCTTCGTCGACCTCGATCTTCAGATTAATATCTTTGCGGGCAAAGAGGGTTTTGATGTTTTTTGAGTTGCTGATCTCGCCGAGTACTTCACGGAGGCTCACCACGGTTTTATTGATGATCATCGTTTCGTCTTCGAAACGGAGGAAGTCCAGCTGGTTTTCGACAATGCCGATCAGCTTGTCCGTTTCGCCGGTGATGATGTCGTAAAACTCTTCCTGCTCCCTCCGGGAGAGCCGCTCAGATTGCGAGAGATAATAAACGGAACCCTTAATAGAGTTGAGGGGGGTGCGCAGTTCGTGGGAGACGCGGGTAATAAACTCGGTCTTTACCACGTCGCTTTCAATGAGTTTGCGATTAATACCCTCCAGTTCGGCAGCCTTGAAGCGGAGCTGGCTGACAAGCATCGCGTTTTCGAGGGCTATTGCCGCCTGGTTGGCGATTATCTTGATGAGGGAAAACTCGTCATCATTAAAGGATGCTCCGTCAACCTTGTCGTTAATGTTGATGACGCCTAGGAGTCTGTTCTTGCTGATGATTGGGCATGAAACAAAGGAGTTGGTGCGGTAGCGGTCGCGGGTAAGGCCCTTCAGCTGCGGTTCTTCCTCCAGATCCTGCACCAGCATGGGGGCGCGGTTCTTCGCGACGATTCCTGCTATCCCCTGGCCGATTTTTGCGCGGTAGGTTCTGATGAGGTTGAGGTCAATGCCCCGGCCCGCAAGGATATAAAGCTCATCACGCTCGTTGACTAGCATGAGGGAGCCCTTTTCAGCCTTGGTGTAGTTGATTGCCAGGTCAAGCATGAGATTCGCGATTGCACTCAGGTTGTCCGTAACCACGAGGGCGTTGGATATCTCCTGGAGTATCGCGAACTTTTTTTCGAATAGACGCAGGTTGTCTGATGCTGAGTTCATGGACGGGTTTGTTCCTGGCCGGCGGTCTTGCTGGCGATGTTGACTAGATAACGGCAATGATACGGGTTATTGATCTGGCATACAACAAAAGTGCCAAAAGCGGTAGTGAGATTTGTTATGTATATTGGCATGTTGCGGCGGAGAGTGAGGCAGGGAGGAGGATTATTTGTAAAGAATTTTTTAACAATCTTGGTGATGGTGTCGGGAATTTTGACAGTCCAGGTCAGGGTTTAGACTTTCTTTCCAGCTCCAGGTCAAGTGTTTTGAGTTTTTCAATATTGAGTTTCATTTCTTTATTCTCTCTGGTCAGGGAGAGATTCAGGTCTTTAAGGGTTCTTATCTGGCGGCGAAGTTCGTTAGTTGTTTGAATGCGGCGCGGGATTCCGGAGAGAAAATAGGTGAGCGATGACGCCTGGGTCGCCCATATGCTGACCGGATACTCTTTCTGGAGCCGCTCCAGATAAGAGATGGCATTGGACAGTTCTTCACGGTCCAGGTCCGACGGTACGGAAAGAAGTCCAAGGCGGAAGAGAGCTTCATCGGTAATCCCGGCAACTCCCGGAGCTGCCACTATTGACTTCAGGTGGGCAACGGCCCTTTCCGTATTCCCCCGATCAATCTGCCTCAAGGCCTGTCCAAGCTTCTCCTGCTGAGCACTTCGCAGTTGATGGCCTTCCATTGATTTCTGGATCATGGCGCAGCCGGAGAGGTGGGCGGCCAGCATAATTATGATGAAGTTACGTGCATTCATCGGGGATTCCTGCGTCTGTTGAACTGGTAGTTGCTACCCGGCGATTTCTTCAGCATATCCTTAATATCAGCCGCCGCCTTGGCAATTTCCACAGCTGAGGAGAATTCTTCGCTGCTGCATATGACGATGGCCACCGATATGCTCATGATGGGAAAGTTCCGGGCGACTCCGTAGCGGTCAACTCCCTTAATTGCACCATTGTTAAGGTCTTCTGCCGTGTAATGATTGCGGATGAAATCGTCGAAACGTGCGATGACTTTCTCGCAGATGGGGATCCCGAGATCTGCAGCCGCAACCATTACGAAATCGTCCCCGCCGACGTGACCTACGAAGGCGTCGTTGCCGGCAACTTCGCGGACTGTATCGTGGATAAGTTCGCCCGTCAATTTTATTACTTCACTTGCCTTGATGTAACCATAGTGATCGTTGTATGCCTTGAAGTTGTCAAGGTCGGCATAACAGACTACAAAAGGCTCCCCGGCCTGGAGGCGCCTGTTGAGAACCCGTTCGATCGCGATATTGCCGGGGAGACGCGTCAGCGGACTTGCGTCGAGGCTTATCTGCTCAAGTTCCTTGAGCTTTTTCCCCATTCGGGAGAAATCTTTCGCCAGTGCTCCAATTTCGTCACCGGTTGGTATGTGCGGGTCGTAGTCGAAATCTCCCTCGGCGATTCGGTGCATACCTTTTTTGAGTTTCTTGATGGAGGTGTAGATGGAGTGCAGGGTGAGAGCTGCTACGGAAACTGCCAGGAAAAAACCGGAAAAAGCAAGCATGAGGGTGAGCTTGACGGTATCGGCCTCGCGCTTGTCGGCTTCTGCCAGTTTTTTCCCAAGAAGCTTCTGCCGGGAGGAGGAAAGTTCTTCAATAAGGCTGACGACGGTGTCGGCTTCTTTCTTTGCGGGGAGCGGGTCACTGCCGCCGGTTGCGAAGATGCGGCCTGTTTCTTTCCGGTAGGCATCGTAGTTGATGACTATGGAGCGGAAGAGGCCATTATTGTCCAGCTTGCCGATTTTTCCAAGGGTTGCCAGGAATTCAGCCTGACGCTGATCATATAGGGTTTTGAATTCTTCGCTCTTGAGGATTGAGTACTTCCCGGCAAAACGTTCCTGGGCAAGCATGGATTCTCTGAGGCTGTTGGCAGCATCAATGACAAAAAGGTCGGTTTTAGCTATTTCCTTTGCGGTTCTGTTGAGGGAGTAGAGCCCCATGACAGAGAAGGCAAGGGCGGTTGTGGTCAGAAAAAGCATTGCCGCATAACTGGCGATGAGCTTCTGAATGAGAGTGAAGCGGGTACGGGGCTGTTTGTGGTCTGTCGGGTCGCTCATGCTTTGATTGTCCTTAAAGTTTGTTATTGTAATTCACCCATCCGGCCAAGTCAACCTGGCGGAAAACCCCGGCGCCGCGCCCTCTTTGCGGTTGCGGGTACCCCTGTCCTGTGCTATATAGAGGCTTAATTTCAGAGACATGGAGAGCCTATGACAGGCCTTGACAGGATTATTGAAAATGCACTCATGGAAGATATCCATACGGGTGACATCACGACTCTTGCGGTGGTGTCGGAGCGGCGTCCGGCCCGCGCCAGACTCATTGCCAAGGAGTCAATGGTACTGGCCGGCGTGAACGTGGCCGCACGGGTGTTCACGTTTCTGGACGCTTCGACCGGTTTCAGGCCGCTCCATGGAGATGGGGCAAGGCTTGCAGCTGGTGACCTCATCGCCGAACTCGATGGTGATTCAGCTATGCTGCTTCAGGGTGAGCGCGTGGCGCTCAACCTTTTGCAGCGCATGAGCGGTACCGCTACGCTCACGTCCCGATACGTGGAGGCTGTGGCGGGAACGCGGGCACGAATCGTCGATACGCGCAAGACAACGCCTGGCCTTCGGGTTCTGGAGAAGTACGCCGTGCGCGTGGGGGGGGGGATAAATCACCGCACCGGCCTTTACGACGGCGTTCTGATCAAGGAAAATCACATAGCTGCCGCAGGCGGAATCACTCAGGCAGTTACCCGTGCCCGTGCCTACATCCCCCACACCATGAAGATTGAAGTGGAAACCGAGACTCTCGCCGAGGTGGCCGAGGCCATCGACGCCGGCGCTGAGATCATAATGCTCGACAACATGGACCTGGCAACCATGACTGAGGCGGTGCAGCTCATCGGCGGTCGTTCCCTCGTGGAGGCTTCGGGCGGGGTTAATCTTGAAACCGTAAGGGGAATAGCCGAAACGGGGGTGGATATCATCTCCGTGGGGGCGCTGACCCACTCTGCCCGCGCCATGGATATTTCGATGCTTCTGGAGGCAGAGTGAGCGGTGAGTCTCCACGCCCCGATGCCGGCGGAAGCCGGGAAATCGACCGAAAGATTCTGGAGATCTTCAGGGGCCGTAACGGGGGCGTCGTATCCGGCGAAGAACTGAGCCGCCTCCTTAATGTATCGCGCACCGCCGTCTGGAAACATATCAAGGCCCTCAAGGACCTCGGCTACCGCGTCGAAGCGGTTCCTTCCAGAGGGTACCGTCTCGTCTCCTCTCCCGATATCCTTACCCCCGCGGAACTTTCAACCGGCCTTAACGTCAAGATTGTCGGCACTTCCCTGGTATGCGTCAGTGAGACTGAATCTACGAATATCCTTGCCGGTCGCCTTGCCGAAGAAGGTGCCGCCGAGGGTACCGTTGTGATTGCCGATTCACAGAACCGGGGCAAGGGAAGGCTCGGCAGGCTCTGGGAATCTCCGGCTGGCGTAAACCTTTATTGTTCCGTTATCCTGCGGCCGCCGATCATGCCCATTCATGCTCCCCAGCTTACCTTCCTGTCGGCAGTGGCAGTGGCCGAGGCTATCGAGCGTGCCGCCGGCCTGATTCCAGTCATCAAGTGGCCCAATGACGTACTGGTTAACGGTTTCAAGGTGGCGGGGCTGCTCAACGAAATGAGCGCCGAGATGGAGCGGGTCGATTACCTGGTGCTCGGCATCGGGGTCAACATCAATATGCAGCGAAGCCAGTTCCCCGGCGACCTGCGCCACCCTGCCAGTTCCCTGGCCATTGAGGCCGGTCATGGGGTGGAGCGGCTTTCTTTTACCCGGGCGCTTCTTGAAGCCCTTGATTCACACTATGACAGTTATTGTGCTGAAGGGTACGCTCCTCTGCGCCAGGCTTGGCTCGACCGGAGCGCCGTGATGGGCCGCAGGGTTCGGGTTAACTGTCAGGAGCGGCAAGTGAGTGGGACTGTTGAGGGGATTGACGAGATCGGCGCTCTTTTGGTGAGAACTCCGGATGGCAAACAGGAACGGGTTCTTGCGGGGGATGTGACAATAGATGAGTGAGGGAGCGAACTGGTGATGGCCTAGCCACCTGTTGTCCCGTTGTTTTTGGAGGAAATGAATGCTTCTTGTCGTAGATGTTGGCAATACAAATATCGTTCTCGGCATTTATGACGGCCGGAAACTTGTGTGCGACTGGCGTATATCCACCGACAAGGCCAAGACGTCCGACGAGTATGGCATCTTGATCAGAGAGTTGTTCCGGGGGGCAGGCCTCGAATTCAAGGATGTGAAGGCCATTATCATCTCATCGGTTGTGCCGACCCTGTCCGGGGTGCTGGAAAGGCTTTCCCTCAATTACTTCGGCTATTCCCCCGTTGTGGTGGGCCCTGGCATCCGGACCGGGATGCCGATACAGTATGACAACCCCAAGGAGGTGGGGGCTGACCGGATTGTCAATGCGGTGGCCGGTTATGAGAAATACAAGACTTCCCTGATTATCGTCGATTTCGGCACTGCAACCACCTTTGATTATGTGAACCGCAAGGGGGAATATTGCGGCGGCGCTATCGCCCCGGGGCTTGTAATATCCATGGAGGCGCTGTTTCAGCGGGCGAGCAAACTGCCACGGGTAGATATAATAAAGCCTCCGGTGGTTATTGCCCGTAATACTGTCAATTCAATGCAGGCAGGCATATTTTACGGCTATGTCGGCCTTGTGGACGAGATTGTCAGCCGCATGAGGGCTGAGAGCAAGGATTCTCCGCGGATCATTGCAACGGGGGGGCTTGCCGGGATGATAGCACCGGAATCGAAAACAATTGAAGCGGTAGAGGATTATCTTACACTGGAGGGGCTCAGGATACTGTACGAACGTAATCGGGAGTGAAAAGGCGAAGTAGAGCGGAAGTCAAAAGGTCGATGACGACCTATACCTTATCATCATGGGAGGATGTATGGGCAAGTATGATACCGCAAAGCTGAGAAACCTCGGAATTGTCGCCCACGGCGGCGCTGGCAAGACCTCTCTCACGGAAGCCATGCTTTTTGCTGCGGGGATGACAGACCGTCTCGGCCGTGTTGATGACGGTACCTCGACCATGGATTTCGAACCCGAGGAGATCAAGCGGAAGATCTCGATTTCGTCCTCCCTCGACCATTGCGAATGGAATGGTCATTCGCTCCACATCGTCGATACCCCCGGCTATGGCAACTTCATCGCCGATACCCGTGCCTGCATGCGGGCATTGGGGGGGTGCGTCGTTATCCTCTCGGCCATATCAGGTGTCAAAGTCCAGACCGAAGAAGTCTGGGAGTGGGCCAACGAGTTCGAACTCCCCCGGATTGCCTTCGTAAACAAGATGGACCGTGAGCATGCCAACTTCCTGCGCGCCCTCGATGATATGGAGAAGTCGCTCAATGCCCGTGGGGTTGCGGTTCAGATGCCCCTGGGGGCGGCCGATACCTTTGAGGGGGTCATCGACCTTGTCAAAATGAGGGCCTATCGTTATGCAAAGGACGGCTCCGGGAAGTTTACGGAGGAAGAGATTCCGGCCGGAGACATGGATGAGGCCCAGCGTCTCCGGGACATCCTGGTGGAGACCGCCGCCGAGGCCTATGATGCACTCACCGAGAAGTATCTGGAGGCAGGAGAACTTACCGAGGAAGAGATTCTCGACGGCCTGAGGATCGGTACGCTCCGTTATACCTTTACGCCGGTTTTCTGCGGTTCCGCCACCCTTAACATCGGTATCCACAACTTGCTTGATTACATCTGCCACTGCCTGCCTTCGCCCCTCGACCGCGGAGCCGTTGTCGGTGCGCATCCGGTTACCGGCGAACTGGAGGAGCGCAAGCCCGACGAGTCGGAAAAATTCTCGGCTCTTGTCTTTAAGACAACTTCAGATCCCTATACCGGCAAGATTTCCATTTTTCGGGTGTACTCGGGCACTCTGAATTCCGACTCGACTGTCTACAATTCCGTGCGCAACTGCGAGGAGCGGATCGGCCAGATCTACGAACTGGAGGGTAAGAAGCAGAAACCCATCAAGCAGGCCGTGGCGGGAGACATTGTCGCGGTGGCCAAACTCAAGGAGACCCTTACCGGCGACACTCTCTGCGACAAGGACAAGCCCATCATTTATGAACCTGCGAAGCCGCTTGAACCGGTCATTTCCTATGCTATCCAGCCAAAGACCAAAAATGACGAGGACAAAATCCACGGAGCGTTGCAGCGGCTCATGGAAGAGGACCAGACGATACAGGCGCACCGCGACGAGAAGACCCACGAGTTGATCCTCTCGGGCATGGGGCAGGTGCACCTTGAGGTGACCATCGAGAAGCTCAAGCGCAAGTACAATGTCGAAGTTGAGATGAAAACCCAGAAAGTGCCTTATCTCGAAACGTTCAAGGCACAGGTGAAAGCCCAGGGAAAATACAAGAAACAGTCAGGGGGGCGGGGGCAGTATGGTGACTGCTGGGTCGAGTTTACTCCCTTGCAGCGTGGTGAAGGTTTCCTGTTCGATGACAAGATAGTCGGGGGCGTAATTCCGCGCCAGTACATACCAGCTGTTGAAAAGGGGATATTCGAAGCCGCTCAGGATGGTTTCCTGGCCGGTTACCCCCTGGTGGATTTCAAGGCTGCGGTTTACGATGGTTCGTTCCATACGGTGGACTCTTCTGAAATGGCGTTCAAGGTGGCCGGTTCCATGGCGTTCAAAAAGGCCATGGAGACAGCCAAGGTGGTGCTCCTGGAGCCGATGATGAATATGAAGATAACGGTTCCGGAGGAAACCATGGGAGACGTTATCGGCGATTTGAACTCCCGGCGCGGAAAGGTTGTCGGCGTGGAACCGAAGGCCAATTCGCAGATTATCCGGTCGGTTGTTCCCATGGCCGAGGTGCTTACCTATGCCAACGATCTGAAATCCATGACCAGCGACCGGGGGCTCTTCTCCACGGAATTCTCCCACTATGAGGAAGTACCGAGCCATTTGGCCCAGAAAATCATTGCCGAGTCTGCAAAGGCAAAGGAAAAGAACAATCACTGACAGCTGCATAACCAGGAGGAATGTATCCGATGAACATCGAATTTGACCAGGAGCCGGGGGGAAAGTCGCCAAAAGGGGGTGCGAGCTCCACCCGTCTCCTACTGCTGGTGCTTTTGCTTCTTATGGCGGTATTTGGTTATCTCTTCTATTTCACCGACCTAATCGCGCCGCGTGAGGAAGTAAAAACTCCTGAGCCGGTACAAACCAGCCAGGTTAAACAGCCGATACCTCCACGGCCTGCCGATCAGGTTCCTGCGGCTGCTCCGGCAGAGGCGCCGGCACCTGCGGCGGTGCCTCCCCAGCCGGCGGTTCAACCTGCCGCGCCGGAAAAGAAGGCCCAGCAAAAGGCTGTAGTCGAACCTCCGAAGGCTGCTGCCCCGGCAGCCCCCGCAGTGAAAAAGGAGCAGCCCAAACCGGCCCCACCGGCCAAGGTGCCAGTGGCGGTGAAACAGGCAGTCCGCCAGCCGGAAAAAGTCGAGAAACCGAAGGCGGCGGCCCCAAAACCTGTGGCAAAAGAGGCGAAGAAATCGGCGGCCATTGCGGTTAAGCCGAAAAAGACCTCTACTACAGCTGTTGCCGTGCCCCAAAAGGCGAAAACCGCGGCTGTTTCCAAAACTGCCGCCTCCGTGGTGGCGGGAGGCGATTACACACTCCGGATTGGTGAGTACGTCGTGCCGGCAGCCATGGAGAAAGATAAGGCAAAAGTGCGGGATGCCGGGCTAACTCCGGTTGTAAAAGATGGGAGCTTGAAAAAAGAGCCGATGATTCGCCTTCTTTTTGGTGAATACGCCGACCAGGAGACCGCCCGCAAGGAGCTTCAGAAACTGCGCGATGCTACCGTGGAAGGTTTTGTGCTTAAAGAGGGGAGTTCCTATCGGGTTTATGCCGGTTCCTATTTTGTGAAAGAGCGGGCTGCAAAGGAGCGGCAGAGGCTGGAAGGGCTCGGTTACCGGGTTACTCTGAAGAGTGCGAGCGTATCCGTACCGACTCTCCTCCTGACCGTCGGCAAGTACGATAACCGCGCAGCTGCGCTGGATGATGCCGCGCGGTTGAAGAAAAAAGGCCTTTCTCCCTCTGTGGTGCCGGTTGGCAAATAAGGGAGGGGTTTTCTGAAAATCACCTTTAAAATATCTTCGCGGGCTGCTGTGTTTATTTCAGGGGATACCCCGGTTTCTGAAAAACTGAAGGTTGTCGCGGGAGAGGTGGAACTCTCTCCCGCGGATTCAGCTACGGTGCTGTTTGTCCTGGCCCACGACCATGACGATGCCGTGCTGCAAAACGCACGGAGACGTTTCGCAGAGTTGTCCGATGACATTCTCCGCGAGGCCGTCACCACTTCATCCATTCATCCGAGGATTTTGGACGGCATTGCACGTGTTCACTGGCGGAAGGCGGATATAGCGAAGCTCATCGCCTCCCATCCCCATTGCAGCGACGAAACAAGATCTTTCCTCGCCGGCTGCGGTATAGAGAGCTCGCCCAAGGCTCATCCCCACGGATATGATGAGCCGGAAGTCGATGATGAGCTTGCCGGCGAAGGGGAGATTGAGGTGAATGAGGAGAGTGAGGAATTCCGGGGGAAATACCAGCTTGCCCAGGTAATGAGTGTTCCCGATAAGATCAAGATAGCCCAGACCGGCGATAAGGAATGGCGGATGATACTGATCCGCGATTCCAACAAACTCGTTTCCGGCACTGTCATCAAGAATCCACGGATAACGGAACAGGAAGTTCTGACGATCTCCAAGTCTGCCGTCCAGAATGACGAAATACTCCGCGTTATCTGTGCCAACAAGGAGTGGATCAAGAACTATCAGATTCGCAAAGCGCTTGTGGAGAACAACAAGACGCCGCTTCCGGCAGCGCTCCGGTTCCTGGCGACACTGACCGATAAAGACCTGGGGCATCTGGCAAAAAGCAAGAATATCTCGTCGATTATTTCAACCCAAGCCAGGAAGTTGCTTCTCAGCAAGAAAAAGGATTAACAGGAGGACGGCCACGATGGCCCTGATTAACAGAACGAAGCGTGAAATCAATGCGAAGATCGTCTACTACGGTACCCCCCTTGCCGGCAAAGCCACGACGCTTCAGTTTATCCACCGGAAACTGAAGCCGGAGTTCCGTGGCCCGATAAAGACCATGGGTGGCCAGGTTGACAAGATGCTTTTCTTTGATTTCATGCCTCCCGGTTTAGGAGAACTGAACGACTACCGGGTCCGTTTCCATCTCTATACCGTACAGGGTGAGGTTTCCAATCCGTTCACCTGGAAGACCGTCCTTAAGGGGGCTGACGGCATCGTTTTCGTTGCGGATTCGTCGCCGGAATCCCGTGCGGCCACCCGTCAGAGCATGGAAAACCTTAGAAGTTTTCTTCTGAGCTATGGGCAGGACCTGGAGAAGCTCCCCTGCGTGGTTCAGTGCAACAAGAGTGATTTGCCCGATGCGTGCAGCCCGGAGGAGATAGCCGGGCTCGTGGACGGTTCCGGCTTCACGGCAGTAAAATCAGCCTCCAGGTCGGGCGAGGGGGTCCTGCAAGTCCTCTCCACGGTAGTAAAGCAGGTCATGAGGAACCTTCAGGGTGAAGAGCAGGGCAGTGAACCCGTTGACATGCTCGATTCGGCCCCGGTGCGGGAGGCTTCTGAAGCGACTCTGGCCGGTGAGGGTTCGCCGGAGCTGCCGGGTGAAGAAGTGCCGGCCAATTATGGAGAAATATCAAAGGGGGACACCAGAGCTTCTCTTGATAAGACTTCATCCGTGGCCCTTGATGGGGAGGTGTCGGTATCTTCTTGCGGTGCCTTGCGGGTGCCCCTGACTGTCAGGAGTGACGGGGGGGAAGAGCGCTTCGTACTCACCATAACCCTGACGCCGGAGCACTTGAAGGCAGAATGAACCAGGCAGGTGGATAGTTATGGAATTCAACCTTGATATGATCGGCCGGCTTCTGCTCGCTTCCCTCCTGGGAGGGCTTATCGGCCTGGAGCGGGAGATTCATGGCCGTCCCGCCGGGTTCAGGACCCACCTGCTGGTTTCTCTCGGGTCGTGCCTCTTTGTCGCTGTCTCCCTTGAATTCCACAGGTTGTACGGCAATTTCACCTCAGCCGGTCCCGTTGGTGTCGATCCTGGCCGGGTTGCCGCCCAAGTGGTTACCGGTATCGGTTTTCTGGGCGCCGGCGCCATAATCCGGGAGGGATCATCCATCCGCGGCCTTACAACTGCCGCATGTCTCTGGATTGCCGCTGCCATAGGACTCTCATGCGGGGTAGGTCTTTTCATTGTCCCATTGGTGGTAACCACGATTTCTCTGGCGACTCTCCTCTTACTGAAACGGGTTGAGGGGGTATTGAACCGCGACAGGTACAATGCCGTAAAGGTCTGGAGTGATGATGTGGCAGGGCAGCTTGACCGGATTGAGAAGATACTGAATGCGAGGCAGCTGGAAATTATCGATCTCAACGTGGAGCGGGATGTGGATGCTGCGCGTATCTATTTTGAATTCGAAGTGAAGTTGAATATGCGCGACACCAAGGGCACCCTTGTTGATTCCCTCGTGTCAGTTGATGGTGTGCGGAAAGTTCGTTTCGACTGAGTAGAGTTTATTTTCCTCTCCTTGACGCGATGTTCCTATTTTCGCATCTTCGGAAGGAACATCGGTACCCGTTCCTGGTAGTGGCGGTATGCCTCGCCAAATTCAGCAGTCAGTCTCCTCTCCTCGATTTTCGCTCCGGCTACGAAGTAAATGCTTGAATAAATGGTGAGTATCAACCATTTGAGAGTCATCACCGGGTTAAGTGCCAGGAAGGTGAATGACAAAGTGTAGAGCGGATGGCGCACCATGCCGTAACAGCCGGTGGTTACGAGCTGGTGCTGCCGGGGAATGCCGCGCAGTTGCCCCAAACCGAGGAAATCACCCATGCCGGTCTGTGCGGTGCACCGGGCAATAAGGCCAAGGCAAATCAGTTGCATGAGATAGAAGAGGAGACTCCCTGCTCCGGGCACGATGTAGAGGACCGGTGCCAGATGCCAGGTGCCCATTGCCCAGAAGAATGTCACCACGGCAATCCCGTTGTATAACAGTCGATAAAAACGCTTGATACGGGGGAATGCCTCGCCAATTCCCCGTTGGAGGCGGGGAAGTGCCAATAATGAATGTATCAGGGTGAATATGATTAAACGGGTAATGAAATCAGTCATTTCGCCTTGTTTAACTCCGTTATAAAGCGTTGTTGCAGCGTATGTTATCACATGAATTAGCCCCTTGTATACGTACCCTTGTCATGGTAGTATCTAGCACTTTTTGCAAGACCGGAGGGGATGATGGCGATTATTACTATTTCCAGAGAGATGGGAACCGGCGCCTACCAGATTGCCCAAGAGGTGGCGAAACGGCTGAAACATACTCTTGTTGACGGCGCGAGGATTGCCGAGCTTGCCTCCAAGTACGGCCTTGATACGGAGGTGTTCAAGAGGGTCGATGAAAAGCCCCCGGTTTATATAACCGCCGAGGACCGGCTCCATGCCGCCCACCTCAACACGATTGAGATTATTCTGCTTGAATGCGCCAGTAAAGGTGATGTTATCCTCTACGGAAGAGGTTCCCAGGATCTTCTCTCAGAGGTGGAAAACGTCTTGCGGCTTCGTTTCGTGGCCCCTTTCGAGGACCGCGTGGAAAGCCTCTCCGAGCGGGAATGGATCGACCCCGATCTGGCCCGTGAACTTATCCGCAAGAGCGACCATCAGCGCGGCGGCTTTATTCATTTCTACTTCAATCGCGACTGGAATGATCCGCTGGGCTACGATCAGGTATTCAATACTTCGCGCATGTCCCAGACTGCAATCATTGAAAGTATAATCGCCGCAGCCAGGGATCCCCGCCTGAAAGACGGCGAGATCGAGACTCGCGAGGTTGTCGACGGGATTATCCTCTGCAAGAAGGTCGAGACCGAACTTTTCCGCTCCCGCACCATCGAGAATATCCATGTCAAGATAAGTGCCAAAAAGGATGTCGTTTGTCTTGCGGGGCACGTGCACTCCGATGCCGAGAGACTGGAAACGCTCCGTATCGCTTCCGCTGTAAAGGGGGTCGGCAGGATTGAGGATGAACTCATCGTGTCGAATTACAAACACTATAAGGAGTGAGCCGCTGCGGCGTTTTACGCAATTAGCCGTACTTGAGCCTTCAAGGGTAAAAAGGACTCTCGCATATCCGTGCCGGGGGTCCTTTTTTGTTGCGGGGAGACAGCTTTATTTGTCCGGCTTTTCGTCCGGTGGTTCGACGAGTGCGATGCTTATATGTCGTATCAGGCGTTCAATCTGAGCCAATCTCTCTTCGTATTGCCGCAGATAGTAATTTCGGCGGTCGTTATCATGGAAGGTGACATTTTCACGCAGGTGAGAGATTCTTGTCCGCGCCACCCAGCGCATCATTTGCAGCACTTGACGCGCATCGGCCTTGCCTGGACTTTTCATGGGAGTTTGTCCTGTGACGCCGCTTTTCGGGACCCCGCAAGGGTTTTAATTGCTTCCGCAAGCCTGTAAGCGACCGCGAGTCCGCCTCGCCCCGTGCCGATTTCCACGTCATTCTCGAATCCGTGGAAGTCTGATCCGCCGGTCATGAGGAGGCCGAGCTCTCCGCAGAGGGATTCGAAGAAAATCATATCGTCCTGGAAGCACATATTGTTGAATACCTCAACGCCGTCCAGTCCGAGGTCGGCCAGCTCAGAGATGATTTTCTTGAGTTCGCGACGATCGGTGTTTATGGTCAATGGGTGGGCCAGCACCGAAACGCCGCCTGTCCTCCTGATTTCAGAGATTGCGTCGGCGGCGGGTATATAGCGCTTGGGGACGTCGCAGGGGATGAGGTACCTGCGGAATGCATCCTCCATGTCCCGGGCGTAGCCGTGCTCCAGGAGCGCCCTGCCGATATGGGGCCTTCCCACTGCGCCTCCTGCCAGACCTATGACCTCGTCGTAGGAGATGGGGTCTTTCCGTCCATCCAAAAGCCGCCGGTTTATCTTTTCGACAATGGCTCTTCCCCTGTTGTCGCGATTGAGCCTGAACTCGGCCAGCATCTGCCCAAGACCGGCATCCCGGTAATCGAAGTGATAACCAAGGATATGCATGTCGCGATAGCGGCCGAGCTCGGCGGATAATTCAACCGCAGGGATTACCTCGATCCCCAGTTCCGCGCCGACGGCGATCGCTTCGTCGAGCCCGTTCACGGTGTCATGGTCTGCGATGGCTATGGCGGCAAGGCCTTGCTCGACAGCCATTCTCACAATTTCGGCAGGGGAGTGGAGACCGTCGGAGTGGTTTGTATGGACATGGAGATCTATGGTTTTCATCATGGGATAAATTCCTGTTCTGTAATGATGCCTAGTGATGGATAACTTAACCATGCTCTATTATGCTTTGCAAGCACAAGAGTTCCGGTTGCAGGAGAGAAATAGATAGCGGTTGTCAGGAACGTACAGTTCCGGTAGTATTTTTCAGCCATCGGCGGAACGGGTTGCCCGGCGCAGGCGGCATATTCACACAGCGAGGGGATGGATAAATGGCAAAAAAAGACATGGGAATTGTCTTGGCGGTAGTTGCAATGGGACTCTACATAATCGGTGGCATTCTTACCTTTTTTGGCCTTTACCTTATAGCTTTCATGCATGGCAGCGATTTCTTGGGGTGGGGCGAGGGGCGCAGCCTCGGATATCTCTTCCTTTGCGTCGGACTCAGCCTTTCCATTATCGGTGTCCTGTTCATGCGCATTTTCAGGAACCGGGGATTGTCGTGAGAGACTCCGATATCCATGACGTCATGGCGTTGCTTGCCGATGCCGTGAAAGCATGGCCGACTCCCGCGGTGACAATCGTCTCGCAGCGGGAGGGCAATCCCTTCAAAGTGCTCGTTTCCTGCATTCTTTCACTTCGTACCCAGGATAAGACCACTGGTGCCGCATCCGAGCGGCTATTTTCGCTGGCTGACACGCCGGAAAAGATGCTTCTGCTCTCCCTGGATGAAATAGAGCGTGCCATATACCCGGTGGGTTTTTTCCGGAACAAGGCGGTTCAGATCCAGGGCATCTGCCGAACGCTGGTGGAAAATTACGGCGGGAAGGTTCCCGGCGACCTGGACGAGTTGCTGACTTTCAAGGGGGTGGGGCGCAAAACGGCGAATCTGGTCGTGACGCTGGGGTTCGGCAATCCTGCAATTTGTGTTGATACTCATGTGCACCGCATCTGCAATCGCTGGGGGTATGTCAGCACTAAAACCCCGGAAGAGACGGAGTTTGCATTGCGCCGGAAACTCCCCGCCGAGTATTGGGGAGTTATTAATGATTATCTTGTTGCGTTCGGGCAAAATCACTGTACCCCGATTTCGCCCCGTTGTGCCACCTGTTCCCTGACGTCTTTTTGCAAAAGGGTTGGCGTTACAAAGTCGCGGTAAAGCAAACGGTGTTATTTTTTTAAACTCTTCTATTGTACAAGCGTTAAACACATTGTACTATTATGTACGTTCATGGAATATATGTTCACTTACTGATGATTCGGGAGGCGTGCAATGTTGAGAAATATCGGTTTCTTGGGGTTAGGCACCGTCGGCAGGCATATGGCCGCGAACCTTCTCAAGGGAAGCTACAACCTGTCGGTTTATGATTCGAGCCCGGAGGCAGTTGCCGATCTCGTGAAACTTGGCGCAACCGGAGCGGGTACTCCCCGTGAGGTTGCCAAGGGACAAGACATCGTAATCTACATCCGCCCGGAAAAAGAGCGCCTGAAGCCTGATATTTACGGCGAGGACGGCATTTTCGCCGGGATTGATCCCGGTACAATTCTCGTTGACATGGGTACCCATTCCCTCGAAAGCACCAAGGAAATGGCAGACGAGGCTGAAAAGCACAGAGTTCTGTTCCTTGATGCGCCGGTCTGGGGAACCAAGGAGCATGCTGCCAACGGACTTCTCACCATCCTGGCCGGCGGCGATCCTTCGCTCCTCGGGCGGTGCCGTGAACTGTTCTCGTTTTTCGGTCTCAATATCATCCATGTGGGAGCCATTGGTGATGCCACCCGCATGAAATTCGTGGTGAACCTGGTCCAGGCCGAATTAATGGAAACCCTTGCTGAAGCCATTGTCTTCGGTGAGAAAATGGGCTTCAATGTTGACAAGATTCTCGAAGTTCTAGATTCCGGCGGCGTAGCCTCGCCACTGTTCCATTCAAAGGGGCGCGTGATTGCCCGTGGGGATTTTACCCGCAACCTGGCTCTCAAATATGTTCATGAACAGCTGGAACTTGTGCTCGAAAAAGCGCACAAGCTGGGGCTGGACCTACCGGCCGCCCTGGTGGCCTGCAAGAATTACGAGCAGGGGGTCAAGGACGGTCGTGGCGAAGAGGACTTTTCGTCGGTTGTGAAGGTTTTGAGAAAGTAGCGGTTTCGACCGGCTATAGGTAAGTGGAAGGGGTGCCCGTTCAGGCGGACACCCCTTTCTTTTTGCGTTGTTGCAGCTGTTTCCGGCTGCTTCCGGTCATGGAGGGAGCCTGATTGTTGATTTCGCTGCGCGCATCCACAAGGAGGGCAACGTTTTCAACGTGTGGGGTCTGGGGGAACATGTCAACCGGTTGAATCTCCAGGGTCCGATAGCCGAGACCAGCCAGGATATCCAGATCACGGGCAAGGGTTGCCGGAGAGCAGGAGACATAGATAATTCTGCCCGGTCCTGAGGCTGCCGCCGTTTCCAGTACCTTGCGATCGCACCCTTTGCGGGGAGGGTTCAATACTATAAGATCGGGCTCCGCACCGTCTTCAATATGATCCCGCAGCAACTCGGCGGCATCACCTGCTTCGAAGGAGCAGTTGTGGACACGGTTCAGCCTGGCATTACGCTCCGCGTCGGCCACGGCGGCATCCACGTACTCTATGCCATGTACCTCCCGTGCTTGGCCTGCAAGAAAGAGCGATATCCCGCCAATGCCGCAATAGAGATCGACCACCATCTCCTGACCGGTCAGGGCACTCCACTCCCGGACCTTTTCATAGATGATGCGGGCACTGCCGCTGTTCACCTGGAAGAAGGAGCGGGGAGAGATGGAAAATCGCACATCGCCAAGTTCGTCAATAAGGGCATGATCCCTGGTTATGAAATGGTCCTGCTGGCCAAGAACCACATTCCCTTCCGAGGCGTTCACGTTCTGGACCGCCACATCCAGTTCCGGCACAAGCCGCTGAATGTATTTGGCCAGATGATGAATCTCGTTGTAACTCCTTCTTGCAGTGACGAAAACAACCATTGCCCGGCCGGAATGCTCGGAAACCCGTACCACCAGGTAGCGCAGGAAACCGGTGCCGGTCCGGGGATTGTAGACCGGAACTTTCCCCTTGGTGATCCCTTCTTTCACGACGTCAACGATCCGGTTTATGAGGGGATGGTGGAGCGGGCAGGAGGCAATGTCGGCAACGTCGTGGCTGTTGCGCCGGTATATTCCGATGATCGGCGACCTGAAGGTGCCGGCCACCACAAGTTTGGCGGAGTTGCGGTAGTTAAGGGGGCGAGGCGACGGAATCACGTCGTGTACCGGAACTGCGCGAAGCGACGGGAAGGTACGGATTTCCCTTTCGATGCAACGATGTTTCAGGTCAAGCTGCGCCTGGTAGTTCATGGAAATAAGCGGACAGTTGCTGCAGGCGGCAATGGTGCACTGCGAGGATGCCATGCGGTATGGGGAGGGAGACAGGATTGTGACGGTTTCGCCGAATGCCGTCCGCGCCCCGCAGTGGGTTACCTTGAAACTTACGGTTTCACCGGGTAGAGCCCCGGCAATGAGAACCTTCTTTCCTTCGAAGGATGCCGTACCGAATCCTTCATCATCCAGACCGGTAATTTCGAGCGTCACGAGCTGCCCTGTGCGCAGTATTCGATTAGCTGTGTTGTCCTGATTCTTTTTCTTGCTGTCTGAGTGCCTGTTTTTGATTGCCATTTTTCTATTAACGATGAGTTGCCCAATCCTGTCAAGGCATTTAGTGCTTCTTGCCGGTTGGCGGTTCTATGCCGTAGAGTCCATCGGCAATAAAGTTCGCCCGATGCCGGCCCAGATAGCAATGAATATAGAGCTTTTTCCTGTCGCCTGCGACCATGGCCATGATCTGCTCACGCGTTTTCCGGTTTTGTTCGCTGTCAACCGGAAGGTATCCCAGGGGGAAAAACCGGACATCAATCCCGAGACGGCTGGCGTTTATGGCCTCCCGGTCGGCAAGCGCCTTTTCCTGGGGCAGGGAGGTGTCGAGAAGGCTGATAAGGGTCTGCACACCGTTGCGCTTCAGAGCTTTCATTTCGTCCAGATGCGGGTACGGGCCAACCAGGATCCGGTCGTTGTAGTTGCGGATCGAGGCGCGGGCAAGGTAAACCGGTGGAATGTACGGTTCAAAGTAATCGAAATTGCTCAGAACCGTTACCAGCAGTGTGAACAGGAAAATTCCAACCAGAATGGCGCGAGGCAGTACGAAAACTATTCGTTTAAACAGATTCTTGAGGGATATCATCTTTTATTTCCTGACGTCGTGCTTTGCCCCACTCGGTTTTCCAGAAGGTAAATGTGGCGATGAGACGTTCCACGACGATGAGCTGCCGATAACCAAAGAACTCCACCAGGCCGAAGAAGGACAACTTGAGCAGATCCCACACGCTGTGGTAACGACGGTAGATAAGATTGTCGAGCAGTATGGAGCCGACATTCAGCCATGTGCCCCACAAAACGGATACCAGAAGGAATAGAAGTGCGAAATCGCGGCTTATGTAGCCGAAGAAGAAAAAGAAGACAAATGCAAAGTAACCGGCGAATTCGATGGAGGGCCCGAATGCTTCCACGAGTGTGAAGTAAGGAATGCCAACCAGCCCAACCTTGCCGTAACGGGGGTTGAGAGCCATCCCCCTGCTGAACCGGAGGCTGTCGATGAGGCCGCGATGCCAGCGGTTGCGCTGTTTAAGCAGCGAGCGATAGTCCGAAGGGACCTGGGTCCAGCAGACCGGATCCGGAACAAAGAGGATTTTGTAGGGGATCTTTTCTTTATTGCAGTGTCGATGCAGTCTTACCACCAGGTCCATATCTTCGCCGACGGTTTTTCGATACCCGCCGATGGCCTGAATCATATCCTTGCGAAAGATGCCGAATGCGCCGGAGATGATCAGCAGACTGTTAAAGGCGTTCCAGGATGTTCTCCCCGTTAGAAAACCGCGGATGTATTCCACTGACTGGAAACACTCGATTGCACGGTTCGGTGCCCGTACGCTGGTGATTTTCCCGTTTTCCACGGTGCTGCCGTTTAGAACACGGATAATTCCCCCGGTGGCTATCACTTCCCGGTCTTCAACAAAAAGTTTCGAAGCCCGGATCAATGCATCGCTTTCCAGAAGCGAATCGGCGTCCATGGAGCAGAAGAGCGGGTAACGGCTGGCATTGATGCCGACGTTCAGCGCATCCGCCTTGCCGCCGTTTTCCTTGTCCACGAGAAACAGGTTCGGGTGATTGATCGAGACATACTGGGCTCTGATCGGTTGGTGTTGGAGTTTGAGGCTGAGAGGGCGATCGATTTCCACCATGTTGAACTTTGAGATCATCAGCGACAGGGTTTCGTCGTTAGAACCATCATTTATAACTATTATTTCATATTCGGGGAAGTTGAGCGTCAGGAGGTTAGACACCGAGGGAATGATGGTTTTCTCCTCGTTGAATGCGGGTACGAGGACGCTGATGGGGCGGTAAAAGACGCCGGTCGAAAGTTCGTCGATATATTGCCGGCTAGCCACAGCCAACTGTCCCCGAATGTTGAAAAGAGAGAGGAAAGTGAGGATGGTGTAGCTGCCGTTGAGGAACAGGAAGTAGATTAGAATAATCACTTCCACCGCCATAACTATGTAAAGGATGAAATCGAACATTACCTTGATCCGCTTAAAACAAAATGGGATATGTCGCGCGCAAAGCGGTCGGTTCCGGTAAGTGCCCGGTTAAGGGCTGCTTTGCCCTGTTCGCCGAGCGTAAGCAGGGTCTTTGCTGCGTTTATCCTGACATGGTAGTTCTTGTCCCGCATAAGGTCTTCCAGGTAGGGGACACTGCTATCGCTGCACAGGTTGGCACTGCGGGATGCAACCATCCGCACCCGCCAGTCGGGATCGGTGAGGGCTGGTATGATGACCTCACAGAGGGAGCTGGTTGAAAGCCCTCCGAGTGCCCTCAGAGTGGTTATTCGCATTTCGGTGATATCCCGGTAGCGATGGAACGCATCGAAAATCAAGGGTACGCATTGGGTGAACCCCATCTTTCCTAATGATTCTATAATGTCTCTCTTGAGAAGGACGGGTATGGTTTCTTGGTTGAGAAATCTTTCAATTATGGAAATGGTTGTATCATCTCCCTGTTTGATCCGGAATTCGCCGATCATGTTGGTGAACAGATATTCGTTGAACTTCGCCGACATGAAATTCGAGTCGCCCAGAAAATCGGTTATGAGGGGAATATCTTCCTCTTCTATGACGTAACTTGCCGCCCACAGTGCCTTGGCAACAATGCGTACATCGGATTCATCCACAATGAGTTCCAGGTAGATCGGCCTTAGATCCGCAAGTTTAAGGAAACCAAGTCGTTCAAGTGCCCGGTAACGCCTTACCCATGAGCGTGAATTGCTGAGCCTTTGGAGCAGGTTGTCAACGATGCCGGCCTGCTTGAGTTCTGCGCGAATACGGTTGGCGGTGCTGCGATCGGCCCTGGCTATCTGGTCTATGGCAACGTCTGCAAGTGCGTCGATGGCAATGGTCTGTTTAGGATGAGGAAGATGTTCGTCTTTTCCGTTGATAAATGACGGGAAAATATCGTTGAACTTCTTGCGAAGTCTTAAGGATCTTGTCTCCCGCAGTTCCACGTAAATCTTATGGACGACCAGGGTCACCAGGAGGACTATGGTCATAAACGCCAGCAAAAGTATGGTTGCGACGAGGATGGTCCTGTATGTGGTCAGTGGGCCGAATATCCAGTAAAATGGGTCGATCATGCTACCACCAGTACTTCACAAAGAGTTGAACCCCTTGGCGGGTGTAGAGTCCGTTACGGTATTCGCTGAAGATTTCGCCTCCGCCGCTGACGGAGACGAACGGTCTGTATTCTACTCCGAGGCGGTTTGAGACCGTGAGATATCTATCTATGGCGTTGGTGTCGGGATCTGTCTCGCTGGCCGTGCCGAGCCCGAGAGAATAGTAGCCGCGCAATCGATGGCTTGGTTCGTAATGTAAAGTGGAAAGGAGCGAAAAAGTTCCCTTTTCCGGAACGAAGTAAAGCCGCTCGTTGAGCGTAAGCGTTGGGGCCAGATAGCCAAGTACGCCGACTACCATTACATCTGCACTGCTTTTTCTGAACTCCATGCGTGTGTAGCCCAGGGAGTATTCGATGCCGTTGCGGATGTAGGTCCCTTCGCCACGGATGGTTGCCTGAGGGAGGAAGTCGGCATCCGGGCTTGTCGTGAAACCGGCGGTGCCGTAGAAGGGACGGCCCGGAACGGGGAATGTTACTTCCGCGCCGACTTCGGAGTCGTCCGTGCCGTAGCGGTGTACGGTGGCGGCATTGGCAACCAGGGTTATGGGATCGAAACGCTGAGAGATTGTGAGCGCCAGTTCGCGTCCCGCCGAAATATCGTTATCATAATCGGAAAGAAGTCCCGAAATTTTTGCATAGTTGGGATGAACGCGGTAGATGATATCCTCCCGCTCGCGTCGGAGATAATCGGCACGTTCGGGTGAAGCGTTACGCACCATTGCTGAGGCTTTCTTTACATCCCTTGACAGCAGTCTGGATTCCACGGCAAGGGCGAAAAAGCCGGGGTCCTTCGGGAATTCTTCGCTCAAGCCCGTGAAATGCCCCCCGGCCCGAACGAAATCACGCTGGCGGAGGTATGACATGCCCAGCTGGTAACCGGATTCGTAGCGTTCGCGGCCTGACAGGAAAAGTTCGTTCCACAGGGCCGTCGCTTCATCCAGTTTCCCGGCGCGCATGAGCGCCACAGCCTTACCAAGGGCAGCGGCGTCTTCGGCTGCTTCCCTTTCTTCTCGCACGGTCGGTTCCAGAGAATCTCCGGCTGCCCGGAACGATTGTATCGCTTCTTCGTATCGCTTGAGCCGGTACATGAGACGTCCCTTGCGCAGCGATACCTGGGGAGAGTCATCGCCTTGAAGGGAAGCTAGCTCGCTTTCGGCCAGCGGAAGATTTCCCGCGGCAAGGAGAGCATCAATCAAGGTAAGCTTGAGATCCTTGTCGGACGGGTACTTTTGGCACAATTCGCCAAGGATGGCCGCTGCCCGGTCAAATTCTCCTCTTTGCTGATAAAGCCGTGCCAGTCGGAGTCCGGCATCGTAACTGCCTGCCTCTGCGCTGTAGAGGGGGCGAAGCACGGCTTCCGCCAAATTCTTGTTTCCTGCCGCCAGTGCCGCATCGGCTTTTTGGAGGGCGCTGAGCGTTTCGAGGGACTTGATCTCCTTGCGGATCGACGGATCTTCCTGGAGCTTCAAGGCCTGCCGGTACTCTTCCAGCGCTTCGGCATATTCCCCCCGTGTCTTTATCACGGCAGCACGGGCGAGGTGGAGCGACGGATGGTCTTCATCGGGGAGGAGAGAAACCTCCTGTTCGGCCCTCTCGGTGTTTCCTGCCATGATGAGCGAGCGAACGTAGAGAAGGGTTATATCGTGATCATCGGGGTAGTCCCGACGGAGGGTCCGGTATAGATCGCGAGCTTTCCCGTAATTGCCGCCGTTAGTATAGATCCTGCCGAGGAGAAGACCCGTGGTGTAGCGGTCGCGCCGCGCGTCAAAGAGGGAGAGAAGCATTCCCTCCGCTTCTGCGATTTTACCATCGGAGATGAATTCCTTGGCCAGAGAGATCTTTTCGGCCGTTTCCGCTTTTGCCAGTTCGGTGCGGATGGATGGGTCCTCGCGGCGCTGGAGGGAACGGTTGAAATCATTTATGGCGGCCGAAGGTTTTCCGCTCCAAAGGTATATTCTTCCGCGCAACGAAAGAATTTCCGGGTTACCTGGATAGTCGCGGAGCATGGTCGAGAGCAGTTGTTCCGCATCGCTGAACTGTTTGCGGGCAATGAATCCCTTAACCTTGCCGATGCCGCGCTCGTATGAAATTGCCTGTGCAGATGCTTCTTGTGTGGCCGGGAAGCATTGTGCGGCAGCTATGAATGCGCAGGCTGCAGCCAGGACACGGAATGTTCTGACGGGATGTATTCCCCGATATCTATTATCTTGGTGCGGTTTCATAACTATGGATGACCCATCCGGAAAAAGATTGGTAGGGTAAGGAGATCGTAAGTTGCTTTTTGAGGGAATCCACCTTGCCCTTGAACGAGATTCTGCTGCCCGGCACGGTATAGTCACGGCTTCGACACCAGTAAGCATTCCCTGCCTCCATGGCTGATGGAGCGTCTCCGGCACACTTTCGGTAGGATATATGGACCTCGTCGGGAATACGGCCGGTTTCCACTCCCAGGAGCACCTTCCTGGACAAGCGCTCTCCATATAGAAGTTCATCCCTGGAAATCGCTTCTATTTCTTTATCATCGGTACGGTAGCTCATGATGACTGCTTCATCGGATTGTCTGATGAGGTGCCAGGCCAGAGTCCGTTCTTTGATCAGCAGCGAGTCGTACCAGAAAGGGATAACTGTCGAAAGGGGGAGTTTCCCGTCGGTAATCCGGCGGATTCTTTCCATTAGCTCGACGTAAAGCGAACCATAAGTGTCGAGCCGGATGCGAAAATCTTTGTTCAAATGGGGCTCGATGTCTATTTGGAATCCAGCAAACTGTGTGCCGGGGTGCTTTAAGTTGAAATCCTTGACTGTCTGCACCCTTTTGAGAAGTGGGTCCGGGCGCTCAAGGTATGCAGGAGAACCATCAAGCGCAAAGACTTCAATCCCGGCTGCGGTACACTCCCGCATGATTGGCAGGAGCGGTTCCAGTTCATCCGAAATCTGAAGATATATACGCCTCACGTGAAGGGCCTTTAGGTTGCGCACCATGGAGCCTGCATCGTTTATTGCCGGTCGAGAGTCCCAAATCCATATGGAGTGCTCCGGAAGGGGCGGGGTGGCAGAAGCAGACCTGGTTAGTTCAATGCCGTCAATATTGAGTTCGCCTGAGCTTGATTGCAGGATGAATACCAGATACTTAATCCTTTTCAGATCGAGATGTTCCGCGGCCTTGTTGAGGGAAAACGATTCCTGATGATTTCCGTGGAGATTGCCGATCGGGTAATTCTCTTCCAGGGTGGCGAGTTGTTCGTCGGCAAGCGCAACGCTCCATTGCCCCTTGTTCCTTGCTTTGACTGCAAGGGTGTCAAAAGAGAGCAGATTGATGGGTGACGTGCCGTTCGATAGGTCTACTACAAATCCGCAAGGACGATCAGATGACCGTGACAGCAAATGTCCTCGGCGGTTGCAGGGGCCGAATTCCGCAAGACGGGGGCGCATGATGCGGTGATTTGTGCTGGGGGGGGTATAGGACGGCGGTTGCTGATGACCGGCGAAACCATATTCCAGATGGGAAAATTTGCCGTCGGTGTAAACCATCTCTACTGAATCAGCGCGTAGTGACAATGCGGGGTCGATCGTGCGATTCAGCAGGGAGGATGTTTCAGCGGGAAAGGATACCATCCACATGTTCAAAAGTATTAGAAAGACTGATGAATCCATAAGCCACGCTAATATAAAGGGGGGCGGTTCAAGATGCAATTAATTTTTCATAAGATGGTGTCGAAATTGACTTTTTGGGGTCTATCTGCTAAATAAGAACGGTTTTGTATGAGCCTGGAGAGCTCCCATCCCATGGAACAGTTTTTCCTGAAGCTTTCAATCATGCTCGTCCCAGCGCTCATGGCAATAACCTGTCATGAGGTCTCCCATGGTTTCGTTGCCGACCGCATGGGAGACCGGACCGCGCGCTTCATGGGGCGTCTTACCCTTAACCCTCTCAATCATCTGGATATTTTCGGCACCCTGATGATTTTCCTTGTCGGAATCGGTTGGGCAAAACCGGTTCCGGTAAATTTCAACAACCTCAAGAATCCCAAGCGGGACATGATTTGGGTTGCAGGGGCCGGACCGGTAACCAACTGCATTCTGGCTTTCTTTTCCGCCCTTGCACTGCGGGGGCTGGCAGCAATTGGCGCGGGTGTCCCCGATGCTTCAGCCCTGCAAACGTTCCTTGACCCTCTGGTTCTCATGTCTGCTTTTTCCGTGTATATCAACCTGCTCCTCTGCATTTTCAACCTGATTCCCGTACCGCCCCTTGACGGCGGCAGAGTGGCGGTGGGGCTTTTGCCGTACCGGCAGGCTGAAATGCTGGCGCGGCTGGAACCCTATGGGATGATAATCATTATTCTGCTGGTCTTTTTTACCAATATTTTCGACAAAGTAATTTCCCCTATGCTCGATGTGGGAATACGCATACTCGCCGGTCCCCAGAGCAGTCTGGTGTACAGCGTTACGCATTTTCTCATGAGATAACCGGCGCCAGTTGCGCCAAGAAGGAGCTTGCAGATGAGTAATAAACGGATAGTCAGCGGCATGAGGCCTACCGGGAAACTCCACCTGGGCCATTTCCTCGGGGTTCTCGCCAACTGGCGCGAACTCCAGGATGAATACGAGTGTTTCTTTTTTGCCGCCGACTGGCACTCGCTGACAACCGAATATGACAATACCGACGCCATCCGCCAGAACACCGACGAGATGATTCTAGACTGGCTCGCCTTCGGGGTCGATCCCGCTAAATGCGTGATATTCCGCCAGAGCAGGGTTCCCCAGCATGCGGAGTTGAACCTGATTCTCTCCATGATTACCCCGGTTTCGTGGCTTGAGCGTAATCCCACCTATAAGGAGATGAAGGATAACCTTTCCACCAAGGATCTCTCCACCTTCGGTTTCCTCGGCTATCCGGTCCTTATGGCGTCCGACATCATCGTCTACAAGGCAGGCAAGGTGCCGGTCGGCCACGATCAGCTCCCTCACATGGAGATAACCCGCGAGATAGCCAGACGCTTCAACTACCTGTACGGTACCGAGGTTTTCCCCGAGCCCGAGGCGCTGCTCACCGAAACGCCGAAAGTGCTGGGCCTTGACGGCCGCAAGATGAGCAAGTCATACGGCAATGCAATCTTCCTTTCGGAGAGCGCCGAAGAGACCCGCAAAAAAGTGATGTCCATGGTGACCGATACGCAGCGGGTCCGGCGGAGCGACCCCGGCGAACCGGACCGTTGTGTCGCCTATTCCCTGAACAATCTTTATCTCCCCGAAGATAAAAAGGCCGACATCTGCGCAGGATGCCGCGGCGCCACCATCGGCTGCGTCGAATGCAAGAAAATCCAGGCCGAGTACCTTGTCGAGACTCTTGCGCCTTACCGTGCGCGGCGCGATGAACTGGGGGCAAAACCCGGTCTTGTTGCCGAAATCGTGGCGGCAGGAGAAGCCCGGGCCGCTGCGGAAGCTGCCAAGACCATGGCGGAAGTGCGGGATGCTCTCAAATTATGACCAACGACGGTAATCTCGACCTTTACCATGATGAGGGCCCGCCCTCATATACGGTTAAGCTTGAGGTGTTCGAAGGCCCCCTCGACCTTCTCCTGCATCTGATCAGGAAGAACGAGGTGGATATCTACGATATCCCGCTCTCTACCATCACGCGCCAGTATCTTGAGTACATCAAGATGATGAAGGAGCTTAATCTGGAGATTGCCGGCGAATTCCTCGTCATGGCGTCTACCCTCATCCAGATAAAGTCGAAAACGCTTCTCCCTCCTCTGCCGGACGATGAGTCGGCAGAGGAAGAGGAGGAGGATCCGCGGGCAGAGCTTGTGAGGCGCCTCCTCGAGTACCAGAAATACAAAGAGGCTGCGACGACACTCTCGGAGCGCGAGATGCTCGGCCGTGATACCTATGCCCGCTTATTTTCTTCTGCGGAACTGGAAGGTATCGAGCCTGAAGAAGAACCGGCCGAAGTGGAACTGTTTGAACTTATCGAGGCGTTCCGGAAAGTGCTCGACAGGGTTTCCGACGAGAGTTTCCATGAAGTCGGAGCCGAATCGATTACCATTGCGGAACGGATCAACGAAATCCTCTCGCAACTGGAGGGGAAGGAGTCGCTGGTTTTCGACGAACTTTTTCCGGAACATTTCAACAGGGATTTCCTTATTGCCACCTTTCTCGCGGTACTTGAGCTCTGCAAGCTCAAAACGATAAAAGTTGTTCAGGCAAACCGCTACGGCTCCATTTGGATACAGCCCGCGGTAATTGAGGGGGATGCTGTTGACGCCGAATCTTAAATCAATAGTCGAGAGCATTCTGTTCGTTGCAGAGGCACCGGTTACCCTCGACCGCCTTTGCCTGCTGCTGGAGGAGTTTGAGCGGGTTGAGGTGCGCGATGCCCTGGACGACTTGCTCGAGGAGTATGGTCGCGAGGGGAGGGGGGTAGTCCTTGCGGAGGTGGCAGGAGGATACCAGTTCCGGACCCCGCCTGGGAATGCCGACTATCTGCGAAGGCTCACGAAAACGCGCCCGGCCAAGTTCAGCCAGTCCGCTCTCGAAACACTCGCCATCATAGCATATCGCCAGCCTGTGACCCGCGCCGAAATAGAGTACCTGCGCGGTGTCGATTCGGGTGGCGTTCTCAAGACCATCCTGGAAAAAAAACTAATCAAGATCCTGGGCAAGAAGGATATCCCCGGCAAACCCCTCATCTATGGCACTACACGCGAGTTCCTGGAACTCTTTGGTCTCAAGGACCTGAGAGGCCTGCCGACTCTCAAGGAAGTCCGCGATCTCTCTGAAACCACCCCCTATGAACAACAGGTCGAGCTTCCCCTGGAACAGCCCGGGGAAGAAGGGTAATCCATCCGTAATAGTTGCAGCAATGTGGACCTGACACTGTCCCCCGGTCGATTCTCTGCTATAGTTATTGTTGTTTGCTGCTACGAGGGGGTGGGCGATGGTACGTCAGCCTGCGGTTGCCGGGCAATTCTACACCGATGAGCCGAAGAGGTTGCGGGGGGATCTCCAGCGCATGGTTCCCGCCGATGGGGTCAAACGACGGGTTATGGGAATCGTGTCGCCCCATGCCGGCTATGTCTATTCAGGGCGTGTCGCCGGGGCTGTTTATGGCGCGATTGCAGTGCCGGGCACTGTTATCATTCTTGGCCCGAACCATCATGGCTTCGGAGTGCCTGCCGCCATATATCCGGAAGGTGAGTGGATCATGCCTCTCGGTTCCGTTCCAATTGACAAACGGCTTGCGGCCCTTGTGCAGCAGCATGTTCCCTTTGTGGAGGCCGACACCTCTGCCCACCGGTTCGAACACTCCCTTGAAGTTCAGGTGCCGTTTCTGCAGCATTGCCGCCCCGATGTGAAGATTGTGCCGCTATGTCTCGGTTTTGGCGATTACGAACGGTGCAGGCTTCTGGGGGAGGGGGTGGCGAAGGCAATCGGGGAGATTGGCGAAGATGTGCTGATTGTGGCGAGTTCCGACATGACCCACTATGAGTCGGCCGATGTCGCCCGTGCCAAGGACGATCTGGCGATTGCCGAAGTGCTGGCGCTGCATCCGGAAGAGTTGTTGCGTATTTGCCGGCAGAACGGCATCACCATGTGCGGAGTGGTTCCCACGGCAGTCATGCTGGTGGCGGCCAAGGCGCTGGGTGCAACCAGCGCGGAGCTGATGCGCTACGCGACGAGCGGGGATGTGACGGGAGACAACAGTCAGGTGGTGGCATATGCGGCGATTGCCGTGTACTAGGGAACAATGATTCCTTGCTACTCTTCCTTGGCTATCCTCACAATCTGAAGCACCCCGGGCATCCGCTCAAGTTCGTCTGAGTCGAGGGTTTCCGTGTCGCCGATAACGCCTATGATGGTCCGATTGGCCCCGGTCGACTGGTGAATGTCGAAATTCCGGGAAATCAGATACTCCTTTATCTCCACAAGCGCCCCTTCCGGGGCGTTTTTTTTCATTATGATGAGCATTACTGCTCCTCCTTGCCGGCCGTGGCCTCCCGGTGGGTCATGATGCGCTCAAGACGGCGCGATTCATCTATTACCCGCTCGAAGAGCCGCACTATGGCCCCGTCATCCAGTGGCCCGGGGTTGTCAGCCTGCATTCGCTCGAAGATCTTCTTCTCACGTTTCGGGTCATAGACCGGAAGGGCGCGCTCCTTCTTTATCATGCCTATTTCCAGCGCCAGCTCTGCTCTCCGGTTGAAAATCCGCAGGAGCTCGCTGTCAATCCGGTCAATTTCCTGTCTCAGCTCGTCAATCGTCATTGGTTCCTCAGAACTGTTTTTGAATGTACGAGTCGTGTTTGCCGTGGATATCGTCACGTTCCGGATAATCGATGGTGTAATGAAGTCCGCGGGATTCACGGCGTTGCAGGGCGCATTTGATTATCAGTTCGGCTACCGTGGCAATGTTGCGCAGTTCGATGAGATCGGAGGTCACCTTGAAATCCCAGTAGTAATCATCGATTTCCCTCTGAATCATGCGGATGCGGTGCATTGCCCGTTCCAGTCGTCTGTCGGAACGGACGATTCCCACATAGTTCGACATTGAGCGGCGGATTTCGTCCCAGTTCTGGGATACGACAACCATCTCGTCGCTGTCGGTGGCGGTCCCTGCGTCCCATTCGGGAATTTCCGGGAAATCGAAGTTGTTTTCTTTCAGTTCCTCAATGGCCCGCTTATAGGCGCGTCCGGCGTAGACCGCGGCTTCAAGGAGCGAGTTGCTTGCCAGGCGGTTGGCCCCGTGGAGCCCGGTGCAGGCCACTTCGCCGATTGCGTAGAGGTGGGCGACGTCGGTTTCCCCGTTTTTATCAACCAGAACCCCCCCGCAGAGATAATGGGCGGCCGGAACGACCGGCAGTCCTTCCTTGGTCATGTCTAGGCCGAATTCGAGGCAGGTTTGATAGATATTGGGGAAGCGGTTTTTGACGTACTCGGGATCTTTGTGGGTGATGTCCAGGTATACGCAGTCGTCGCCGTATGTTTTCATCTCGTTGTCAATGGCCCTGGCAACGATGTCCCTGGGAGCCAGATCCTTGAGCTTGTGGTATTTCTCCATGAACGCCGTGCCGTCACGGCGGCGCAGGATTGCTCCCTCGCCCCTGACCGCCTCGGAGATGAGGAACGATTTGGCGTGGGGATGGAAAAGAGTGGTGGGGTGGAATTGCATGAATTCCATGTTCGCGATGGTGGCTCCTGCGCGGTAGGCCATGGCTACGCCGTCGCCGGTGGCCACATCGGGGTTGCAGGTATATAGATAGACTTTGCCCGCACCGCCGGTGGCGAGGAGGGTAATCTTCGCCCTGAAGGTTTTTACTTCGTTGGAGGCGATATCCAGAACATGGGCGCCAAGGCAGCGGTTCGGCTTGCTTCTCCTGCGCGTAACCTTCGCCGTGGTGATGAGGTCAATGGCGATATGGTGTTCATATAGCTTGATATTGGGGTTTTGCTGTACTGCCGCCACCAGCGCCCGTTCAATTTCCCGGCCGGTTACGTCGTCGGCATGCAGGATACGACGCTGGCTGTGCCCACCCTCGCGTGTCAGGTCGAAGTCATCGCCGCTTTGGGTGAACTGAACGCCCCATTCTATGAGGTTGCGAATTACCTTCGGGCCTTCCTCGACCACCATGCGTACGACGTCTTCATGACAGATACCGGCGCCGGCTACCAGGGTGTCTTCCACATGGGCATCAAAACTATCCTCCTGGGAAAATACCGTTGCAATTCCCCCTTGGGCATAGTTGGTGGCGGATTCTGTTACTTCACGTTTGGTAACCAGGACTACCGTGCCATGCCGTGCAGCTTGAAGCGCAAAGGACAGCCCTGCGATGCCGCTGCCAATTACAAGAAAATCACTCGCAACTTTCATAGACATACTCCTTGGATTCCCGTGAACATAATGTGTAACTATTTATGAAGCAGTCGATTATTCTCCCCCCCCGTCTACTTTGTCAAGGGATTTCAGGGCAGTTGACAGTTCCAGACTCTGTAGTTGTTGCATTGCCTACTGAGTTGGTCTATATTTTGTATGTTTTTCGGCATGGACGCCGATCCGCTCTGTTGGGGAGGAAACATGCCGCTAGTTGCACGCGTTTTGGTTTTTGTCTTTTTGATCTGCGGAGTGGTGGGAGATTATTCTGCCAGTGCCGATATTTATCGCTATGAGGATGATGAAGGCGTCGTCCATTTTACCGATGCGCCCACCGACAGGCGATTCAAGATCTTTATGAGGGATATCAAAAAGGATCGCAAGCTCCGGACCACCTTCAAGCTGGCACGCTTTACGCGCAATCCGGCCGAGTTTGAGCCGATAATAAATCAGTGCGCCCTTGAATTCGGTGTCGACAAGTCGCTGGTGAAGGCTGTAATCCACGCAGAGTCAGGATACAATCCCAATGCCGTCTCTCCCAAGGGGGCAAGCGGTCTTATGCAGCTCATGCCCAAGACTGCCAAGGATTTGAAAGTTGCCAACACACTTGATCCCAGTGACAATATTCGGGGCGGGGTGCGTTACCTCCGGTTTCTTCTCGATACCTTCAGGGGGGATGAAGCTCTGGCGATTGCGGCCTATAATGCCGGCCTTTCCCGGGTTGCCCAGTACAACGGCATCCCGCCGTATCAGGAGACACGCACTTACGTAGACAGGGTGCTTACTTACAGGAAATCTTACCAGGCTACCAACTGAGAACAAATGTCCGATTCCATCTCCAAAAGCATCTGGAACATCCCGAATATACTTACGCTCATACGGATTGCCTTGATCCCGGTGCTGGCAGTGCTCCTGTTGTCGCCGTCACGGGAGGCCGGTTTCTGGGCTGCGGCGGTGTTTGCCGTTGCCTCGATTACCGATTGGCTTGACGGCTATCTTGCCCGCAGGATGGGGATTGTTACTGTTTTCGGGAAATTTCTCGACCCCATCGCCGACAAACTCATGGTGATGGCGGCTCTGATCATGATTCTTCCCTTCGAGCGCGTCCCGGCCTGGATGGTGCTGGTTATTCTCGGCAGGGAGATCATCATAACCGGATTGCGCGGCATCGCATCAACCGAGGGGATTGTGATATCGGCCAGCGACCTGGGGAAGTTCAAAACCATCTTCCAGATGGTGGCGATTATCGGGCTGCTGCTCCACTACGACTACCACTGGTTCTTCGGGATTAATCACCCCTATCTCGTCGTGAATATGCACAATGCGGGCATGTTCTATCTCTGGATCGCCACCATTATGACCGTATGGTCAGGGGTTGATTACCTCGCCAAGTTCATGAAGGTAATCGCCCGCTGACCATCCCGGTTCCTACTTTCCTTCCAGTGCCATCGGTTCGCAGACATTGTCGGCCGAGTTCGCCTCTGTTCCGCAAATAAAACAGACAACAGTCGGATTTGACGTAAGATGGCTAACCTCCTGCGTCATTCTCTTGCTCTTGAGGACACAGAGGTGCCCCTGGTGTTTTTCACCGCAACTGCACGTCTTTTGCTCCGCCATGGGTGGTCTCCTTGCGAACGGTATTTGAATGCTGCTGACAAATTGCGGACGATTGTCGCCGTAAAAGCGTCAGTATGTCAAGTCGCCGGATGACCAAGTCCTGTGATTAATTTAACGTTGACAGGCAAGGCTAAAATGGGTATAAAGCAAATTCTCTTTTACAAACAGGGCGGCGTCGCCAAGTGGTAAGGCAAAGGTCTGCAAAACCTTTATTCACCGGTTCAAATCCGGTCGCCGCCTCCAAAATCAAAAGCTGACCAACTGGTCAGCTTTTTTTCGTTTGTATTCCGCGAATCCCACCTTGTCGCGGGTTTTGGTTTTGCAAGGCGCGGCCGTTTCTGTTACGATACCTACCCAAATCCCTGAACAGCAAGGCTTTACCGATGTCAGATCTTACCCCGATGATGCGCCAGTATCTGGAGATCAAGTCCGATCATCCCGATTCGATACTCTTTTTCCGGCTGGGCGACTTCTACGAAATGTTCCTGGACGATGCCGTAAAGGCGTCGCGCATTCTGGATATAACCCTCACTTCGCGCGGCAAGGGGGGGGATGGCGCCGATGTTCCCCTGTGCGGCGTGCCTTACCATTCGGCCGCTCCTTATATTGCCAAGCTCGTTGAGGCCGGGGAGAAGGTTGCCATCTGTGAGCAGGTGGAGGATCCGAAAACCGCCAAGGGAATTGTGAAACGCCAGGTGGTGAAGGTTGTTACGCCGGGCCTCGTGGTGGAGGCGGAGAGCCTCTCTCCGAAGGAAAATAATTTTCTTCTTTCGCTCGTGCGAGGTGACGGCGATCGCTGGGGGGTGGCGTATCTCGATATCTCGACCGGCGAGTTCCGGGTTACCGAGGTGGACGGAAATGATGCCGCATGGGGGGAGGTGGCCTGCGCCAATCCCCGGGAGATTCTTCTGCCCGAATCCTTCCGCGAGAGTCTGTCTTCGGTTTCCAGGGGTGACTTGCTTGCCGACCGCACCTTTACCTACGTGGATGATTGGGTCTATGACCAGGACTACACCGAAAGGCTCATTCGCAACCATTTTGGCGTGGCTTCGCCGGATGCGCTCGGCTGCGAGGGATTTGTCGAGGGGGTTCGGGCAGCGGCAGCCATTTTGCACTACTTGCAGGAAACCCAGAAGGGCAAGGTCGATCACATACGGGAGTTATCTGCCTACCGTACCCAGGAGTTCATGGTTCTTGATGAGTCGACACGACGGAACCTCGAACTGACATCCACTCTGTCCGAGGGTAAAAAGCGCGGTTCGCTCTTGGGGTTGCTGGACCGTACGGCCACTGCCATGGGTGGGAGAAAGCTCAGGCAATGGATTAGTTATCCGTTGGTATCCATTGAAAAAATAAAGGAACGTCAGGATGCGGTCGGTGAGCTTGCCGGCGATCCGGGGCTTCGGGCCGGAATTCGCGAGGCCCTTGATGGGGTCTACGATCTTGAGCGCCTGAACGGCAGAATCAGTCTGGCAAGCTCGGGTGCCAAGGACCTGGTGGCTCTCAAGATGTCGCTTTTGAGAATCCCTCCGCTGCTGGCCTTGCTTGGCCCCGCCCAATCATCAATGCTGCAGGAGCTTCGCGGTGGGATCGACCCCTTGCATGAGGTTGCGGATCTTATCGGTCGCGGCATTGTCGACGACCCGCCTTTCGTGCTGCGCGAAGGGGGGATCATCGCCGACGGCTACCATGCCGAACTGGACGAGTTGCGTGCCATAAGCCGCGAGGGGAAGGGTTTCATCGCCCGGCTTGAGGCGAAGGAAAAGGCGAGAACCGGTATAACTTCCCTCAAGATACGTTACAACAAGGTTTTCGGTTACTATATCGAAGTTACCAAGTCGAACCTTGCGGCCATTCCCGATGACTATATCCGGCGGCAGACCCTCGCCAATGCCGAGCGTTTCATTACCCCCGAACTGAAGGAGTACGAGGAAAAGGTTCTCGGCGCTGAAGAGCGGATTGTGGATCTGGAATATTCGCTCTTCCAGCAGATCAGGCAGTGTGTGGCCGCAGAGGGGGAACGCCTCGCCCGAACGGCTGACCGCATAGCCACCCTGGATGTCCTCGCTTCTCTGGCGGATGTGGCCCATGAGCGGAACTACTGCCGGCCCCTCGTCGACGACAGCGACATTCTTTCCATCTCCGAAGGCCGTCATCCCGTTGTCGAGGCGCTCAATGTTTCGGAGCGGTTTGTCCCCAACGATCTCCTCCTGGATAACAACGAGCATCAGGTCGTCATCATTACCGGACCCAACATGGCGGGTAAGTCTACCTTCATGCGCCAGGTGGCCCTTATTGTGCTCATGGCCCAACTGGGGAGCTTTGTTCCCGCCACGGAGGCGAGGATTGGCGTGGTAGACCGGATTTTTACCCGCGTGGGGGCTTCCGACAACCTGGCCAGGGGACAGTCTACCTTCATGGTGGAGATGATGGAGACTGCCGCCATTCTCCGCAACGCCACGCCGAAGAGCCTGGTGGTGCTGGACGAGATCGGCCGCGGCACTTCCACATTCGATGGTGTATCCATTGCCTGGGCGGTGGCCGAATATCTCCACGATACGGACCGGTGTGCCGCAAAGACTCTTTTTGCCACCCATTATCACGAGTTGACGGAACTTGCCGTCACCAGAAGTAAAATCAAGAACTGCAATGTTGCCGTTAAAGAGTGGAACGACCAGGTCATCTTCCTGCGCAAGATCGTGGAGGGTGGGGCCTCCCATTCATACGGCATCCAGGTGGGGAGGCTTGCGGGACTTCCTGCCGAGGTGGTTGAACGTGCGAAGGAAATTCTTCATAATCTGGAGACCGGAGAATATGCCGAGGGGGGCGTTCCGCGCATCGCCAAGGGCAAAAGAGGGGTTGCTCCCAAGGCTTCGCCACAACTCTCGCTTTTTGAGCAGGGCGAAGACCTTCTACGCAAAAGGTTGTCCGGCCTGAATATCTCTTCCCTGACCCCCCTTGAGGCGCTCAATATTCTTGATGAGTTAAAGAGGATGGTATGACGTTATGATGCAACGATGGTCAAAAATTCTGCCTTTCTTGATGGCTCTCGCGATGGTTGCCATGCCTTCTTCTCTTGTAGCGGCCAAAGAACAGGCACCCAAGCCAAAGGCCGGGACCGCCACTGCTTCTGCTCCATCAGCCGCATCTGCCGTGGTGACGGAAATGCGTCATTGGTCCAACCCCGATTACACCCGGGTAGCCATAACCGCCGACCGGGAAGTCCACTACGAAACCCACCAGATTAAGCAGCATCCCGACGACGCTCTCCCATCACGCATTTATCTTGATATCCCCGGAGCGCGGGTTGGCCCCGGCCTACACGACCTGAAAATTGCCGATGAGCAGTTGAAAACCGCTAGAGTTGGCCAGTACAAGCCGGACGTGGTAAGAGTGGTGCTTGATGTCGATAGAATCAAGGAATACAAAGTATTTTCTCTTTCCGATCCCTTCCGGATCATTGTCGATGTAAAGGGGAACCGACCGCTTGAGTTCAAGAACCTTACGGAACAGATCCATGCTGCACCGGTAAACACACCTGAGGCAAAGGTTCCGGAGAAGCCCCTTCCAAAACCGCCAGCCTCTTTCAAACCGGGCAAGATAAGGCGGATAGTGGTTGATCCCGGGCATGGCGGACATGATCCCGGCGCAGTGGGCGCCGGCGGCACCCAGGAGAAGGATGTCGTTCTCTCTATCGGGCGCAAGCTTGCGGAGAAAATCCGAGATGAACTGGGCATAGATGTGGTCATGACACGTTCGACCGATGTCTTTATTCCCCTTGAAGAGCGAACCGCCATTGCAAACAAGGTTAATGCCGACCTCTTCGTGTCGGTTCATGCCAACGCATCCCTCAACCGCAATGCTTCGGGCATCGAAACCTATTATCTCAATCTGGCTAAAACCGAGAAGGCCGCCCAGCTTGCGGCACGGGAGAACGGTACATCTCTTGAAAAGGTCAGCCTGCTTCAGGCGATTCTTTTTGATCTTATGGCCAACTACAAGCTGAACGATTCGGCCCATCTCGCCGATGAAGTTCAGAAGGCCCTTTACAAGAAGATCAATGGGCATTACTCCGGCACAAGGAACCTGGGAGTCAAACAGGGGCCGTTTTACGTGCTTGTGGGTGCCACCATGCCGAGCATCCTTGTGGAGACTGCTTTTATCAGCAATGAGGATGAAGAGGCCCGGCTCAAGGATCCGGCATTTCTCGACCGGTCCGCCGACGGAATTGTGGATGGTATCAAAGCGTACATCGGAGCTATCGGGTCGAGCCGATAGAAAAAGGGATTATGGAATTCAATATTGACCGCTATTTCCCTGATTCATTCCAGGAGGCCGGCGACGCCGGCCGAGCCAGCTTCGAGGAAAAACGTCCCCTCTACCTGGCGGCTAGCAAGCATTTCCTCAATCACTACCGGGAAGAAATCAGGAAAATACACAATGCCGGCGCTCCGGGGACGGAGGTGGTCCGCTACCTGACGGCCATGACCGATACTCTCATCCGCAAGCTTTTTCGCAGCATTACCAAGGATGTGGGGCATATCGGGCGGGTGAGGGAACCTTTGACCCTCACTGCCATCGGCGGTTATGGACGGGGTGAACTGAATCCCTATTCGGACATTGATCTGATGTTCCTTTACTCAGGGAAGAATCAGGCGCGGGTAGAGGATATCGCCCAGAAACTCCTCTATTTCCTGTGGGATATGCGCCTTGATGTGGGGTACTCGGTCCGCACGCTTCAGGATTGCGTTGAAATGGCTGCCGCCGATCTGACGGTTAGGACCGCTTTGCTTGATGCCCGCGTTATTTCGGGCAGCCGCCTTCTCTTTAAGGATTTCGGTAAAGTTATGCTTACCCAGATTCTCTCCAAGCGGAGCGATTCCTTCATAAAAGAGAAGGTTGCGGAGCTTGCAAAGAGGCGGGAGAAATACGGTTCGTCGGTGTACCTTCTTGAACCCAACGTCAAGGAGAGTGAAGGGGGGCTTCGCGATCTGCACACGGCCCTCTGGGTGGCAAAAATCAAATACAAGATATCCGATGTCCATGAGCTTATCGTGAAGGGGGTTCTGACCGAGGAGGAAGTCTTCGCCTTCGGAGAGGCGCTTTCATATTTGTGGCGGATCAGAAACGAGCTTCACTTCCATGCCGGCCGCAAGAACGATCAATTAACATTTGACGCCCAGATCAATCTCGCCCGGTTTTTCGGTTACGAGAATGTCGGTAAAACCCTGGCCGTTGAAGAGTTCATGCGCGATTACTATCTCCACGCCAACCGTGTCGAGCACCTCGCTTCCTCCCTGGTGTCAAAGTGTTCCCAGCGGGAAGAGGGGGCGCTGAAGATTATCGGCTATTTTATCCGGCGGCATGTGGGAGACGGGTTTTACATCATCAAAGGGGAACTGGTTATCCCCGATGAATCGGTAATTCAGAAAGAGCCGGCCCGGCTCATGAAGGTTTTCGAGTACGCCCAGAAGCATGGCGTTGCCATCAGCGTCAATGTGAAGTCGCTTATCCGGAAGAACCTCCACCTCATCAATGACAAGTTCCGGAGGAACAAAGAAGTCAACCAGTCGTTCTTTGCGATTCTCCGCAGCGACAAGGGTGCCTGCGAAACCCTCAAAAGCATGCATCATCTTGAGTTCCTGAACCGTTTCATTCCGGAATTCGGCAATATTTACTGCAAGGTACAACACGATCTCTATCATATCTATACTGTTGATACCCACTCGCTCTTTGCGGTGGAAGAGATCGAGAAACTGCTACGCGGAGACCGCGCCGGGGAACTGCCGCTGCTCACCCAGATTGCCAGGGAGGTGGATAAACGGGAACTTCTGATTCTCGGAGTCCTTTTCCATGACATCGGCAAGGGCGAGGGGGGCGGGCATGCCGAAAAGGGTGCCGACATGATACCCACCATTGCGCGCAGGATGGGGCTCTGCAAGGAGGATTCCGAGCGGCTCGAATTCATGGTGCGGAACCATCTTCTCATGGCCCACATTGCCCAGCGGCGTGATCTCCATGACGACAAGATGATAATTCAATTCGCCCAGCAGATGGAGAAGAGTGAAAACCTGAAGATGCTCTACCTGCTCACCTACGCTGACATACGGGCCGTGGGAACCGATGTCTGGACCGAATGGAAGGCGATGCTCCTTCAGGAACTGTACGAAAAAAGCTTCAACGTGCTGGAGCGCGGAGACTTCCACCAGGAAGCCCGCAGTGAACGCGTCCGGAAGGTCAAGCGCATGGTGCTGGAGTTGCTTGATGATGAGTATCCGGTGGCCGCCGTGAAGGAGGAGTTGAAGGCAATGACCAATCGTCATCTGCTTTCAAATTCTCCGGCTGTCATTGCCGAGCATGTGAAGCTGCTGCTTGGGCTCGAGCATGAAAAGATAATCACCAGGATTGACCATGAGCCGGAAGGCGGTTATTCCAATTTCACCATCTGCACCCTCGACGTTCCGGGGCTCTTTTCCATGATTACTGGGGTGATGGCGGCCAATGGCATAAACATTCTCGGAGCCCAGATCCATACGAGTTCCAACGGCAAGGCCCTTGATATTCTTCAGGTGAATTCGCCGCAGGGTTTTGTCATTACCGACGATAGCCGATGGGCGCGTTTGGGGGAAGATCTGCGGCAAGTACTCACCGGAAAGGTGCAGGTGGCTGCGCTCGTGGCAAAACGGCACCGGCCCACACTCCTGGCAGAGCGGGCAAAGCCCAAGTTCCCCGCCCGTGTCGAGATTGACAATCAGGTTTCCTCGGACTATACGGTCATTGACATCTATACCCATGACAAAGTGGGGATTCTCTATCAGATTACGAGCACCTTAACGGAATTGGGCCTCTATATCGGGGTGTCGAAGATTTCGACAAAGGTTGATCAGGTGGCTGACGTTTTCTACGTGAAAGACATTTTTGGCCATAAGATCAAGAACCCGGGACGTCTCGATGAAATCAGGGAGAGGCTTTTGAAAGCCGTGGAGTGAGGGGAGCTTGAATCAGTACCTGGATCTCTTTCTCAATTACCTTCTGGTGGAGAAGGGGCTGGCGAAGAACTCCCTGGATTCCTACGGCCGCGATATGGTCCGGTATCTGGATTTTCTCGAGGGCCGTGGCTGTGTCGATCCCTCGGGGGTTCGTTCTGTGGATGTGGCTGATTTCCTGGCCAGTCTCAAGGAGCGGGGGCTTGCGCCACGGAGTCGCGCCAGGGCACTATCCAGCGTACGGATGTTCCATCGCTTCCTTCTGGTGGAGGGGTATGCCGAGGTTAATCCCACCGCCATCATAGAGGCACCCAAGACGGTGGCCAAGCTCCCCCAGGTACTGACCGGCCGCGAGGTGGAGGCGCTATTGGCGGCTCCCGGCGATGACAGCAATATTGATATCCGGGATCGCGCCATGCTTGAGCTCCTCTATGCAACCGGATTGAGGGTGTCAGAGCTTGTGGGGCTTGGCTTGCGCGATGTGAACGTGACCGCCGGTTACCTCATGGCATTCGGCAAGGGAGGGAAGGAGCGGCTCGTCCCCATGGGCGAATCGGCCTGCGCCGCCGTGTCACGCTATCTGTCCGAAACCCGCCCTGCCATGGATCGGGATGGCGCTAACCGGTATCTTTTCCTGACACGTCTCGGAGACGGGATGACTCGGCAGGCGTTCTGGAATATAATTAAAAAGCGCGCACTGGAAGCAGGAGTGAGAAAGAACATATCGCCGCATACGCTGCGTCATTCTTTTGCAACCCACCTCCTGGAAAACGGGGCTGACCTGCGGAGCGTGCAGACCATGCTCGGTCATGCGGATCTTTCCACGACCCAGATTTATACCCACGTTACCCGAGAACGGCTCAAACGCCTCCATGAGCAGTTCCATCCACGGGGGTAGGGCGGGTATCAGGTACATACACCAGACAAGAAAACTCACGATGAAAGGACATGGTGATGAAGTATATTGTGCTCCTCGGCGACGGGATGTCGGACGAGGCTGTGAAGGAACTGGATGGGAAAACTCCGTTGCAGGCTGCCAGCACGCCTAACATGGATGCAATGGCCCGGCGAGGAAAAATCGGCCTCGCGCGTACCGTTCCGAAGGGGCTTCCTCCGGGAAGCGACGTGGCGAATCTCTCGGTGTTCGGTTATGACCCGCGCACCTGCTACACCGGCCGGTCTCCCCTGGAAGCGGCCAGCATGGGAGTCCATCTGGGCCCGGATGATGTTGCGTTCAGGGTGAACCTTGTCAATCTTCAACCGGCAAGGGGCACCATCATCATGAATGACTATTCGGCCGGCCATATTTCCACCGAGGAAGGGCGTGAACTCATTGAGGCGCTCCAGCAGGAACTCGGCAGTGACGAATTCCAGTTCTACCCCGGTGTCGGCTACCGCCACCTCATGGTATGGCGCAATGGGTTGAACGGAATGACCGTCACCCCTCCCCACGACATTTCAGGGCAGGGCATTCTCGATTATCTCCCCAAGGGTGAAGGGGCTGAGAAACTTGTCAATCTGATGAATTCGTCGCAGATGATTTTCTACAATCATCCCCAGTACCGGCGTCGCCTGGAAGCGGACAAGGTGCCGGCAAACTCCATATGGCTCTGGGGACACGGAAAAGCGCCGCTTATGGAGCCGTTCGAGAAGCAGTTCGGCCTGGCGGGTGCCGTCATATCAGCGGTCGATCTTATCAATGGCATTGGAATCGGCGCCGGTCTTGACGTTATCAGGGTCAAGGGGGCGACAGGTTACCTCGACACCAATTACGAAGGGAAAGTTCAGGCGGCCCTGGAGGCCCTGAAAACTCACGATTTCGTCTATCTCCACGTTGAGGCCCCCGATGAGGCGTCACACTCGGGGAATCTTGCCGACAAGCTCAAGGCCATTGAGGATTTCGATGCCCGCGTGGTCGGGCCTATTATGGACGGCATCAAAGCCTTTGGGGATTACCGCATCCTTTGCACACCTGATCATCCTACCCCGATCAAGCTCAGGACCCACACCGATGCGCCGGTTCCCTTCATCATTTACGATGGCGGGGAAGCTGAAAACAGCGCCGTTGCCGGGTATGACGAAAATTCCGCCCAAGCTTCCGGGTTGCTGATTGAGGAAGGATTCAGGCTCATGGACCTTCTGCTGGATAAATAACCCTGCCTGCTGCGTGGGGAGATGAATGGAAGGCAGGACCGGTTCCGTAACCGGGCCTGCCTTTCCCGTTTCAGTTACCAACGCCGGTAAACCGGCCCAAGTGGGCGGTACCAGGATGGGCCGGGCCAGTAACCGTAGTAGTAAGGATCGTAATAGTAGGGGGACGGAGTGGGATAGGGGTAGCCCTTGTCGTAATCATGGGTTTTCCAGACGTATATTTCCTTGATGGCGATGACCGGGTAGGTATAATCCACCTCGTCGAGCGGTATGATTTTTTTCCCTTTTACTTCCCCCACCATGGTGACGAGACGTTCTTTTTTGTAGATCATGCTGTCGAGGAAAGAGTCCGATACGGCAAGGAATCTCCCCTCGGTGCGAAATGTATTTTCGGGCATGCCGGTTCCATCAAGACTAACCTGCATTACTTCCAGTTGGCTGCCAGTGTCGGTGTTTCTCGTCCCGGCTATAACCCCCCCAACCAGAACATACTTGCCGATGTAGGCATCCGGGTTTTCCTTCAGCGTTGCATATTTCAGGGTCGGATCGACGAGGCTGCGCGATTCATTGCTGATGACATGGGAACAGCCTGAAAGAAATGCTGTCAATAGTGCAATGATTGTGATTCCTCGTAAATTCATGACTGTCTCCCCTTGAGCCATGTCGTAAGACCTTTATCAAGGTAATGTTCTGCATGGCTCACGCTGCTTGCACCCTATCGGCAGGTTCGTGTTGCCGGGCACGTAGTTTTGTAATTAGATTATCGTCAGGACCGCTAAAGTCAAATTCATGGTTTTGCGGAGAAAACAGCATTGTTTATTCGGAAAATCGCTGGAAGTTGCGATTCTTTTTATGCTAGGATTAAACGCTTGAATTCCAGTCGAGGTGTTGAATTGTGAAAATATGCGTCATTGGGTCCGGCTATGTCGGTCTTGTTGCGGGAACGTGTTTTGCGGAAAGCGGCAATACGGTTATTTGCGTCGATGTGAATCAAGAGAAAATCGAAGGCCTCAAGGAGGGAATCCTCCCCATATATGAGCCGGGGCTCAAGGAACTGGTGCTCAGGAACAGTTCCGAGGGGCGCCTTTTCTTCTCTACCGACCTGGCGTCAGCGGTGAAGGAGTCGCTCATCTGCTTCATCGCCGTCGGTACCCCTCCGGGGGAGGACGGCTCTGCCGATCTTCAGCACGTCATCGCCGTGGCCCGGGAAATCGGCCGCAATATGGATGGCTTCAAGATCATCGTGGACAAATCGACGGTTCCGGTCGGGACAGCGGAAAAGGTGAGGCGGGCAACCCAGGAAGAGCTGGACCGTCGCGGCGTCAGCCACGAATTTGATGTGGTGTCCAATCCAGAGTTTCTCAAGGAAGGCGCTGCCATTGATGATTTCATGAAACCCGATCGGGTTGTTATCGGCGCCGACAATGTTCGTACCGCCGAAATCATGAAGGAGTTGTATTCTCCTTTCATGAGAAAGACCAATCGCCTGATCGTCATGGACGTGAAGAGCGCCGAGATGACCAAATATGCGGCAAACGCCATGCTTGCCACCCGCATCTCGTTCATGAACCAGATTGCAAATCTCTGTGAGCGGATGGGAGCGGATGTCGCGGCCGTTCGAGAAGGTATCGGTTCCGATTCGCGAATCGGCTACGATTTCCTCTTTCCCGGAGTCGGATACGGCGGGTCGTGTTTTCCTAAAGACGTTAAAGCTCTCATCAAAACTGCCGATGAGTGCAACTATGATTTCGTTCTCCTCAATGCAGTTGAAGAGGTCAACGAACGGCAGAAAAAGGTACTTGTCGACAAGATGGTTGCCCATTTCTCCCCGGGGGGTGGGGCCGGTTCCCTGGCCGGCAAGACAATCGCAGTGTGGGGGCTCTCTTTCAAACCCCGCACGGACGATATGCGCGAGGCTCCTTCCATCGTCATCATTGAGAGTCTCCTTGAGCTTGGTGCGACGGTCCGCGCCCACGATCCCGAAGCGGTTAAGGAAGCGAAGAAGATTTTCGGCGACCGGATAACGTATACCAGTACCAACCAGTATGAAATACTTAATGGGGCCGATGCGCTGGCAATAATCACCGAGTGGAATGAATACCGCAATCCGGACTTCGAACGCATCGGCGCGAGCCTCAGCGCCCCGGTAATCTTCGATGGCAGGAATCTCTACAATCCGCGGCGGATGCGGGACATAGGTTTCACCTATCACTCCATTGGCCGCAACGGTTCTTCCTTTATCGGATAGCGGGAGAGAGTTGATGCGTGTTCTGGTAACCGGGGGGGCGGGGTTCATCGGCTCCCATCTGTGCGAGCGGTTGCTCAATGACGGTCATGATGTGCTTTGCCTCGACAACTTTTTTACGGGGAGCAAAAACAACATCCTGCCACTTATGGATAATCACCGGTTCGAGTTGATTCGTCATGACATTACCGAGCCGATTCTTCTGGAAGTGGACCGTATATATCATCTTGCCTGTCCGGCCTCGCCGGTGCACTACCAGTATAACCCGGTCAAGACCATCAAGACGAGCGTCATGGGAACCATAAACATGCTGGGCCTTGCCAAGCGTGTAAGGGCGCGGATTCTTCTGTCTTCCACCTCTGAAGTTTACGGCGATCCCACTGTTCATCCGCAGCCCGAGACTTACTGGGGCAATGTCAATCCCATCGGGATAAGAAGCTGTTACGATGAGGGAAAACGGGTCGCGGAAACCCTCATGATGGACTATCATCGCCAGAACGGTGTCGATATTCGGATCGCGCGGATTTTTAACACGTTCGGCCCCCGCATGGCTGAGAATGATGGCCGTGTCGTGTCGAACTTCATTGTCCAGGCACTAAAGGGAGAGGATATAACGGTTTATGGCGATGGCAGCCAAACCCGTTCGTTCTGTTATGTGAGTGACCTGATTGAGGGACTTGTGCGGTTCATGTCTATCGACGATTTCATTGGGCCGGTCAACATCGGCAACCCCGTGGAAACGACAATTCTCGAGTTTGCCCGGCGAATTGTTGAGCTGACCGGGTCACGCTCAAAAATAGTGTTCAAGCCGCTCCCCTCCGATGACCCCAAACAGCGTCAGCCTGATATTGCGCTGGCGCGGATGAAGCTTGGATGGGAGCCTGTGATCCCTCTGGAAACAGGCCTGTCAAAGACCGTTGATTACTTTTCCGGCCACTGCGCCGCTTCGGGTTCATGACCCCTGGAGGAAGCATGCGGAAGCGGATGTACTTCGTCCCTGCCGGTTGCATACTCTTTATTCTTTACTTTACCGTTTTCGGCGAGCGGGGGTTGCTGCGCATCTACCACCTGAGTAAAGAGAAGGAAGAGATTGCAGAAAAAGTGAACGAAATCAGGGTTACGAACGATCGGCTCAAGCGGGAAATTGAAGCGCTCAAGTCCGACCGCCGTTACCTGGAAAGCATTGCACGCAAGGACTTCGGGCTTGTGCGGCCCAATGAGGTAGTTTATCAATTTCCGGTTGCCGACAAAACCCATCCAAAGCCTCTACAGCCGGTTACAACCGCAGTGGAAAATAAGCGTTAGGGTGGAGCGGAGAGAATCCGCTCTTTCCGTTTTTGTCATCAGGAGATCCAATCATGAATGGTTCCAAAAGGCAGGCATGTGTTGTCTGCGCATGGCGTGAAAACTGTGCAAAGAAATTCTGTGTCACTGATGGCGGTGCCCGTTGCCCCGACTTCAGCCGTGATATTTCCATTAAGGTCCCTGATGAAGAAGGGGATGAAGCACAATGAATAAACTGGAGGGATTGATGAAGGATAGGGTGCGTTCTCTGGTAGCTGCTGGAATCGAAAGGTGCTTTGCCGATGGTTCCCTCTCATCAAACCAGATGCCTGCCATTGTAATAGAGAAACCCGCCCATGCGGAACATGGCGATTTTGCCTGTACGGTTGCCATGTCCATGGCAAAGGCCGAGCGCAAGGCGCCGCGCGCGATTGCCGAGGCCATCGTCACCCATATTGATGACCGTTCGGAAGGTATCATCGAGGGTATAGACATTGCGGGCCCGGGGTTCATCAACTTCAAAATCAAGAACGAGGCATGGTGCCGTACACTTGTATCAGTTGAGACGGCTGGCGCGGAGTATGGCCGCAGCACTTCGGGCGAGGGGCGGAAGGTTCAGGTTGAATTCGTCAGCGCCAACCCCACTGGACCGCTTCATATCGGGCACGGACGGGGTGCGGCCATAGGCGACACAATCTGCCGCATGCTCGATTCTGCCGGCTTCAGTGTGACCCGCGAGTTTTATTATAACGACGCCGGAGCCCAGATCAGCAACCTGGCGCTTTCTGTACAATCGCGCTGCCTCGGCATTGAACCCGGGGACCCCGCCTGGCCGGCAGACGGTTATCAAGGGGACTACATCAAAGACGTTGCCCGCGCTTACCTCGACCGTCAGACCGTGGATGCTGGCGATCAGCATGTCACGGCAGCAGGTGATCCTGACGATCTTGATGCGATTCGCCGGTTTGCGGTAGCTTACCTGCGCCGTGAGCAGGATCAGGATCTTGCGGCATTCGATGTGCAATTTGATGTCTACACCCTCGAATCAAGCCTCTATGCTGAAGGCCGCGTGGAACATGCGGTCGAGCGTATTATCGAGAACGGTCATGCCTTTGAGCAGGATGGCGCTCTCTGGCTGCGTACCACAGACTTCGGGGACGACAAAGACCGTGTCATGCGCAAGACCGATGGCAGCTACACCTACTTTGTCCCGGACGTTGCCTACCACCTGGCCAAATGGGAGCGTGGGTTCACCCGGGTCATCAACGAACAGGGCGCAGATCATCACAGCACCATCACGCGGGTGCGGGCGGGCCTGCAAGCCCTCAATGCCGGCATCCCGCAGGGGTGGCCCGAGTATGTGCTGCACCAGATGGTTACCGTCATGCGTGGCGGCGAAGAGGTAAAGATATCCAAGCGCGCCGGCAGCTACGTTACCCTGAGAGACTTGATCGATGAAGTGGGCCGCGATGCCACGAGATTCTTCTTCCTGATGCGCAAACCGGATTCGCAGTTAGTCTTCGACATCGACCTGGCCAAGCAGCAATCCCTTGAAAACCCTGTCTATTACGTTCAGTACGCCCATGCGCGGATATGCAGCATCTTCGAGGCTGCTTCAGAGCGTGGTTTCATCGTCCCCTCGTTTGCCGATGCCCATGTGGAAATCCTCGGCACGCCTGAAGAAATCGAGCTCGTCAAGCTGATCTATACATTCCCGGAAGTAGTCGAAGGGAGTGCTCTTGCCTTTGAGCCTCACCGGATAACCTATTATCTACAGGAACTTGCGGGCGCATTCCACTCATTCTACAACAAAAACCGAGTTATAACCGACGAGAAAGAAATCAGTTCAGCGCGACTGTTCCTGCTCAAATGTGTTGCGCAGGTGTTGAAGAATGGTCTTGCCCTTCTTGGCGTATCGGCTCCGGAAAAGATGTAGCAGGATAAAATATTATGGTTCTTGATTACCGTGAACGGAAACCGGTTAATAAAAATCGGCCGAAATCCAAGCCCGTCGGCCTCTTGATTGTTGCCTTCGGCGCAGTTGCGTGTTGTTCATTTGTCCTTGGGGTTTTGACGGACCGGTTTCTGCTGCCCCATTCCGACATAAAGGCGGTTGATGCCCTTGCGCCTCAATCAGCGCCATCCGGAGAAGGTGCTTCGAATCAGCAAACGGCTGCCGGAAACAGCTCTGTCCCTGGTAAGCAAAATGTCTACACCTCGCTGAAGGAACCATCCCTTACATTTTACGAAACCCTCCCCAAGGGAGGTAAAGTTATCCTAGGCAGCGGTCTTAATCCGAAGCAACCTTCCGTGCCGGTCGCTGTGCCCGCCAAACCTGCCGTAGTGATTCAGCCCCGAGTTGACCAGCCACAGAAAGGGCAGCCGGTAACCGGGGCAGAATCAAAGCCGGAAAAAGCAGAGTCGATCTCTTCCACGAATGGAGAAGCATCCATCAAGGGAACTCCGCCCAAAAAAGTTGCGGCCCCCAAGGGGAAATATCTGGTGCAGGTTGCATCTGCGAGGGAACGCAAAGAAGCTGAAGTTGTTAGATCAGCGCTTCAGGCAAAAGGTTTTGCCGCCTATATTGTTGAGTCCCATGTGGACGGCAAAGGAACCTGGTTCCGTGTAAGAGTCGGGAAACAGCTGGATCAGGCTGCGGCAGGCAATCTCGTAAACCAAATTGGGAAAGGTGCAATAGTAATTCCGGAATAGTTGGTTTTTTTTGTTGACGCGGGTTGAACCCTGTAGTATAAAGACAATCTCTTGTGACGCGGGGTGGAGCAGTCTGGTAGCTCGTCGGGCTCATAACCCGAAGGTCAGAGGTTCAAATCCTCTCCCCGCAACCAAATAACAACAGGCACTTAGCTGAGAATGCTAAGTGCCTTTTTTGTTATCCTGATGTAAAAGTTGATGTGAATGCCGATGAAGCTTGTCGAGCTAGCGGCAGGAATTTCGGGGGAGCTCCTTCACTGGACCGTTTGCTTAGCCCCATGGTCAGAGATAAACATAGAAAGGCTTGCGAAAATGGCATTGCCATCGACAATTTATAAAGTTTCCATTCAGCTTTCCGACGTTGACCGTGGGATTTATGAATCCCTGCAGGCAACGGTTGCCAAGCACCCGTCTGAGACCAATGAGCGTCTTGTGGCCAGATTGCTTGCCTGGGGCATTTTCTACGAGGCAGACCTGGCTTTTACGAAGGGTATATGCGCAACTGACGAGCCGGATATTTGGCTGACAGGTCCGGATGGGAGGGTTATGCTGTGGATTGAAGCCGGTCTGCCCGATTCCGACCGTATTGTCAGAGCGTGCCGTCACTCTGAGCGGGTTGCTCTCCTGGCAAGCGGCAAGGCGCTTTCCAACTGGGATCAGCAGCACCTCTCCAAGCTTGGGGGACTTTCCAATCTTACGGTTGTCAGCCTTGAACAACTGTTCATAAACAGGCTTGCAGATATGCTGGAGCGTTCGTTTGACTGGTCAATGACCATTACCGAAGGAACTGTTTACCTGACCGTTAACGGCGATACACTCGAAACGTCAATCAATGTCAAATATGGCACCTTGACCGTAGGGTAGGGGCTTAAGTTCTAATTTCCGCAATCAAGGGGGGTCCCATGAAAAAAGCGATTCTCGGCGCAACCAATATTTCATTTTTCCCGCTCATCTTCGGCACGCTTCCCTTGGGGCCGCTTCAGGCCGGCCTTTCCCCTTCAGAGGGGGGGCGCCTCATTCGCCATGCCCTCGAACATGGGGTTACCATGCTCGACACCGCTACGCTTTACGATACTTACCCCCATGTCCGTGAGGGGATAACCGGCTGGCAGGGTGACGTCACGATTGTAACAAAAACCCATGCCAACGATGGGCCGACAGCCCGATCCCATGTGGAGAAGGGATTGCGGGAACTGGGCCGCGAGCGGCTCGACATTGTTCACCTCCATGGGGCCAGGGTTGCCGATCCTTTTACCGAGCGGATAGAGGTGCTTGAGGAATTGCTGAGGATGAAGGATGAGGGGAAAATAGGCCATGTCGGATTGTCATCGCACTATATCTGTGCCATCCGGAAAGCGGCCGACCATCAGGAGATTGAAGTTGTCCACCCCCTTATCAACCGCACCGGCATGGGGATTCTCGACGGCAGCGCTGTTGAGATGGCGGAGGCCATAGCCGGGTGCGCCAGGGCCGGCAAGGGTGTTTACGCCATGAAGGCCCTGGCGGGGGGGAATCTGATCGCCGAGGCGCGGGAGAGTCTCGCTTACGTTCGGGGGCTCGAAGGGGTACACGGCGTTGCCATCGGTATGCTCTCCGAGGCTGAAATTGAGGCAAATATCGCCCTGTTCTCCGGCAAGGCACCCGAGGACGAAGTGTGGCGGCAGTTGGAAAGCCGTCGCCGGAAACTACGGATCATGGAGAACTTCTGCAAGGGATGCGGCGGCTGCGTCGATGCCTGTGCCAGCGGAGCCCTTTCCATTGCCAATGGCAAGGCGGTTCTCGATGAAGAATCATGCATCCTCTGCGGATACTGCGCTGCTTCGTGTCCCGAATTCATTATTCGGGTGGTCTGATTTATTAATCGTATGGTTTATCTCGTTGTTGTTGATGAGTGATAAACAGTGCCAAAGATGGCTACGTGCCGGGATGCGAACAGTATGATGAGAAAAGAAGGGTGCCCGGAGATCGACAGGAAGCGCTGCAAAGGGTGCGGGCGTTGCGTCTCGGCATGCGAGGCCCGGCTCATAAGCCTTGAGACGGATGGGGTGCAAAAAATAGCTGCGGTGCGTGATTGCGAACGGTGTAATCAATGCGGGAAATGTGTCGAGGATTGCCTATACGGGGCAATTTCCTTCCGGATGATGCCGTAGGCATGAGCTTTCCACGAGGCCTGTGGATAACCTCCCTTAAATTGTGGATACCCACAGTAATTCTTAAGTATCCTTCAGTACTTTACCAGTCTGCACAACGTATAGGCACAAGCTGTAACTGATTGAAATAGCGTGTCAATAACTTTTCATGTTTTCGTAGAACAGGAAAACTAGCAGAATAACAAGGGCTGCCGCGATGAACATCAGCACGATGGCAATGATTGTGTTGATGGTGTCCTGAATCTTTTCCCTCGGTGTTCGGTCTTCCCTGATATAACGGCCCATTTCTGTCATCCTCCGCCCGGTACGGCGTACTGTATCAAGGCTCCTGCCGGCTAATGATTGCTTAAACACTATCTAAAACTACACCTAATAGCAAGTTCCACTATCCGAAACCTGCCGGATTGCCTGTAGATCCCCGTTATTCGCAACCATCTCCGGTTGCATCGCGCCCAGGGCGGCCGTATACTTGTTTCTACCGTTAATCGTCAAGCACTCCTTTTTCTTGTACTTATTGCTGCGGGATTTACCAGCCTGCCCGGAATTTTGATGGAAACTCTTGCCGATATTTTTTCTTTATTTCATCAACGCGGAGGGACAACCGCTTTCGTTTATCGGACGGGGGTTCGTTGTCTTTCCTTTTCCTATCTGGAATTCCATGACCTGTCGCTGAAAATGAACCGCTGGCTACTGAGCCAGGGGATAGGGGAGGGTGACAGGGTTGTTCTCTGGGCGCCCAATTCTCCCTGGTGGGCGGTGGCTTTCTGGGGACTCATGGCCCGTGGCGCCGTGGCGGTGCCTGTGGACTTCATGTCAGGCACTGACAGGGCCGAAACCATTGCCGAACTTACGGGGGCAAAACTCGTAATCCAGAGCAGAGACAAACTCGATCGCCTGACCGGGCGGCCATCGGTGCTTGTGGAGGATCTCGGCTTTCTCCTGGAAGCGGCAGAACCCCTGGCTATCAGCCACAAACCCTCTCCGGACGACATGGCCGAGCTTATCTATACTTCCGGCACCACTGGCAATCCCAAGGGGGTCATACTTACCCACCGGAACCTTGTCGCAAATCTTTTGCAGGTCAATAGCCACATCCCCATAGTAACGTCCGATTTCGGTTTTCTGTCACTTCTCCCCCTGTCGCACATGTTCGAACAAATGGGGGGATTCTTCACCCCCCTCTACAGGGGAGCCTCCATCGTCTACATCCGGACCCTCAAGCCCTCGGCAATCATGGAGGCGTTGGGCGATGAGGACATCTACGCAATTATTGCCGTTCCGCGGCTCCTCCAGCTGCTGAAAGGTTCCATCGAACGGGAGTTTGAGGCGAAAGGGCTCGGCCCTCTGCTCAAGGGCGTTTTGAAAGCGGCAGAAAAGATGCCGCAGGGGATGCGTTCGATTCTGTTCGGCCCAATCCACCGAAAATTCGGTCAAAATTTCAGCCTTTTCGTCTCTGGCGGAGCCCCGCTTGATCCGGATGTCTTCAGATTCTGGAATACCCTTGGCTTTAAAGTGCTTGAGGGATATGGGCTTACCGAGTGCTCCCCTGTTCTGACCGCAAATACCGTGGAACGACAGGTGCCGGGTTCGGTGGGGAAACCCCTTGAGGGGGTTGAGCTGAAGCTTGAGGAGGGGGAAATCATTGCCAGGGGCGACAACATCTTTCCCGGATATTACGGCAACGAAGAGGCGACTTCCGGAGCATTCGTCAATGGCTGGTTCCGCACCGGAGATCTGGGAGAGTTCGATTCGGATGGCTGGCTCCGCATCAAGGGAAGGAGCAAAGAGCTCATCGTTACCGGAGCCGGGGTAAATGTCTACCCCGATGAAATCGAAGCGATCCTGAACCGGACCCCAGGGGTCCGTGAAGCATGCGTCATCGGCCTGGACCGCGGCAAGGGGGACGAGGTGCATGGTGTCCTGATTCCCGATGACAGCGGCCGGCCGGTCCAGGAGATAATTGATGAAGTTAACGGGATGCTCGACGAACTTCACCGTATCACCAGTTTCAGCGTCTGGCCCGAAGGGGACTTTCCAAAGACCACTACGCTGAAGATTCGCAAGTTTCAGGTCAAGGAGCGCGTTGAGCAGGGGGAAGGCGACTCGGGAAGCGGTCGTGGCCTCGACCGTCTTGCAAATCTCATTGCAACGATAACGGGCGTTCCCCCTGAAAAAGTTACGGATGAAGCGCTTCTGGTTACAGACCTGGGGCTTACCTCCATTGCCCGCCTCGAACTCGTGAATTCACTGGAAATTGAATATCGCCTTGACCTTGAAGATTCGGTCATAGGCCCGCAGACGCGCGTGGCCGACCTGAGAGAGATGCTGCGGCGGCGTGAAAAAGTGATCAGCCGCGACCACTTCAGGAACTGGGCCATGGGGGGGATTGCTCTTTCGGTCCGGCGGCTGCTGGATGCTGTGCTGCACGGTCCGCTTGTTCGCGCGTTTGTAACTCTTGAAACCGTGGGGACCGAACACCTGAAGGCCGATACAGGGCCAGTGATGTTCGTGTCCAACCATCTTAGTTATTTCGATCAACCCACAATCATGTCCGCCTTGCCCCAATCGTGGCGCTATAACACCGCCACTGCCGTGTGGGAAGAGTTCTTTTTCCGCAATTTCCGGAATATGCTTCAGAGATTCTGGAAGCGGCTCGCCTATGAGTATGTCAGCGTAGCGTTCACGGTGTTCCCTTTGTCGCAAAGTCGCGGTTTCAGGAGAACGCTGCGCTTCATGGGACGTCTGGTTGATCGTGGCATGAGTATTCTGATTTTTCCGGAAGGTGAGCGTTCGCTGGACGGATCGCTGCTATCGTTCCAGCAGGGGATCGGGGTCATGGTCCGGGAATTGGGAATACCGGTGGTGCCGGTTAAGATCAAGGGGCTTGAAACGGTTTACCCGCGGGGAGCTTCATGGCCGAAAAGGGGAACCGTTACGGTGGTTTTCGGGCAACCGATTCATTTCCGGGGTGAATCTCCGGCAGAGATTGTTGATAGAGCCAGGCGTGCGGTACAGGAACTTTAGATAATGGGATGGCATCTGAGAACCGCTGAAGAATCCCTTGCCGAGCTTCGCTCCTCCAATGGGGGGCTTTCGGCCGGGGCCGCACGGAAACTTCTCGCCGAGATCGGTCCCAATGAACTTCAGGAGATGGCGCGAAGGACCCCCCTGGCCATGCTCCTCGCGCAGTTCACCGATTTCATGATCCTTATCCTCCTGGGGGCGGCAGTCCTTGCGGCGGTAATTGGCGATATGGGCGACGCCATGCCGATTATCGCCATAGTTATCCTCAATGCAGTGATCGGATTCGTGCAGGAGTTCAGGGCTGAGCGCGCCATGGCGGCTCTGCGGGAGATGGCAGGGAGCAGCGCCACTGTCGTGCGGGATGGAAACCCCGTCAGCGTAGCAGCCAGGGAGATTGTGCCGGGTGATCTGGTTCTGCTGGAGGCGGGAAACGTGGTTCCCGCCGACCTGCGATTGGTGGAGGCGGTCCACCTCAAGGCTGTAGAGGCGGCCCTTACGGGCGAATCCCTTCCGGTGGATAAGATAACGGAGCCCCTCGAAGACCCCGACCTTCCCCTTGGGGACCGCCGGAATATGACCTTCAAGGGGACCGTCATCTCCTACGGTCGTGGTTCCGGGGTTGCCGTGGCCACGGGGATGGGGACGGAGCTGGGTCGTATCGCCTCAATGCTCCAGAACGAAGAGGAGACCAGAACTCCTCTGCAGAAGCGCCTTGCCGTATTCGGCCAGCGATTGGCAGTGGCGATACTCATTGTCTGCGCCATTATCTTCACTCTCGGCTTTATGCGCGGAGAGCCGTTGCTCCTCATGCTGCTCACCGCCATTTCCCTGGCGGTGGCAGCCATTCCCGAGGCTCTTCCCGCTGTAGTCACCATTACCCTTGCACTGGGCGCCCGCAGATTGGTGAAGCAGAACGCCCTCATACGGAGGCTTCCTGCGGTCGAGACCCTTGGCTCCGTCACCTATATATGCTCGGACAAGACAGGAACTCTTACCCTCAACCGGATGACCGTCGAAAAGGTCGCGGTGAACGGCGGAGAACTGCCCCTGAAAGAGGCATGCAGCACCGGTGGAGGAGAAGCGGGCCGCCATTTCATGATGGCGCTGGCCCTTTGCAGCGACGCCCGGCTTGACGGAGAGGGGAACCTTATCGGCGACCCCACCGAGACGGCTCTTTCGGCGGCTGCACTCAGTTGCGGCTACGATCGCCGGGATCTGGAGCGCAATTTCCCCCGCGTTGCCGAACTTCCTTTCGACTCTGACCGCAAGCTCATGACCACCTTCCACCGCCATGGCGAAGAATTCGTCGCCTATACCAAAGGGGCTGTTGAGGCGATAATCGGCAAATCGTCGGCAATGCTGGTGATGGGCGAGGAACGACTCCCGGATGTCGATGGAATCCTCAGTTTGAGCGAGGAGATGGCAGCGGAAGGATTGCGGGTTCTGGCCGTGGCCATGAGGCACTGGGACCGGGTTCCGGGTCGCATGGAAAGCGATGGCGTGGAGCGTGATCTGATCTTTCTCGGCCTGGTGGGAATGATGGACCCGCCGCGGGCGGAAGCGGCCGAGGCTGTGAGCGACTGTAAAGGTGCCGGAATCACGCCGGTGATGATTACGGGTGACCACCCGCTCACGGCCGGTATTATCGCCCGCCGGCTTTCCCTTGTTGAAGATGACGGCAAAGCTGTCATAACCGGCCGCGAACTTGCCGGGCTCACCCAGGAGGAATTCGAGCGGCGGGTGGAGGATATACGCGTCTATGCCCGCGTGGCGCCGGAGCAGAAGCTGAAAATAGTCAAGGCCCTTCAGGAGCGGGGCCACTTTGTCGCCATGACCGGCGACGGCGTGAACGACGCCCCGGCACTGAAGCGGGCCGATATCGGCATTGCCATGGGAATTACCGGCACCGACGTTTCCAAAGAGGCGTCGGCCATGATTCTCCTTGACGACAACTTTGCCACCATAGTCAAGGCGGTGCGGGAGGGAAGGCGAATCTATGCCAATATCCTGAGGTTCATCATATACTCCATCACCTGCAACGCCGGTACCCTGGTTGCCATAACCCTTGCGCCATTCTTCGGGCTCCCGTTGCCCCTTTTGCCGATCCAGATCCTCTGGCTGAACCTGCTGACGGATTCCCTTCCAGGCCTTGCCCTGGCAGCTGAACAGGCCGAGCGCGATGTCATGAAAAGACGTCCGGTCGATCCCGGGGAAGGGATATTTTCCGCCGGTCGGGGATTTTACGTGGTGGGTTTCGGCCTCCTCATCGGCGCGGCCGCCTTGGCGTTTCAGATGTATGCGCTTCGCCGGGGGCTTCCCTGGCAGACTATGGTATTTACCTTTCTCGTGCTGAACCGCATGGCAGTGGCACTTGCGGTCCGTTCTGACCGTCAGTCGCTGTTTACCATGGGGTTCTTTTCTAACCCTCCTCTGTGCGGAGCAATTCTTATCACCTTCCTGCTCCAGTTGGCGGTTGTCTACATCCCGGCGCTGAATCCGGTTTTCTCGACGGCACCGCTTTCAGGAGAAGCCCTGGCTGTTACTGTTGGGCTGGCGCTCGGCATGCTTCTGGTTTCCGAGCTTTACAAGGCGATCAGGCGAATGTTACTGCAAAAGTAGGATCAGACGTCGAGAATGACTGTTGCCCGCCAGACTCCGTCACGATGCTCGACAGAGAACCTGTGGAGGGTAACGGCCTTAACATCGACGATCATGGAGTGTCGGCCGGGGGAGATTTCCTCGCCTGCGACCAATGCCCGAAGCTCCAAGATGCTATCACTGCCGGTGATGGAGAGAGAGGCTGGGCGGAGAAGGAGCCTGCGTGCATCCTTGTAATAGATAAGTTCCTGGAGAAAGGCAAAGAGGAGAAGATCCAGTTCGTTGTCCTTGAGGACGATTTCAAACTGTTCCAGTGGTTGGATAGTTGCGAGATCCTCCACCATGACGTTGGTCATGGCATCGGCTGCTGCCGCGAACATCTCGTCGCGTGTCGTGCCGATGGCTTCGAAAGCAGCATCGGCCGTGGCGATGTCAGGCAGGTAGCGGTAGGGCATGGCAAAGGGTTAAAGGGGTGCTAGAGAAGCGCTTCGATGGCTTCAAAATCGATTTCGTTCTCGGCATTGGCCCTGATCCAGTTCAGTTTTTCCTGATCCTCGGCAGTTATCTTTGCCACGTCTTCCATGAGGGTGGTGAAGACATTGGCCGTGGAGTCATGAACTCTTATGTAGGGGATGTCGCTGTCGTCCAGGATTTGCTGACTGATCTCCGAAGTGGGCACATGGCCTGCGATCACAAGCCCCGCAATCTTTTCCCGGAACGATGGAATATGGTAGAGGGATGAGATTGTAACGATCAGTTCATCACGGGAACTGGTGATGACGATGAGGGTTGATTCTTCAAGGGCGTCTACGACGCGCTGGGCTGAAGCAGCTCCCAGATGGATGTGGTGGATGATGCGGCTTTGCCCGTCGGGGTCGCCGTGTACGGAAAGATTGAGCAGTTTGCCTATGTGGGAGAGGGTCGGGTTGGCGAGGATGGGGGAATAATTGAAGCCGCCGCTGATTTTGAGAGAGCGCCCCGGAAGCCCCTTGCCGAGAAAGCTGAGGATTGAGTCACGCTTTCCGGTCCGTAGCTTGTTGACGAGTACCATTCGAACATCAACGTCTTCTTTTTCGTAAAGTGCCAGATTCAGATGTACTGCGTCAATTGTGCTGCCGATTCCGCTGTCGGTCACAATAATGACAGGTGCATTCAAAGTATGGGCGACGCAAGCATTGCTGAGCCCGATTACCGACCCCACGCCCGAGTGTCCGGCCCCTTCGATGATGAGCAGATCGTACTTCTTGTCCAGAATTTCAAAGGATTCGAGAACTTTGTCCCGGAGTGAGCCACAGTCGATTTTCCCGCTGAGGAAATCGCGGGTGAAGTTCTTGTGGAGCGGCACCGGGTTCATGAGGGGGAGATCCTCTTCAAGGCCGAAGGTGCGAGCCATGAGGATGGCATCCATATCGACGGTAAGGCCGTTATATGCCTCGATTTTGGGGCCGATGGGCTTGATGAAGCCTACCTTGCGGTATTTTTGCCGCGCAAGGTGCATGAGTGAAACACTCATGGTGGTTTTGCCACAGTTTTGCCCTGTTGCGCCGATGAAGATTTTCTTCGCCATCAGTTCCCCCACGGTAGTTTATTCAGCTAGAGCTGCAAGATAATGCTCCCGTACCGGTCTTTGTCGCAAAATTCTGATGCAGTATACACCATAGATAATGGGGTGCGAGAGAAAAAACTCCCGGAATGCTCTGTTTCCGTATGGTTCTCCTGCGCAGGAGCTCTTTTGGATTTATGGCTTTGGCCTGTTTTTTGCTTTTCATTCACTAGAATTTTTTTTCGAAAGGTGCCCTGTGAAATATCTCCGAATGGTTCTTCCATTGGTACTGATTGTAGCGGGATGTTCTCCGGTTCGGCAGCAGTTGAGCTCCTGGCAAGGGGCAAGCCTTGATGAACTGGTGGATCAGGTGGGCCCCCCATCGTCCGTTTCGGATGATATGTCGGGCAACAAGTTCTATCACTGGCAAGAAGACCGTGGCGATGTATATACCTATATCGGCCGGGTAAATCTCAAATGCGAGCGGACATTTGGCGTCGATGGCCGTGAAATAATTACTTCTTTTGACTGGGAAGGTACCTGTCTTGCCACCCCTGATTCCCCTTGGCAGCGTATGTCAAAGTTCCAGGATGGAGCGGAATGATTTATGCGCATTAATGACAAAATTTCGTCACGGGATGTTGATAAGAAGGCTGGGCAGGGGAAGCTCTTAAGAACCGGGGGTGGAGAAGTAAGCTCGCCCTTTGTGCGGGCGCTTTCATTGCGCCGCACGGAGATTGACTCCTATGAGCAGCAGCTCCAGGATCTCAAGGACGAGATTGACCGGGCGGGTTCCGATCTGGAACGCGAACCCACAATAGCCAATTTCCGGACTTATCGCGATCTTATCGCCACCCTTGCCAAAACCGTGACATCCAATGCCTACCGCCTTGAGCGGGTGGGGGGAACAAGCCTGAATCCCCGCTGCTTCGAGATCGTAACGGTCATCGACCGGGAGGCTGACAACCTGTTGCGTCTCATCATGACGGAAAACAAGGACCGCCTGGCGATTACCAACAAGATTATGGAACTCAAGGGGCTCATTGTCGATTTTCTGACCTGAGCCACTGTCCGTTTTCTATCCTTTGACATTCCCGATGGGAAGAAGCCGCACCACACGCCTGCTGAGGTGTGCCCGCTCAGTTGCTTCGGCCACATCGTCGATGTTTTTGTAGGCAACACCTGCTTCTTCGGCAAGCCCTCCCCACGAAGCCGTCCGTACGTAAATGCCCCGCTCCTCCATATCGCGCTGCAGTTTCTGCCCCCTGACCATCTTCTTCGCCTGGTGCCTGCTCATTGTTCGCCCGCTGCCGTGGGCAGTGGTGTAAAAGGTCTCGATTCCGCCGGATTCTCCTGCCAGAAGGTAGGAGCCCGTTTCCATGCTCCCCCCGATGATGACCGGCTGGCCGGTTTCCCGGTAACGGTCCGGCAACCCCTCCATGCCGGGGCCAAAGGCCCGGGTCGCACCTTTGCGGTGGATGAGCAGTTCGCGGGCTTTTCCGTCAACCACGTGGGTTTCCAGTTTTGCCGTGTTGTGGGCAACGTCATAGACCATTTCCATTCCCAGGTCGCTGGGGTCGCGGCCGAAAATATCAGAAAACACCTCGCGAATGCGATGGAGGATCACCTGACGGTTGGCAAAGGCCATGTTAACGGCGCACTTCATGGCTGCAAAGTAGTCCTGCCCCTCCCGTGATCTGAACGGAGCGCAGGCCAGTTCCCTGTCGTTGACCGATATGCCGTATTTCCTCTCCATAACCGACAAAAAGAGTTGCAGGTAATCAGTGGCCACCTGATGGCCAAAACCGCGGCTGCCGCAGTGGAACATGACTACCACTTGATTCGGGATGGATATGCCGAAGGCTCGGGCGAGATCGGGGTCATAGATGTTCTCCGGCCGCGCCACCTGTATTTCCAGATAATGATTTCCAGAGCCAAGGGTTCCAATCTGGTTGTAGCCGCGGTCAATGGCTTTCTGGCTCACCTTGGAGGCGTCCGCCCCCTGGAAGCATCCCCCCTCCTCGGTCAGTTCCAGATCTTCGGGCCACGCGAACCCTCTTTTCATGCACCAGCGGGATCCCTGCTCGGCAACGCGGCAGAACTCTTCATGGGAAAGCTTGACAAAACCGTGGCTCCCGACCCCTGCTGGAACGTGATAGAAAAGGGCATCCACCAATTGCCTGAGGCGAGGCCTGACCTCTTCTTCGGTGAGGTTGGTGAGAACCAGGCGCATGCCGCAGTTGATGTCAAAGCCGATGCCGCCGGGGGATATGACGCCAGTTTCAGGGTCCATGGCCGCCAGCCCCCCGATGGGGAATCCGTACCCCCAGTGACCGTCGGGCATGCAAAAAGCATATTTCTGTATGCCTGGCAGGCACGCCACGTTGGATACCTGGTCGAAAACGCCGGCATCCATTGCGCTAATCAGTTTTTCGGTCGCGAAAATGCGGGCCGGGACAAGCATGCCGGATTTATAGGAAACGGGGAGTTCCCAGATTGTGCCGGTTATCCTTTTGAGGGCGGACGGTGGCGTCATGGCCTTACCTCCTTTCAAGGACTTGCAGGCTTGAAACAGTATACCATGACGAATGATTTCCGGCTGGAGAAGGGATAGAGTGAAGGGTAAGTATGTAAGGCGATACTACGCGCCGAATTCGACCAGCCACTCTTCAAAAATAGCCACGCGGTGCTCTCCGTGTTTGCGCAGTCCTTCCCTGATTTCCTGGGGGGATTTTTCTTTTCTGAGGGTGTCCCTTTTTTTGGAAAAGAAGAGATCGGCATAGCAAACAAGCTTTTCTTCCCGTGAAATAGGCACCATGTCGCGCGAGGGCAAGGGAAGGGATTGGTGTTTGATATCCTCAATGGTGAGACCAACCCCGATGTGTCTTTCACAGACCAGTGCGTGGAGGGGGAGCCCTTCGGATTCAAGGATTTCTCGGCCGATGATTCCGTGGAGGATATAGGGGGCGCTGCCTGTGCAGCCTATTCCGGGCGAGTTTGTGCGGCAGACTCCTATGTCGTGGAGAAGGGCTGCTTCTTCGATAAACGCCACGTCAAGCGAAGGGTCGCTGAGATTCCGGGCAATGCGGACTGCCTTATCCGCCACCAAGCGGCTATGTTCAAGTACAATGGCGCATGCTTCTGCAGCGTCTCCGAAATGACGGGCCATGATCTGCTCAACGTTCATCCTGTTTGCCTCCATGTTCTGTTAAGGTTATTATTTATTTTTGCTGCAACACATGTCAACCATTCCGCAATGCGCAGGCCGGCCCACGACGATCAGCCCGGCATGAATGTGTTGCTTTCGAGGGGACAATGATGATTGAGATAAAGGAATCTGATCTGAAGGTCGAGTATTACCGGGGTTCGGGACCCGGCGGCCAGCACCGGAATGTTACCGAAACCGGTGTCCGCATTCGCCATCTTCCCACCGGCATCGTGGTGCAGGCTTGCGAGAGCCGTTCCCAGGCCCGCAATCGCGAGATAGCTCTGGAACGACTCCGGCAGACTCTGGAGCGCCGGGCACGCCGCGAAAAAAAGAGGATTGCGACCGCCGTTCCCCGCAGCCAAAAGGAGAAGCGGGTTGACGATAAAAAACGCCGCGCCATGACCAAGCGTTTGCGCACCCTGCCGGATGATTAGTCAAACCCGGCTAATTCCTTGACGTTGCTGCATTTATCGGCTATTCTGCCCAGCCAAACCATACCACGGAGAACCCTCCATGACACGACCCACCTGGGATGAATACTTTATGGAAATAACTCATCTGGTTTCAAAGCGTTCAACGTGTCTGAGGCGGCAGGTGGGGGCGGTAATCGTAAAAGATAAAAATATTCTGGCAACGGGGTATAACGGCGCTCCTTCCGGTGTTGCCCATTGCCTTGAAGTCGGATGCCTGCGGGCCAAACTCGGCATTCCTTCCGGCGAGAGGCATGAGCTTTGCCGTGGCCTCCATGCCGAGCAGAATGCCATCATCCAAGCCGCCAAGCATGGCACGAATATCGATGGGGGCACCCTCTACTGCACCACCATGCCGTGCATTATCTGCTCGAAAATGATCATCAACGCCGGTATTCGCCGCATCGTTTACGAGGATGGGTACTCGGACGAGCTGGCTCGGGAAATGATTGGAGAGTCGGGGGTCGTCGTCGAAAAATTTGGCGAAGATAAGGGGACTGAGTCGTGAAATGCCCGTTTTGTGCCCATCCGGACAGTAAGGTGGTTGATTCCCGTCCTGACAAAGGAGGCGCGGCAATCCGCCGCCGGCGCGAATGCGAATCATGCGCCAAGCGCTTCACAACCCACGAGCGGGTTGAGGATACCCTTCCTCTGGTCCTGAAAAAGGACGGGCGCCGCGAGCCCTTTGACCGCATGAAGATTATCGGTGGTATTCTGAAGGCTTGCGAGAAACGCCAGATATCCCGCGAAACGGTTGACCGCCTCGTCGATCGCCTCGAAGGCCGTCTTCAGGAGTGGAGCGAGAAAGAAGTCCCCAGCACCACCATCGGCGAGTGGGTTATGACCGAACTCCATGACATCGACGAGGTGGCCTATGTCCGCTTTGCCTCGGTCTATCGTTCCTTCAAGGACGTCAACGAGTTCATGGCTGAATTACAGGATCTCTTGAAGAAGTAACAAATGGTTAATTCTGCTGAAAAGTTCATGCGGCGTGCCTTGGTGCTGGCAAAAAGGGGCGAGGGGAAGACCTCTCCCAATCCTGCTGTCGGATGCGTCATCGTGAGAGATGGGGCCATTGTCGGTGAAGGATGGCACCGCCGTGCCGGGACCCCCCATGCTGAGGTCCATGCCCTGCGGCAGGCCGGTGAATTGGCCCGCAATGCCGATGTTTATGTGACTCTTGAACCTTGCTCCCATTACGGTAAAACGCCCCCCTGCGCCGATGCCCTTGTTGAGGCGGGGGTACGCCGGGTTTTTGTCGGGATGGTCGACCCGAACCCCAAAGTATCCGGGCGTGGCATTCAGCGGCTTCAGTCAGCGGGCATCGAGGTTGTCACCGGTATATTGGAAGCAGGGTGCCGCAGGCTTAATGAGCCATTCGTGAAGCATGTGACGACCGGCCTTCCGTTTGTTATTCTCAAATCGGCCATGACCATGGATGGCAAGACAGCAACCGCAACGGGCGACTCCCGCTGGATAACCAACGAAAAATCGCGTCATTATGTTCATCGGCTTCGATCAAAGGTTGATGGGATAATGGTGGGGGTAGGAACAGTTATTGCGGATGATCCCCAGTTGACGGCTCGAATTCCCAGTGGCCGGGATCCCCTCAGAATTGTTGTGGACAGTTCCCTCAGGATACCGCCCGATTCCCGGATACTCCGTCAGGAATCAGCGGCAACAACCGTCGTGGCAACCATCTCAAAAGAGTTGAACCGGATCGCCTGCCTGCAATACCCCGGAGTGGAGATTCTTCAATGCAACGAGGACGATGGAACCGTTGACCTGCGCGACCTTCTCGCCCGCCTCGGTTCCCGGGGGGTGCAATCGGTACTCATTGAAGGGGGGAGCACTCTTGCGGGAAGAGCGCTGCGGGCAGGTCTTATCGACAAGTTCGTCCTGTTCTATGCGCCAAAGTTCCTTGGGGGGGCTGATGGTTTCGGGCTTTTTTCGGGGCCTGCGAGCAGGATGATGGCTGAATGCCGGCGGTTGAAAGATGTGACGGTGCGTCGCTTCGGCGATGATGTGATGATAGAAGCCTATCCGGAGGAAGAATGTTTACCGGTCTCATAGAAGATGTCGGGACAGTCAGAAGACTTGAGAAGCAGGGGATGGCGGGACGGATTACCGTTGCAACCAAGCTGCCGCTGGAGTCAATTGCCCTGGGCGATTCCGTTGCGGTGAACGGCGCCTGTCTTACGGCGGTGGCAAAAAGCGGTAACGAACTCACTTTTGACGCTTCGCCCGAGACTTTGGCCCGGACGACTCTCGGCACGCTCGGCATCGGTACTCCGGTCAACCTGGAGCGGGCCCTGCGTCTGGGCGACCGGTTGGGCGGGCACATAGTTACCGGTCATGTGGACTTTATTGCAACGGTATCCGAGAGAAACGACATTGCCGGCAACAGAGTCTTCGTGTTCCGTATTCCCGTTGAGTTTTCCCGCTATCTCGTGGCTAAGGGGTCGGTGACCATCGACGGAATAAGCCTCACCGTCAATACCGTTTCGGATACCGGGTTTTCGGTAAATATCATTCCCCATACCGGTTCCATGACCACTCTCTCCGGTATCAATCCCGGAGCGCAGGTAAATATAGAAACGGATATACTCGGTAAATATATTGAACGTCTTCTCTCCCGTGGGTCCATCCCCAGGGAAGAGGGGGGGCTCACCCTTGAACTGCTTGCAAAGAGCGGCTTTCTATGAGATATACCGCTTTTGATACTTTACTTGTACGGGATACATTCTTGTTACGGAGTCGATGATGCCTGTTGTGAAAATTGAAGAAGCCATAGAGGACATCAAGCAGGGGAAGATGGTCATTCTTGTGGATGACGAGGATCGCGAGAACGAAGGCGACCTTACCATGGCCGCCGAGAAAATCACGCCCGAAGCCATCAACTTCATGGCCAAATTCGGTCGCGGCCTCATATGCCTCACCATGACCACGGAGCGATGCGATTATCTGAATCTCCCCCCCATGGTTTCAGAGAATACCTCGTCCTTCGGTACTGCTTTTACCGTATCCATTGAGGCAAAGCGGGGGGTTACCACAGGCATTTCAGCTGCCGACCGCGCCCATACAATCCTCACTGCGATGGATGATGCCACGACTGCCGAAGACCTTGCCCGCCCGGGCCACATTTTCCCTCTGCGGGCCCGCAATGGAGGAGTGCTGGTTCGTTCAGGCCAGACCGAGGGGTCGGTGGATCTGGCACGGCTGGCGGGGCTCAAGCCGGCCGGGGTCATCTGTGAAATCATGAATGATGACGGCACCATGTCCCGGATGCCGCAACTCAAGAAATTTGCGAAGGAACACGGAATCAGAATCTGCACCGTGGCCGACCTGGTCGCCTACCGCCTCAAGCACGAGTCACTGGTTCGCAGGGCTGCTGACGTGGAGCTCCCCACCGATGCCGGAGAGTTTCGCGCCATTGCCTTTGAAAACGACGTTGACAGGCTTGAGCACCTGGCATTGGTGAAAGGTGAGGTGGGCGGTGACGAGCCGGTGCTGGTGCGGGTCCATTCCGAGTGCATGACCGGTGATGTTTTCGGAAGCCGGCGTTGCGACTGCGGCGCTCAGCTCCACCGCGCAATGGAGATGATCGAGGCCGAGGGACGCGGGGTTATCCTGTACATGCGCCAGGAGGGGCGCGGGATAGGACTCTTCAACAAGCTCAAGGCCTATGCGCTCCAGGATCAGGGAAAGGATACCGTGGAGGCGAACCTGGCACTCGGCTTCAAGCCGGATTTGCGCGACTATGGCATCGGAGCCCAGATCCTGTTGAATCTCGGCGTGAAAAATATGCGCCTTATGACAAATAACCCCAGAAAACTGATCGGGCTTCAGGGATACGGAATCAATATTGTGGAGCGGGTCCCCATTCAGATTCCCGCAACGGACAGCAATCTTGATTACCTCAAGACGAAGCGGGAAAAATTGGGGCATCTGCTGGAAAATATCTGAAACACGGCGAGGAGGAATTAATCATGCCGCGATTTATTGAAGGAAAATTGGATGCTACCGGTCTCAAGTTCGGAATCATTGTGAGCCGTTTCAACAGCTTTATTGCGGAACGTCTTCTAGAGGGTTCTCTTGATGCTTTGGTACGCAACGGAGCCGATGCGGGCACTATCGATATCGCCCGCGTGCCCGGTGCCTTTGAAATCCCTCTTACCGCAAAGAAAATGGCACAAACCGGAAACTATGACGCCATTATCTGTCTCGGCGCGGTTATCCGTGGTTCAACACCCCATTTCGACTACGTTGCTGCCGAGGTTTCCAAGGGTGTTGCCCATGTGTCGCTGGAAACCGGCGTTCCCGTAGCTTTTGGCGTACTTACCACCGATACTATCGAGCAGGCCGTGGAGCGGGCGGGAACAAAGGCCGGGAATAAGGGCTTCGACGCTGCCATGACTGCAATAGAGACTGCTCGCCTCTTTAAGGAGCTTTGCTAGTGGGTGCCCGGCGACTGGGAAGGGAGATTGCCCTTCAGCTTCTCTATTCCCGTGATTATGCTGCCGGTGAGGCCTCGGCGCTCATGGAGATGGTCTTCGACGAGGCGGAGCCGGGAACCGCTGCGGGTCGGGCTTTTTCCGACGAACTGGTTCGCGGGGTGCTTGAGAACCGCGAAGCGATAGATGCGCAGATTGCCGAAAAGTCCAAAAACTGGACTATTTCCCGCATGGCGAGGGTGGATCTCAATATCCTCCGGCTCGCTGTTTATGAACTTCTCTATCGCGATGACATTCCCAAGAACGTTACCATCAACGAAGCCATCGAGGTTGCCAAAAAATTCGGCACGGAGGAGTCTCCGGCGTTCATCAACGGCATTCTTGATGAAGTTGCCTCGGCGCTTCCCGACAAAGAACCGCTTGCCGATTGAATTACATCGTGTCTTTTCCACACTGAGCGAGGAAGTATGAAAGAGATAAAGGTAGGCCTTCTCGGCCTGGGGACCATCGGGACCGGGGTTGCCAAGCTGCTAATGACCAATGCCAGCCTGATTTCGGCCAAAGTTGGCGCCAGGATAACCCTCAAGAAGATTGCGGATCTGGATATAACCACCGATCGGGGAATTACCCTTACGGATGGAATCCTTACCACCAACGCCGATGAGCTGCTCACTGACCCTGAGATCAGCGTGGTAATAGAGTTGATTGGCGGATATGAGCCGGCAAAACGCTTTGTTCTCAAGGCCATCGAAAATGGCAAGCATGTTGTTACCGCCAATAAGGCTCTTCTTGCGCTTCATGGCGAAGAAATTTACAAGGCTGCCGCCAATAAAGGGGTTGAGGTTCTCTTCGAGGCTGCGGTCGCCGGTGGAATTCCGGTCATTTCCGCCATCCGCGGAAACATGGCTGCCAATAATTTTTCTACCATTTTCGGCATACTTAACGGCACCTGCAATTATATACTTACCCGGATGACCGATGAGGGTGCGGACTTTGCCGCCGTCCTCAAGAATGCTCAGGAGCTGGGTTATGCCGAGGCTGACCCCACCTTCGATATCGAAGGGGTGGACACGGCCCATAAGCTGGCGCTTCTGGTTTCCCTCTGCTTTGGAACCCGCGTCACTTTCGGCGATATTCATACGGAGGGAATCAGTTCTCTCTCTTCGGTAGATATCAAGTTTGCCCGTGATTTCGGATACAAGATCAAGCTCCTGGCCATCGGCAAACGGGATGGCGACCGGGTCGAGGCCCGGGTTCACCCGACCATGATCCCGGTCAACAATCCCCTTGCCGACGTGAATGGCGCTTTCAACGCTATCCGCTTCACCGGCGATTTCATCGGCCCCGTCATGTTCTATGGCCGCGGTGCCGGCATGGACCCGACAGCCAGCGCCGTGGTTGGCGATATTATCGAAATCTCCCGCAATATCATGGCGGGCATCGGTCGCCGCTGCGCCCCGCTGGGTTATCGCGACGACGCGGTGGCAAATCTCGCCCTTAAGCCCATGGGAGAGATTGAGAGCAAGTATTACATCCGCTTCAGCGCCGTGGACCGGCCCGGTGTCCTGGCAAAAATTTCGGGAGTGCTCGGCAGCTACAATATAAGCATTGAATCCATGGTGCAGAGTGCCCGCATGGCCGGTGAAGAAGTCCCCATTGTCATTATGACCCACGAGGCTTTGGAGAGTGACGTACGGAAGGCGCTGGACGAGATTGACACCTTTGACATCATCATGCGAAAGAGCCAGCTGATTCGCATTGAGGATAATCTTGAATAATCTTGCATTACAGTTGCGGAACGAGAAAGGCGACCCTGAAGGGCCGCCTTTTTTCATTTCCTGATGTCACGCCGGCATGGGCAGAAGTTCGTTGAAGTAGTGAATTGACGTGAAGCGTTCCGATGGGAGAGGGGGAGCCGTCGAGCTGTACCGGCTCACATAGATGAGGTGGCGGATGCCGAAGGATTCCGCCGTGCCGAGGTTCGTCTCGCTGTCTTCACCGAGCATGGTGCGGGCCGGGTCGTAAGGCACCCGCTTCTGGAGTTTCCCCCAGAAAGCTGCATCTTCTTTAGGGAGGCCTATGTCGTGGGCTGACACTATGCCGGTGAAGTAAGGCCCGAGACGTGTTTTCCGCATTTTGATATCGAGGGTTTTCCCGTGGGCGTTGGTCACAAGCCAGATCTGCTTGTTGTGCTGGCGGAGGAACAGGAGAAATTCCACCACTCCGGGATGGACGGCAATAAGGTGCTCAACTTCCAATTTCAGTAGTGGGATGTCGAGCCCCAGGCGATCTGACCAATAGTCCAGGTCCGTCCAGTTAAGGGTACATTCCTGGGAGCGGAACTGGGCGTAGAGAGACTTTTTGGCACTATCCAGGGGTATGCTGTTTTTGGCTGCGTATCGTTTCGGGACGTGCTCAAGCCAGAAATGGTCGTCGAAATGGCGGTCCAAAAGGGTGCCGTCCATATCAAGAAGCACCGTGTCGATAGTCATCCAGTCAATAATCATGGAAATCACGCCCAAAGGAAAAGGCCCTAAAGGGCCCTTTCTTCGATGAATTGCTTTATGGCGCTGCGATCCGCATCGAGCACGTCGCATCGGCTCGGGAGGGATTCGATCCCCTTCAGGGAATCAGGGCGGGGAGGCTCGACCCCGACCGCCCGGACAACCGCGTCGGCAAACTTGGCCGGATGTGCGGTGGCGAGGCAGACGACGGGGGTGTCGTCCTGCACCATTTCCAGCGCCGCTTTGACACCGACCGCCGTATGGGGATCGAGCAGGTAGCCTGTCTCTTTGTGGAATGCAGCGATGGTGGCGATGGTCTCGTCCTGGTTCACCGAGCGGGAGAGGAATTCTTCCCGTACCTGTTCCATTTCTTCTTCCGTAAAGTCGATCCGGCTCTTTGACGGGAGCGTTGCGAACGCTTCGCGCACCCTGACCGGGTCCTCGCCGAAAAGATAGTAGACATATCGTTCGAAGTTCGAGGCCAGCTGGATATCCATGGAGGGGGATACGGTGGATACCACATCTCCGAGAGAGTAGTCCCCTCCGTTTATGAAACGTGTAAGTATGTTGTTTTCATTGGTGGCCAGCAGCAACCGCTTGATGGGGAGGCCCATCCGCTTGGCTGCGTAGCCGGCGAAGATGTCGCCGAAGTTACCGGTCGGAACCGAGAAAACCACTTCCTGGCCGAATGTTTCGGCCACCCTGAAGTAGGCGTAGAAGTAGTAGACAACCTGGGCAAGCACACGGGCCCAGTTGATGGAGTTTACGGCGCCCAGGGAATACTTTTCCTTGAATGGCAGATCGTTGAAGAGGCTTTTTACGATGTTCTGGCAATCGTCGAAGGTCCCCCGCGCAGCGATATTGTGTACGTTGGAATCAAGGACTGTTGTCATCTGCAGGGCCTGCACCGGCGAAGTCTTCCCGTGTGGGTGAAGGATGAAGATGTTGATCTTGTCCTTGCCGCGTACGCCATAGATGGCCGCGCTGCCGGTATCGCCCGAGGTGGCGCCGACAATGTTCATCTTCTCGTTGCGCTCCTTCAGCAGATACTCGAAAAGGTTGCCGAGGAGCTGCAGGGCCACGTCCTTGAAAGCCAGGGTCGGTCCGTGGAAAAGCTCCAGTATGTGGACGCCGTTCTTCTTCACTACCGGAGTTATCTCGGGGTGGGAGAAGGTTGCGTAGGAGCGGTCGATGAGATCCTTAAGGTCTTGTGCCGGGATATCGTCGGCAAAGAGGGATATTACCTCGAAAGCCAGATCCTGGTAAGAAAGCGTCCGCCACGACTCAAGCGTTTTCCGGTCGATTGCCGGGAGGGTCTCCGGCAGCAGAAGCCCGCCGTCGGTGGCGAGGCCCATCATGACCGCGTCCTTGAATCCGATGGGGGAGATGGTGCCTCTGGTGCTGATATAGTTCATGGTTGTTCAATCTCCGTTTTTTTTCTATGAAGAGAAGCAATCTTAACAGCAATCCCGAGAAAATGGAAGGGGCGGGCGACTGCACGTTCGTGTATCGCCCGGGCATTTATGTTATCATAGCAGGGCATTCCATGTTGAGTATGAAAGGCTTATCTCCATGAACCTCGCGAAACGTGACGAGATGCTCCATGTAATTGATACCCTGGCGGCAAATTACCTGAAGGGAAAAGTGCGGGCGGTGCGTTTGTCGATCATAGCGCTCCTTTCCGGCGGACATATCCTGCTGGAGGATATTCCCGGCCTTGGCAAAACAACGCTTGCCCTGGCCCTGGCCAAGGCCTTGGGGCTCTCCTTCGGCCGGGTGCAATGCACGAGCGATCTTCTGCCGACAGATATCACGGGGCTTTCCATTTTCAGCAGGGAGGAGGGCCGTTTCACTTTTGTGCCGGGGCCCATTTTCAACAATGTTGTTCTCGTGGACGAAATCAACCGGGCGATGCCCAAGACCCAGAGTGCGCTCCTGGAAGCAATGGAGGAGCGGAAGGTGACTGTGGAGGGGACTACCCATCAGCTGCCGGGGCCCTTCCTCGTCATTGCCACCCAGAACCCTGTGGAGCAGGTGGGCACCTATCCGCTGCCCGAGTCCCAGTTGGACCGGTTCATGGTGAGAAGCGGAATCGGATATCCCCCGGAGCTTATTGAAAAGGCAATTATCAGGGGGGGGAGCATACGGGACGGCATTCAGACACTTGCTCCGCTGGTTACGGCGGACGATATTGCCGAAGCTCAGAAGGCTGTTAAGGAAAACATCTATCTCTCTGAATCGGTGGTCGATTATCTCTACGCCATCGTTGCCGCTACGCGAAACCATCCCGCGATTTCCTCCGGCATTTCAACCCGTGGCGGGATCGGTATGGCCGAGACCGCCAAGGCGAATGCGTATCTGGAGGGACGGGATTACGTGATTCCCGAGGATGTGAAAGCCATCGCCGCACCGGTGGGTGCCCATCGCATCATCCTTACGATGGATAACGAGAACCTCGACAAGGGGGAGTTATTAAACGCCATTCTGAACACCATTCCCGTTCCGCTGGCCTGAAGCTTACCCGTGCCGGGGCAGCCTACATAGTCATCACGCTCCTCCTTGGTTTCGCAGCCGTCAATACGGGCAACAATCTTCTTTTTCTAGTGGTGTCGGCCCTGCTCGGGTTCATGACCGTCTCGGGGGTTCTCGGCTGGCTCAATATCAGGTACCTTGGCGTCGCAATCCGCCTGCCAGAGGAAATCTATGACGGTCAGGAAACATATGTGACGCTGCAGATGGAGAATCGCAAGCGGTGGCTCCCGTCTTTTTTGCTGCGCGGCGAAGTGGGAGGGGGGCGTTTCGATTTTCACTCCATTGAACGCAGGGGCGCTGAGACCGGCACAGTGGCGATGACATTCGCGGGAAGGGGGCGCAAGGAGCTTGGCTCGGTCATGGTCAGCTCGCCATTCCCAATCAATTTTTTCATAAGAAACATAACGCTCCCGCTGGATGCACACTGTGTCGTTTTTCCCCGTCCTAACCCCTGCGGCATGCCTGGTGCCCCGGCGGACGCAAGAAGTCGCGGAGCGGCCAGAAGCAGCGGTAGGGGTTATGAAGGTGAGATGGAGACAATTGCCGAGTACACCGGCGTTGAACCGCTGAAGCTTGTTCATTGGCGTCTTTCGGCCCGTCACGAAAACCTGAAGGTGAAGCAGCTCACTTCGCTGGCCGATGTTCCCGTCATGCTCGATATCGCCCAAATTCCAGGACGGAACATTGATGAAAGGCTTTCGTGTGCCGCCTGGATAGTGAATCGTTCAATCAAGGCAAATCGTCCGGTTGGGCTCATCGCCGGCACGAAAGTCATAGGTCCGGACACTTCACGCTCCCATCGCCTGAAGCTTCTCACGGAACTCGCTCTCCATGGTAGCCATTAGTTCCCTTATACGATTCCTTGCTTATGTTGTTTCCGTCTTGGGGTTTCTGCCGGTGGCGCCCCATGTGGATATCCCTGTGCTGATTGTTTTCCCAGTGGCTTTAGCATGTGGGATATTCTTTGATCGTCAGGGTAAGTATCCGCTTACCGGTGTACCTGTCACGATCCTTACGGTTATTTCTTTCATTTTCTATTTTATGCAGCTCAGCATGGCCAATCCGGCTGCGCCGGCCGTTAATTTTCTTGTGGTGCTTCTCTCCGTGAGGCTTTTGAATGAAAAGAGCCCACGCAATGTTCTTCAGATTTTTGCCCTTGCTCTTTTCGCCCTTGCCAGTTCGTCTCTCTTCAGCCTGAGCGCCATATTCCTTGTCTATCTCTTTCTGCAGTTGGGGCTCATTGCCGTATCGCTCGTTTTGCTTACTTTCCATTCCGTGGATGACCACTTGCGTCTCACGCGAAAAAGCCTGTGGAGAGTTGTCGGTGTATCGCTTGCCATGCCTGCGGCATCGGTGCCGCTGGTATTGTTCTTTTTCGCTATTCTCCCCCGTACCCAGTATCCGCTCCTGAATTTCCTCAATGCGCCCGGAGAAAGATCGGCAGGTTTCAGTGACCGGGTCGAACCGGGCAGGGCGTCTAGCGTGGGCGAAGTGAAAACCGTTGCCTTCAGGGCTGAATGCGAACAGTTGGCCCCCAATGATCTTTATTGGCGTGGAATCGTCTTCGATACCATGTCCGGCGCCACCTGGACGAAGAATGGGCAACGTTCCGATGAAGTGCCGGGCGTTCCCCGTGGGGTAACGGTCCGTCAGACGGTTTATCCCGAACCCTCCCTTGGCAATCACCTCATAGCTCTGGACGTTCCGATACGTCTTGACGGCACGGGGATCAGCCAGGGAGGGGATTTCACCTTTACCAAGCGGGGGAGGTCGCGAGGCCGGATACGCTATGATGCTACGTCGGTTCTTACGGGTGCCATTCCTACGCCCCGAGGAATTGATCGTGCCCACTACCTGCGCATCCCTGGCCGTGTTTCGGATCGCGTTTATGCTCTGGCAAAAGAGTTCTCGGCAGGTGAACCGTCCGATGGGGAGCGGCTCAAGCGTGTCGAGTCATGGTTTGTGCGTCAAGGATTTCGTTACGCCACCAGCGGTCTTGCGGTTTCTGTCGATCCGGTCGATGCCTTTTTGTTGGAGAAAAGGGTTGGGCACTGCGAGTTCTTTGCTTCGTCCTTTGCAACCCTGTTGCGTTTGGCCGGCGTCCCGGCGAGGCTCGTGGGTGGATACTATGGTGGCGAATACAACGAGGTTGGCGGGTACTACGTGGTAACCGAGGACCGGGCTCACGTGTGGGTTGAAGCATTTGTGGGAGGGAGGGGGTGGGTCAGGATAGATCCCAGTTCATTTGCCGCCAATTTTGACCGGACACAGTCAGGAAAACGTGCTTTCACCACCAAAATCATCGCTCTCATCGATTCTTTCACGTGGTATTGGAATCAGGCGGTCATTACCTATGATCTCCAGAAACAGGTTGAGTTAATCCGTCGCGCAAACCGGCAGTTCAGCGGGATTACCCTCCATGGCGGCACCAGAAAACTTTTTCCGGCGTTGCTTGCTGTCGCAGCATTGGCCATTGTTGTCCGGTTGCTGATGATTCGAGGTAAAAGGACCCGGGAAGAGCAGATTTTGCAGTGTTTTCTTGCGCGGGTCGAGAAGGTCTACGGTATTCCCCATCCCCGGCCTACGCAAGGATTGAAAGAGATTGCGGACATGATTGAAGACCCGGCGGCAACCGAATTCGTTTCCATTTTCGGCGGGGCAATTTATCGTGATCGACAACTCTCCAGGGATGAATATCAACGTCTGGTACAGATAATCAACTCCATAGGCAATAACAGGAGGCCATAGTTCGGCAAGTTGGGCTGATTCCTTGATTTCAGGCAGTTCGGGCAGTTTCATATGCCTTGACAATGTTGAATCTTTCCTTTAGTTTACAAGGATATTTGTTACCAATTAACGGCTGGATCCGGACAGGCTTTGAGTTCAAAGAAAGATAAATTTCTTGATAGCGCACAAAAATTCCTGGCGAAGGGGCAGATTGACCGCGCTCTGAGGGAATACGAGCAGGCGGTGGCCATTGACCCGAAAGACGTGCGGGTACGACAGAAATTCGCTGAACTGCTGGTGCGGGCAAACCGTAAAGACGATGCACTCCGTGAATTCGAGGTAATTGGCAAGTACTATTCAGATAACGGCTTTTATCTCAAGGCAATAGCCGTTTATAAGCAGATCCAGAAAATAACCCCTTCCAACCTGGATATTTCCCTTACCCTTGGCTCCCTCAACGAAAAGCAGGGCCTCATCGGCAACGCGCTGGCAGAATACAAGTTGGTTTTTGACCACTACGAGCGGAGCAATCGGCTTATTGATGCTGTTTCCGTTCTTGTCAAAATGCATGCCGTTGACCCGGAAAATCTGAATATCCGCCTGAAGCTTGCCGAAACGCGCCACCGTGCCGGCCTTGTTGACGACTCCTACCACGACTATATCGAATTATCCCGCGATCTGCGAACAAAGGGGGACGAGGCTACTTACGCACGCGTTTGCGAGCGTATCGCCAACCTTTTCCCCGATCGTAAGGAATTCCTTTTATCGGTAGCTGAAAATCATATCAGGGATGGCAAAGCACTCGCGGCAATCCCCATCCTGAAGCAGATAGCCGGTGATGACCGGTGGAATCCCAAGGCACTCTATCTGCTGGCAGATGCAGGCCGCGCTGCTGCTGACCATGCCATGACGAAGAGTGCCTACGGCCAGATAATCAAGCGCTTTCCGGGTGAAATACAAGCCATAAAGGGATTTCTTTTCAGTCTGAAGGCCGAGGGTAATATTGATGAAGCGGTCAGGGTTCTTCGCCACGTCGAGCCGATACTGCTGAAAGAAGAACCGGAAACGCTCGAGCAGTTTTATCTCACGTTCAAGGACATTGCTCCCGACCATGCCGGAATAGCGGACGGGCTGCGGAGGATTCGCGGGGCCGCAGATTCCGTGGAGGCCTCCGAGGCTATGGCCGAACAGTTGCCGGAAACTGTGGCGACCGCAGAGACCTCTCCGGTTGTGCAACCTGAATTCGAGAGTGTTCAGCAGCCGGAAGTCTCCGCCGATGAAGCTCCATGGGAAGATGAAATTGCCATCTCCTTTGACGATGAAGCTGCCGCTGAAACAGCCGGTGGCAAATCTTTTGAATCATTGCCGCTCACGAACGATGATGCCATGCCCACCGTTGACTCCGGTGCTGACGAAGTCAGGTTTGATGATGCTGCTCCGGAAGAGACCCATGAGGTGGAAGTGGAGTTGGCCGATTTCCCGCCAATGACGGACGACTGGCTCGACACGGCTGCACAGGACAGTTTTGCAGGAGAAGTTTCCGCTGGGCCTGCTGCCGAAGATTTGTCCCTCGACTTTTCCGATGGGGAAATCGAAGATATCATTCCCCCGTTGTCCCTCGGCTCTCCATCTGCCAAGTCCGATAAGTACGGCCTTGACGGCCTTTTCTCGGCGTTCAAGAAAGGGGTTGGCGAACAGCTCGCCCAGGACGATACCGAATCCCATTACAGCCTAGGGATTGCCTACAAAGAGATGGGGCTTTTCGACGATGCCATCGCCGAATTCCAGTCGGCCGCTCGCGACCAACACCGTCTTGCCGACTGTATTACCCTTCAGGGAATTTGTTCCCGGGAAAAAGGTGATCCGGAGAAGGCCGAGGAATATTTCCGCTCAGGACTCGCCCTTGCGGAACTGAACCGCGAGGAACGCCTCTGTCTTACCTATGAACTGTCGCTGCTCTATGAAATGATAGGCGATACCGAACGTGCCCTGGCTGGTTACCGCGAGGTTGTTGCACTTAACCCCGGCTTCAGGGATTCGTTACAGAAGGTGTCCGGCTTGAAAGCCGACGGTGGGGGAGAGGATGCAGCCGACGTCGAATTGGTGGATCTTGACGAGATAGAGGAAGGGGCGGGGTAATTCCCGCCCTTTTTTATGCTGTCAGTCTTACGGAAATAACAATCTCACGAAAAGAGGAGCCCGCGTGGCGCCAGGAGGCGCAGGGGCGCCTGAAAAAATTCCCCCTTGTATCCTGCTGGCAGTGGCGGGAGATTAGACGCGTTCTGCAAGGTATTCATTATCATGCGGTCGTACTCGTTGCTGCCGGAACTTCTCACCAATCTCGCCGAAAATATCTCACCGTTTTTCCTCACGATGATAGTTACAAGCGCCTCCTGTTCTCCCGGTTCCACATTTGTGCCGCCTGCCGCTGCCCACCATTGTTCATTTACCCGTTCCACAAGCTTGAAATAGTATTCACGCACATCGCCATTCAGGGTCTCTCCATCGGAAATGCTTCTGAAAAACCCACGCGTCAGACCTAGCGAAAGGGATGTGGCTTCCGGTTGCGGCGGCGGTTGAGGAACTGTTTCCTCCACAGGAGTCTCGGTCGGTGCGGGCAGGATTTCAGAGTCAGGGGAGGGGAGTTCCATCTGTTGACGGATTGTTGAAGCAGGAGGTTGTACAATTGCCTTGCTGCTTTCCTGAGGCAGCGGGAGATTTGCATCATTCAGGTCAACCATCACAATCTGCTCCGGGGCAAGGCGTGTCAGGCGGCCCGGAAGAAGAAACGTGGTCAAGGCAAAGGCAATATGCAGCGCCAGCGAGAGAACCAGTGTGCCGGCAAACAGATTTTGTTTCGTCCGGTACAGGGGCGGGTGATGCTCCATTGCTGTCAAACTCCCGTCTGGTGGTGAACAACGTTGGCTTCAATAGTAGCAAAGTGCCTTGGATGATGGCAAGAGAAAGGGGGGCTCATGGCCCCCCTGGCGTTTCATTGAGAGTAAGGTGAATCTGCTACGAGTTTTGAGCATCCACCACGGCGATTGCTGCCATGTTGACGATGTCGGTCACGTCATCGCCACGCTGGAGGACGTGAACAGGCTTTTTCATCCCCATGAGGATTGGGCCGATGGCTTCGGCGCCGCCAAGGCGGTGAAGGAGCTTGTAGCAGATGTTGCCGGCATTCAGGTCCGGGAATATCAGAACGTTGGCCGCCTCTTTCAGGGATGCAAAGGAAAAGCTCTTCTGGAGGAATTCAGTAACGACTGCCGTGTCGGACTGCATCTCACCGTCAATAACAAGTCCCGGCTCCTTCTCTTTGACAATGTCAACGGCGCGCTTCACCTTCTGGGCTTGCGGGTGGTTGACCGATCCGAAGTTGGAGAAGGAAAGCATTGCGACGGTAGGTTCGAGATCGAGCATCCTGGCCTTCTCGGCGGCAAGGATGGCGGTTTCGGCAAGCTCTTCGGCCGTTGGTTCGATGCAGACCGTGGTGTCTGCCATGAGGAAGATACCTTTTTTGAATACCATCATGTAAAGGCCATGAACGCTGGAGAGACCGGGCTGCCTGCCGATAACCTCCAGGGCGGGGCGGATGGTTTCCGGGTAGTGGGTGTCGATACCCGAAAGCAGTGTGTCGGCATCACCCATGTGTACCATCATGCAGCCGAAATGGGTGCGGGACTTGCGGGTCATGATTCTCCTGGCTTCGGTAAGTGTCAACCCCTTGCGTTGCCGCAACCGGAAGAGCTCCTGTGCGTATTCTTCCGAGCGTTCGTAATTTGCAGGGTCGATAATGGAGATGCTTCCGTTGAGTTCAAGTCCCAGCTCTTCCATGGACGCGCGGATTTTGTCTTGGTTGCCGACGAGGACCGGAGTTGCAATCCCTTCTTCAACAAGTATCTGGGCGGCCTTGAGAATCTTTTCGTTGTCCCCTTCGGGGAACACAATTCGCTTGGGGTCGCATTTTGCCTTGTTTATGAGCATCCGCAGGGTTTCCTTCGCTTTTCCCTGCAACGATTCCAGATGCTCGACGTATTTTCCCATATCCTCGATGGGCTGACGGGCTACCCTTGATTCCATAGCAGCTTTGGCTACCGCCGGCGCTACCCGGAGAAGCGCCCTGGGATCAAAGGGCTTCGGGATAATATAGTCGCGGCCGAAGGAAAACTTTACATTGCCGTAGGCGCGGCAAACCGCATCGGGGCATTCTTCGCGGGCAAGTTCCGCGAGGGCGAACACTGCGGCCTTTTTCATATCTTCATTGATGGTTGTTGCCCTGACATCGAGAGCTCCCCTGAAGATAAAGGGGAAACCGAGCACGTTGTTCACCTGGTTCGGATAGTCGGAGCGACCGGTGGCGATGAGGACATCGCCCCGCACCGCATTGGCCTCTTCAGGCGTAATTTCCGGATCGGGGTTGGCCATGGCGAAGATAATGGGATTCTTTGCCAGCTTGCGCACCATCTCCGGGGTAAATGCCCCTTTGGAGGATAATCCGTAGAGAACATCGGCCCCGTCCGCAGCTTCTTCCAAGGTGCGCAGGGTAGTGTCCACGGCGAAGCGTTCTTTATACTTGTTCATCCCCTCGGTTCGCCCCTGGTAGATGACCCCCTTGGTGTCGCACATGACGAGGTGTTCCTTCTTCACCCCCAACGAGATGGCAAGATTGGCGCAGGCAATGGCAGAGGCCCCGGCGCCGTTCACGACGATACGGATATCCTCGATTTTCTTGCCGATGATCTCAAGGGCATTGATGAGGGCGGCGGCGGAGATGATGGCGGTGCCGTGCTGATCATCGTGAAAGACCGGAATGTTCATGGTCTTCTTGAGCTCTTCCTCGATGTAGAAGCACTCCGGTGCCTTGATATCCTCCAGGTTGATGCCTCCAAAGGTGGGTTCAAGAAGTTGGCAGGCTTTAATGACTTCGTCGGGGTTTTCGGTGTTCAGCTCGATATCGAAGACGTCAATATCGGCAAAACGCTTGAAAAGGACACCTTTTCCTTCCATGACCGGTTTGCCGGCCAGCGCTCCGATGTTCCCCAGGCCCAGCACAGCGGTACCGTTGGAGAGAACCGCGACAAGGTTTCCCTTTGCGGTGTATTTATAGGCATCCTCCGGATTTTTTTCGATTTCGAGGCACGGCTCGGCAACTCCTGGCGAGTAAGCGAGTGAGAGATCCCGTTGGGTTAGGCATGGCTTCGAGGCAACGACTTCAATTTTCCCTTTACGTCCGCTCGAATGGTATTCCAAGGCATCCTGTTTTTTACTCATAATGATTCGTGCTCCTTTCTTTTGTTGGAACATTTTTTATTGGGGATAAAAATTGTTTTCAGGCAACATCACCACAATTACAGGGTTTTATTTCCCGGCTTCGTTATAAATTGTGCAAGATTAGACCTTGTGCCGTTCTTTTGTCAAGGTCAATTACAGTAATACTAAAAATACATTTTATTATGGATATGCACCCTCAATCCCTGTCAAAGCTTGTATTTGCCGTAAAGTTCGATGATAATTCCGGTATCATCGATGCCTGACTATTACCGTGCAAGGGGGGAACGATGGAGAGAATCTGGGCGCCTTGGCGTATGGATTATATTCTCGATGAAAAACCATGCGGTTGCATTTTCTGCTCGGGAGGGCAGAGCGATCAGGGTAGAGATAAGCTTGTCCTTTACAAATCAACGTTATCCCTTGTCATGCTCAATCGTTATCCCTATACAAACGGCCACCTCATGGCGGCACCGCTACGCCACACCTCAGACCTGGACTCGCTGACAGACGAAGAGATGCTCGACCTGTTCCGCAGCGTGCGGTTATGCCGCAGGGTTCTGGAGGTTGAGGCTTCGCCTCAGGGGTTCAACATCGGCATCAATCTCGGCCGTGCTGCCGGTGCCGGTATTGAAGATCACCTTCACGTCCATATTGTACCACGCTGGAACGGAGATACGAATTTCATGACAACCGTTGCCGATGTGCGGGTAGTGCCGGAGGGACTGCTGACTGCTTACGACCGGCTTTATCCCCACTTTGTCTCTTGCGCGGAATAAATCTCCGGGAGTCGTGATTTATGGATAAAAAACTGAAAATGGCCTGCATAGGGATAGACATCGGAGGCACAAACCTCCGCATGGCTCTGCTGGACAATCGGGGCGCAATTATTCATAGAACGAAATGCAGTACTGATATCCATCATGGCCGGGAAGCATTCTTTTCGTTGCTCAGGAAAGGGATCGAGTCCCTACTGCTTGTGGCTAAGGATAAATGCTACGAAACCGTGGGACTGGGGGTTGGGGTGCCGGGGCTTGTTGCCAATGATGGCTGTATGCTCGTTTCGGTCAATCTTCCCCCTCTGGATGGTATCAACCTGCGCGATGAGCTTCAGGCGATGACAGGGCTTCCCACGGTGGTTGCAAATGACGTGAATGCCTTTGCCTTTGGTGAGAGTGTCTACGGTGCCGGCCGGGATTACCGGTCGTTTTTGATGGTAACCCTTGGGACCGGAGTCGGAGGCGGGTTGATTCTCGATAGAACGGTCTGGACCGGCATCGACGGAGTAGCTGGGGAGTTTGGCCACGTGACGGTCGAGCCCAATGGAAGACTTTGCCGCTGTGGCAATTACGGTTGTCTTGAGCAGTACGCATCGGCCAATGCCCTCGTTGCGGCGGCACGGGAAATCATGGCGCGGGAAAAAGACGCTTTTGGCGAAGCCTTGCGCGACAAGGACATTTCTACCCAAAAGCTTGCTGAGGCTGCTCTGGATGGTAATTCCGCAGCCCTGGCCCTTTTTGCCGAGGCAGGACGCTATCTGGGTATAGCCGTTGCGTCGGTAGTCAACCTGCTTAACCTGGAAGCGGTAATTATCGGAGGGGGAGTCGCGGCAAGTTTCGACCTTTTGTCCGAAAGCTTGAAACGCGAGATCCACGCCAGGGCGTTTCCGATTCCCGCCGGGAGACTTCGCATTGAGAGGGCTGCATTGGGAGATGATGGCGGAATCATCGGCAGCGGCGCACTTGTTATGGATCATCTGTTCAGGGGGAATCCATGAAGAAGAGAATCGGCATTCTGACCGGAGGAGGCGATTGCCCAGGCCTTAACGCGGTGATACGAGGTGTGGTCAAGAGTGCAATAATCGGGAGGGGATGGGAAGTGGCCGGTTTCGAGGATGGATTCGATGGCCTCCTTTACGACCGCGGGCCCCGCACCCTGGGATTCGACGACGTACGTGGGATATTGCCCCGCGGCGGGACGATTCTTGGAACCTCGAACAGGGGCAATCCCTTTTCCTATCCGGTGGAAGTTAATGGCACAACCGTGTTTACCGATGTGTCGGACCGCGTTGTGAAACGAATAAGGGAACTGGGAATAGACGCCCTTGTGGCGGTTGGTGGCGACGGTTCGCTCAAAATTGCCCTTGAGTTGATGAAAAAGGGCGTCCCGGTAGTTGGAGTGCCGAAAACCATCGACAATGACCTGATGGAAACAGATGTAACCTTTGGTTACAATACGGCGCTGGAAACCGCAACCGACGCCCTTGACAAGCTCCACTCGACTGCGGAAAGCCATCATCGGGTCATGATAATGGAGGTTATGGGCCGCTATGCCGGATGGATTGCGCTTGAGTCGGGCATTAGCGGCGGTGCCGATGTTATTCTTATCCCGGAAATCCCTTTTGAGCTAAATTCGGTGTGCAATGCCATTGACGCCCGGCGTTGCCGGGGAAGCAAGTTCAGCATTCTGGTCGTGGCGGAAGGGGCATATCCCAGGGGCGGTTCGCGCGTGGTGCAAAAGAAGGCCGACGAAACTACCGCCATAGAGCGTCTCGGCGGCATCGGTGCTTTCGTGTCCCGTGAACTGACTTCCTGCCTGGATATGGATATCCGGGTAACAGTTCTGGGACACCTTCAGCGTGGTGGGTCCCCCTCAACTTTCGATCGTTGTCTCGGGAGCCGTTTTGGAGTTGGTGCCGTTGAACTGATCGAAAGGGGGCAATTCGGGGAGATGATCTGTCTGAAGGGACGGGCGATACGTTCTGTTCCCATTGAGAAAGCGGTGCGTAAGCTTAAGCTTGTCAATCCCGGGGGACAGATGGTAACTGCCGCGAAAGAGTTGGGAATTAATGTGGGGCGGGACTGATAATTGACTTTATGGCCCTTGCGCTATAGAGTGCTTTGAAATTTGTCTTTAGAAACTCTGCCAGCAACCGATGTTATTATGTATCATCCCTTTTCGGGAACGATTCGCATGGAGGGAAACTGCCTATGAATTCCGGGGCTGTTACGAAGAACAGGAGTTTTCTTTACGGGCTTTTTGGCTGCATTCTGGGGATTAGTGCTCCGATAGGGTGGACTATTATCCGCGTCATATTTTTTGCAGACCACGAACGCTCACTCATGTCCCAGATCTTCGGAGACATAGTCAAATCCTCTTTCAATATTGCGCTGTATACCTACATGGGGGCCGGCACCGCCTGCGTGCTCGCCATTCTGGGCTACTATATCGGCAAGACGAGCGATGAGCTCTATCAGCGGGCATCGGAACTGAATGCCCTTCACAAGGAAGTTGCTTCCCAGAAGGAGATTTTCGAACAGCGCTACAGGGCTCTTGACAGCAATATCAAGAATTTCCATCAGATCAGCAGCAAGATTCAGAAATCCATCGACATCGATGAAGTGCTTAGCCTGTGTGCCGAAGGTCTTCACGATGTTCTTGGTTATGAGCGTGTTTCCATCCTGATGGCTGATAAAGAGAGATCAAACCTCTCGTTTGTGGCGTCGGTAGGTACTCCCAATTTTAACCAGCAGGGAGTTTCCATCCCTCTCGATATCCGCAGCGGGGTAATTTTCAAATCATTTGCCGAACGGCAAATCTACATGATTGACGATATCAGCAATTATCCGGCCGACTTCAGACTTAAACCTCCCTTTGACGCCATCAGGGCGCTTCGCTCCAGAAGCTTCGTTCTCTGCCCCATTATCGTCAAGGGTGAAGCGGTGGGGATATTTGGAATCGACAATCGCGAAACCCGCCGGACTCTTAACGATACGGATGTCGACACAATCAGGCTCTTTGCCGACCAGGCTGCTTCGGCCATTGTGCGGATCAATCTTCTCAATGCCATCGGCACTCTTACTTCCGAACTGGAAACCACTTTCTCGGATTTGCTCAAAAACCGCGATCACTACTCACGTTATGTTATGAACCTTCAAGAAGCGGTTAACTCCGTTGCCGATGGCACTGCACATATAGCGTCGGCAGCGGAAAGCGTGCTTGCTTCTGTTGACGAAACAAGCTCTTCTGTGAGCAATATCTATGTATCCATCGAGCAGGTAACCAAGAATCTGGACTATCTGTCGGAGTCCATCGAGAAATCCGCGTCAGGGATGGAAGAGCTTAACAGCACCATCAAAAATGTCGAGCAGAGCGCTGTCATTTCGCACCAGGTCTCCAGCAAGGTAAAAGAGGAGGCCGACAGGGGAGCCCGGATTATGCAGGAAACAAGCGATTCCCTGTCTGAAATCCAGCGGTCCGTCGACCTCTCCTTTGATGCCATGAAGCGCCTCACGGAAAACAGCGGGCGAATCGAGAGCATTGTGGGTGTCATCAATGACATTACCAAGCGTACCAATCTTTTGGCTCTGAATGCCTCCATTATTGCTGCCCAGGCTGGAGAATACGGCAAAAGCTTCGGCGTTGTGGCGGATGAGATCCGAAACCTGTCGCTCCAGACCGGCCAATCTACCGGCGAAATTACGGCGATTATTGAAGAGATTATGAATGAGTCGCGCAGCGCGGCCCAGAACATCACTTCCTCCAAGGACCTTGTGCAGAAAGGGGTTGAACTGGGTGGCGTCATGGGGCAATCGCTCAAGGTGATTCATGAAAGTTCGGCCCGTTCCCTTGACATGACCCAGGAAATCAAAATCGCCACGGAGGAGCAGGTCCGCAGCGTTCAGCTTGTCACCCATTCGATTGAGAACGTCAGCAGCATGAGCTCACAGATATTCAAGGCGTCAAAGGAGCAGTCCGATGCTGCCATGAGTATTGTCCGTTCCGTCGACGTGATTAAAGAGATGACCCAGGAGATGGTCCGGGCAACCGTCAAGCAGGTGGAGGACGGCAGTGAGATCAAGCAGTCCGTGGAGGCTGTCGGCGAAATGGTAACCAAGATATTCGAAGATATGGAAGTTCGCAGCGGTGAAAGCAGTGCAGTCGTGAGCGAGCTCGAGATGATGAAAAAAATTGCCGGATAGTTTGGTACTGCCACCCATGTATTGACTGGGAGGATAGTCCATTATTGTATGGACATCACCTTTAGTTATGTGGTAAAAATAACCATGTTTTAGTGGATGGCCCGCAACACAGGCGGAGCCGTAATCCTGTCAACACAACCAGATACTGCCTGGATTCGCAAGAACCGGGACGGATGGCAAAAGCCGCAAATGCAGGAAAGGGCTCATTTCTCTTTTCTCTAACCATATGGTGCGCCTCCGGAATTCTGGAGGTGCATTTTTTTGTTTTGAGGTGTTGTCGTGAACAAGAAGAAAACGATTCTGGATATTCAGAAAATGAAGTCGGCCGGGGAGAAAATCACTTTCCTAACCAGCTATGATTACCCCTTCACGAGGATCATGGATGAATGCGGAATTGACGCAATCCTTGTGGGCGATTCCGTTGGCGTGACCTTTAGCGGGTACGACAACACTCTCCCTGTAACAATCGACGAAATGATCTATCACACCCGCGCAGTGGTCCGGGCCCGTCCAAAAGCCCTTGTGGTTACCGACATGCCGTTTCTTTCCTATCAGACCGATTTGCGTGATGCACGTCTTAATGCCGGTCGCCTGGTCAAGGAGGGTGGGGCAGAAGCGGTAAAACTGGAGGGTGGGGCCAACATGGCCGAAACCATTCGCGCCATTGTGGATATGGATGTGCCGGTAATGGCCCATATCGGCCTCACACCCCAGTCGATTCACCGGATGGGAGGCTACAAGGTACAGGGTAAGAAGGACGAGCAGGCACAGCGGCTCATCGAAGATGCCCTTGCGGTGGAACAGGCTGGAGCCTTTTCGGTGGTGCTGGAGGGGATACCGATGAAGCTGGCCGAGCGGATTACCGCTGAGCTTTCCATCCCCACCATAGGCATCGGCGCCGGCCCCTATTGTGACGGGCAAGTGCTGGTAATACACGACATCCTGGGGCTGTGCGAGAAATACTCTCCAAAGTTCGTGAAGCGTTATGCCGATGCAAGCGGCCTCATCGCAGAAGCGGTTTCATCATATATTTCCGAGGTGAAGAAAGGAGAGTTCCCCGACGAGGGGCACTCTTTCAACTGAGATGAGAATTATCAATACCGTTTCCGGGATGCAGGCATTCTCGCGCGATGTCAGGAAATCGGGGAAAACCATTTCTTTGGTGCCAACCATGGGATATCTCCATGAGGGGCACGCTTCCCTGATGGTGGAGGGGAAAAGACGGTCCGACATCCTCGTTGCGAGCATCTTCGTGAACCCTACCCAGTTTGGTCCCACCGAGGACTTCAACGCCTATCCCCGCGACCTGGAGCGGGACCGGAAAGTGGCTGTGTCGGCCGGAGTTGACGTCATCTTTGCGCCAACGGCCTCCGACATGTATCCCCATGGTTACCAGACTTACGTGAATGTGGAGCAGTTGACGCTTCCCCTCTGTGGTGCGAGCCGGCCGGGGCACTTCCAGGGTGTCACCACTGTAGTTGCCAAGCTCTTGAATATCGTCATGCCCCACGTGGCGCTGTTCGGTAAAAAAGATTTCCAGCAGCTTGCGGTCATCCGCCGCATGGCCGCCGACCTGAATATGGACGTGGAAATTCTCGGCATGCCCATTGTGCGGGAAGCGGACGGTCTTGCCATGAGTTCCCGCAACGCCTACCTGGGACCCGAGGAGCGGAAAGACGCCCTTTGCCTCAGCCGTGCCCTGGATGCGGCCCGTGCCATGTACCGGAATGGGGAGCGAAGCGTTCCACTCCTCATGGAGAAGGTCCTCCGTATCATTGGCGAAGTTCCCGGCGCCGTAATCGATTATGCGGATTTTCGCGATGGCGAAACCCTTGAAACACTCGAAACTGCCAATGGGCAAACTCTCATCGCCCTTGCGGTCAAGATTGGAAAGACAAGACTTATCGACAACTGTGTCCTCGGAGAGGAGCAGTAAGCGGACAATTTCCGGGACTCCTATTACGTTGAGTGAGCTTGACTACCGCCAGCTCAAAGGATGGAGCGAAAAATGCCGAAAAATCGTGACGCAGCCCGTGCCAGTCTGGAAAACCTCTACCGGATCTTCACTGTGACTGAAGCGCCGGACTCGACGCTAGGTGCCATCGATCAGGCAATTACCGGCGACGTAGCCGGCTTCTTGCAGACCCATATAGTTGCCATTGAGCGGAGCCTCGAAGAGATCGAAGCGGATTTTTCCTCTTTCGCCGTCCCCGAAGAACCCACCTACGTTTCTGAATATACCGAATTCGTCAAAGAGAACCTCGTTGCTCATTCGGTCCACACCGCTTCACCTGCTTTTGTGGGCCACATGACTTCGGCGCTTCCCTACTTCATGCTGCCGATGGCGCGCCTAATGACCGCCCTCAACCAGAATGTGGTGAAAGTGGAAACATCCAAGGCCTTCACCCCCATGGAGCGCCAGGTGCTGGCCATGCTTCATCATCTGGTATATCGCCGTGAGGATGATTTCTACCCGAAATGGATTCATAACAGCCAGCACGCACTGGGGGCCTTCTGCTCCGGCGGCACAATAGCTAATGTCACGGCGCTATGGGTGGCGCGCAACCGCCTGTTTGCCCCGGAAGGGGAGTTCCGCGGAATTGCTCAGGAAGGGTTGGTCCGTGCCCTGAAACATCGTGGCGCGGACGGGATTGCTGTCCTCGTTTCCGAGCGCGGTCACTACTCTTTGGGCAAGGCTGCCGATCTCCTAGGCATCGGCAGGGATGACCTGATCAAGGTGCAGACCGATGAAAATAACCGCATCGACCTGCAGGCGCTGAGAGAAGAATGCCGGCGGCTCCGGGAGCGGAACGTCATCCCGCTGGCGCTGGTCGGCATCGCTGGCACTACGGAGACCGGAAATATCGATCCGCTGGAGGAAATGGCTGATCTCGCCCAGGAGATCGGTTGCCACTTCCATGTGGATGCAGCCTGGGGAGGGCCGACCCTGTTTTCCGGCCGGCACCGTCACCTGCTCGACGGCATCGAGCGTGCCGATTCGGTTACCATCGACGGGCACAAGCAGCTATATGTACCGATGGGGGCGGGGATGGTCGTATTCAAGGATCCCACGGCCCTGTCGGCAATCGAGCATCATGCCAATTATATTCTGCGCCATGGCTCCAAGGATTTGGGCAGCCATACCCTGGAAGGATCGCGGCCGGGGAAGGCAATGCTGGTTCATGCCGGTTTTTCCATCATCGGCCGCAAAGGGTACGAACTGCTTATCGATACTGGAATTGAGCGGGCGCGCACCTTTGCCGACAAGGTCAGGAACCATCCAGAATTTGAACTGGTAACCGAGCCGGAGCTGAATATCCTCACTTACCGCTACTGTCCGCCGGCTTTGCAGCAGGCCTTGAACGAAATGCCGGCTCAACAGCGTACCGGCATCAATTTGCTTCTGGACCAAGTCTGTCAGTTGCTGCAAAAATATCAGCGGGAAGCGGGGAAAACCTTTGTCTCCCGGACACGGTTCCATGTGGCGCGCCATGATATGGAACTGACCGTGCTGCGTGTCGTTTTGGCCAACCCCTTGACGACCGAAGAGATCCTTGATGCAGTTCTGGCTGAGCAGTGCGAAATCGTACAACGGCCGGAAATTCAAACCTTGCTGCACAAGGCCGAGGAGCTCTGTTCCTGCCTGCCTAAAGCTGCCTCGTGGTAGGGCAATGGAGTTGACATTCTTTTGTGGTAGAGTGTTATGACTGAGTAAAGACCCGATACCGAGAGTACATTCCATGGAACTTTACGCCGCTTCATACATTCTGCCCATATCGTCTCCTCCCATCCCAGGCGGTGCCGTGGCCGTCGAAAACGGCTGTATCGTCGAAACGGGAACTCTTGCCGACCTCCGTTCGCGGTATGCTTGCCCCGTTCATGATTTCCCTGGCTGCGCCATTCTCCCCGGCCTCGTCAACACCCACACTCACCTGGAACTTACCCACTTCCCGTCCTGGAAGATCCGCAAGGGAATTGACTACTCTCCTCGGACTTACGTCGACTGGATTATCCAGGTAATCAAGATACGCCGGGCGCTCTCGCCAAAGGAGCTCGATCTATCGGTCCGGGAGGGGGCGAGGATTTGTCTCGAAGCGGGTACCACCGCCATTGGCGAGATTCTTACCGATCGTTCCCTCATTCCTCTGTATGCTGATTCAGGTCTGACCGGGCGGCTATTCTTCGAGGCCATAGGCCACGACCCGGTTCGCAACTCCCAACTTGTTTCAGAGCTTGATGCTGGTATATCTACCTTTTCGGGAGGAGAGTTTCTCCCGGGCATTTCGCCCCATGCACCCCATACCGTTTCCGAACATCTCCACCAGGAGGTTCAGCGGGTAGCAGATAAGCGGAATGTGCCACGAGTCATCCATCTGGCTGAATCCCGCGAAGAAAGTGATTTTTTCTTCGATTCCTCCGGGAAAATCGCCGAACAGCTCTATCCCCATGTCCGCTGGGAGCAATACCTGCCACCCCAGAGACGCACCACCGCCACCGCCTGGCTTGATGGGCTCGGCGTATTGAATGGTGCCATCAGCGCTGTTCACTGTGTCCATCTCACTCCTGCTGACGCAGAAATTCTGTCGAAGCGCGGTGCCGGGGTGGTCCTCTGTCCCAGAAGCAACGAAAAACTCGCCGTGGGGCGTGCCCCGGTCGCATTGCTGAAGAAACTCGGCATTCCGCTTGCCCTTGGTACCGATTCGCTGGCAAGCAATGACTCTCTCTCTCTTTGGGACGAGATGCGCTATTTCCTCGACATGTTCCCGGATATTTTTCCCCCTTCGGAAGTCCTTTCAATGACGACCATCGGTCCGGCCGGTCAATTGGCCCTCTCCAAAAGCATCGGGTCCCTCGATTCCGGGAAACGAGCCGATCTTCTCGTGGTGAAATTGCCTGCACGACATGGCTCCGGGGAGGGTTTGCATGAAGCGCTCATTCATTCTGGTGAGCTTATCCGTGTGTACCTTGCCGGTCATCCCGTTGTAAGCAGGTAATTATTTTTGTACGCCGCAAATCCCTATTTTCTTGAAAATACGGGTCTTTTTTACTCCTTGCATTAATTTCACCATATCTGCTACTATCATTCTCATGGGAGAAAAGCTGATCTGCAACAACAAGAAAGCGTTTCACGATTACTTCATTGAGGAACGTTTTGAAGCGGGAATGGTCCTGAAGGGGACCGAAGTAAAATCGCTCCGCATGGGAAAGGCGAATCTCAACGACTCCTTCGCCCTGGTTCGTGACGGTGAAATCTTCCTCCATAACCTGCATATCAATCCTTACGATTTCGGCAACCGCCAGAACCACGACCCGGATCGTTTAAGGAAACTTTTGCTCCACAAGAGCGAAATTGAAAAGCTCTTCGGGAAGATTCGCGAAAAGGGATACTCGGTCGTTCCGCTCCGCCTCTACTTCAAAAACGGCCTTGCCAAGGTGGAGTTGGGGCTTGCCAAGGGTAAAAAGCTGTACGACAAGCGCGAGGACATGAAGAAGAAAGACCAGTCGAGGGAGATGGCCCAGGCCCTCAGGGAAAGAAGCAAGAATAACTAAAAGTTTACAAGGGGGTGTACAGGTTTCGACGGGGATAGGAAACTAAAGGTTGCATGCCGAGGTCCGGGCTGGCCTCGTTAAAAAGCCCGGGGCGAATTACACGCCGACAATTACGACTACGCCGTAGCAGCTTAATACCCTGCTACCGATCCGCCGAGCCTCTCCCACGGGTGAAGATGGATCGTTATTTTAGTGGGATAGTCAAGGGGAGTTCCTGCGGCCCCAAGGCGAAACTTTAGCGGGATCGCCTCCCGGAAATCCCTGCCAGGGGAGAGTCGGGCGGCTAAATCAAATCCTGGCATAAGCATGTAGACGCCTTCTGTGTATGATCTTCGGACGCGGGTTCGACTCCCGCCACCTCCACCATTTAAAGAAACTGTAATAGTTTCGGAGCTATAAGCCTTGGCACCTCTAATAAGTTTTTAGAGTCCTGCCAAGGCTTATGTTTTTTGCCTGTGTTAGCGGAGGCGGTCACCAGACCGCCTTTTGTTTTTTGACACTGCCGGGCTATATGGTAATAGGGTGTATTATAGTAAATTCTGAACGAAATCGGATGTGTATTGATTGTGTGCCGCATCTGGAGGCGCCTATGAAAATTATCTTTGGCGTGCTGATGATAACGGTTCCGGTAGCCAGCTTTGCTGTTGAGGTTCTGTTTCCGGGTGCCGGCCTGGCTGCTGTAATCACGGTGAACAATGCTTTGGATTCAAACGGGTCTTCAAACGACGGCAGTTGTTCGCTCCGTGAAGCGATAATTGCGGCTAACAGCGACATGGCTGTCGATGGCTGCGTAGCCGGCAATGGCGATGACACCATCATTATTCCTGTAGGTACTTACTCTCTTACCGTTCCCGGCGTCAACGAGGATGGTGCCCTGAGCGGCGATCTCGATATAACTGGTAACCTGACCTTGTCGGGTGCAGGCTCAGGCAAGACTATTATTGATGCGGGAGGTGTCGACCGGGTGCTTCATGTCGACCCGGCATGTGCCGGCATTGCCGTAAATATCTCGGGGATTACCATACAAAACGGTCAGGCGCCTCAAGTCTCCGATGGTGATTATGACAAGGCCGGCGGGGGCGGCATTCATAGCTGCGGCAATCTGCTGATTTCCGATGCGGTTGTCGGCAACAACAGTGCGCCTTTTTTTGGTACCGGAGGCGGTATTCTGAGCAAAGGTCTTCTAATCGCCAAGCGTGTTACCGTTAACAACAACACGTCGTTTAGGGGGGGCGGCATTGGCAATACCGGGACAATGTCACTTGCGGGCAGCATGGTGAAGGGTAACGCCGCTACAGGGTCAATTGGTTCCGGTGGAGGAATCCTGAACTCCGGTGATGCAGTCCTGGTAAACGTAACGGCAGACAGCAATACCGCTCCGGTTGGCGGCGGCATATACAACAGCGGAGTTAACGGCTTGCTGCTCATCAACAGCACGGTCGGCAACAACAGCGCCACATTGAGCATCGGGGCAGGCATTTATAATGAGTCGTCGACAGAGATAGTCAATAGCACCATTAGCGGCAACACCGCTGCGACAAGCGGCGGGGGGATTGCCAATAAAGGGATCATGTCCCTTGCCAATGTGACCATTGCCAATAACGCGGCAGCAACGGCCGGAGGTGCCATTTTTATCTATAATCAGGGGCTCATGGACATCGAGAACTCGCTGATGGCCGGTAATATGGCTGGAGGGCTGACCAACAGCTGCTCTGTACCGCCATCCAGCATTACGAGCTACGGTTATAACCTGACGGATGATGCCAACACGTGCGGTTTGAACGCTACTGGCGATATATCCGGTGTAAATGCCCTTTTGGGCCTTCTCCAGGACAATGGCGGCAGCACCCGCACCCATGCTCTGACGGCAGGCAGCCCGGCGGTGGATGCGGGTAACCCGGCGGGATGTAAGGCCGAGGGAGGGACAAGAAATTTACTGAATGACCAACGCTCATTCCTGAGACCTTCCGATGGCAACGGGGACGGAACCGCCATCTGCGATATCGGTGCTTTCGAATTTGGGGCGATGGTCGGGCCCGGAAGCGATCTCCGCATCCAGAATCTGGATTTTCCGGACCCCGTGGCAGTGGACGGAACGCTCACATACACCATATTGGTTACTAACGATGGCCCGGAGATGGCGGAGGGAATTGTTGTCACCACAAATCTGCCCTCCGGTGTTGAGTGGTTGTCTACCTCCACCAACACCGGAATCTGTTTGGGGACGGGCACTGTCGAATGCTTTGTAGGCAATCTTTTCGCAGCTGATGCAGCAGTTATAACGATTCAGGTACGAACTGCCTCGGCAGCACAACTATTATCCACCGCTACGGTATTAAGCGATACTCCCGATCCTTCATTGGGTAACAACAGTGCTGTTGCGTCTACATGGAGCGGTTTTCCTGTTCGGCGGGTTCAAGGTGCCATCACTGCCGGAACATACACCACGATTCAGTCCGCATTTGACGCTGCCGTTGCCGGAGATATCATTCAATCCACAATGACGGCTTTTAGCGAAAGTCCAATTTGGGATTCAGGTATCCCGGTAACTTTAAAGGGTGGGTATGATGCGGCATTTTACTGTCAGACCGGCTATTCAATTATTTCAGGGACGTTGACTCTGAAAAGGGGGGCCATCACAGTCGACCATCTGATACTGAAATAGGTTGTCCGATTATTGGTAATGCGGTCAAAGTACAAAAAAATCAGATGGTTGCAGCAAGATTCCAGGCTCGCTGGATGGTCATTATTTCTGATGCATTGCATAGCTGTCACTTCGGGATAAACTTGCACAATAATGAGTTGAAGTTGTTGATGGGAAATTGTGGCACGCCCGGAGAGATTCGAACTCCCGACCCCCAGGTTCGAAGCCTGGTGCTCTATCCGGTTGAGCTACGGGCGCAAGCGCAAAAAGAAGCCCCCGTGACGGGGGCAAAAATGGAGAAAGTGCTTTCTCTGCCTGGATTACTTATCGGTGAGCCTTACAACAACTTGAGGATTAATTCTTGAGGGAAGGAGGACGGTCATGAAATTTACGAAACTTACCTGCTTGTGCTGTGCGTTGGCGTTAGTGGGGGGAATGGCGGTAACTTGCCTCGACGCGAGCGCAACCGAAGTGGTGTCTTTGTCCGATACCAGTGTAAATCCGAAAGAGATGCCTCTATTGAATGGAGAGACCTGGCAGGCCATGACTTCCGGTGAAAAGGTAGCCTTCGTCTGGGGCATCGGCCATGTCGTAACGATGGAACGCGAAGTTGAGGAGAAACGGCCGGAATTGAAAAAGGCGGGGCTAGCCTCAAAGATGGCAGAGGGGTTGGCCGGAATGCCCATGAAAGAGGTTGTTTTCATGGTCGACAAGTACTATACGGACAATTCCGGCTCACTTTCAGACCCTGTTATGAAAGTCATTTGGGACAGAATTGTCAAGCCGAGAATAAAGGCCGGATTTTATGAAGAAACCAGGGAGTAGGAAGGTAATAATTCAGGCATCGCCAGAAATTTGATAGGCGTTGGTAGAAAGGAGATGTCTTATGAAACTAAAAAAATTCATCGCTATAGCAGCATTGGTTTCGGTGACGGCAGGTTGCGCGGGGATGTCGCAAACCGAGCAGCGGACATTGAGCGGAGGCGCCATTGGTGCTGCCGGCGGGGCTCTGATTACCGGGATAGCCGGGGGGAGTGCCGCGGTTGGTGCTACTCTCGGCGGCGCAGCCGGTGCTCTTACAGGCTATATTCTGGGTGAATCGAAGAGGAAATAAAGATATCCTTCATAAATTCATCTTACGCTGTGGAGTGAAATAGTTCTGGTGGTTCGGGGCGCCTGATTTGGGCGCCCCTTGATTTTGTCCTCGTTACTTCATGATGCATTCAATGACTCGGAGCATAAAAACAGATCCGCTTTATTGAGGCTTAACGGATGTCTTTCATTATATCTTCAGTCACATCCTGAACATCCACCATGCTGCCAAGGTAGAGCAGATCCCGCTTCGGTACGATGGCGGCAAAGCCATGGGTTTTACCGTAATTTTCCGCAGCATTCTGGATAGACTTGAGAATTGACTCGGTAAATTCCCCCTCCATTTTCCGCATCTCTTTTTCTGCGTCTTGAACGTACTTCTGAAATTCCGTTACTTGTTTCTCCAGCGACTTTATCTTTGCCTGTCGTTGTTGCGGAGAGAGTGTTGGAAGTTGTGATTCAATATTGCGTTTCGTGTTTTCCAGCGATTTTTGCCGGTTTTTAATCTGGGAACGATATTTCTCGTTTTTCCCCTTCATTTTGGCTGTTGCCGCTTTGCCGGCGGCAGACTCGCCGGCTATCTTCGCAATATCGACATAGCCTATTTTTACTTGCGTTTGAGATGGTGCTGCTGCAATGGCTACCGGGGGGGCCGGAGTTGCTTGCGGTTCAGTTTTGGCCGGTTCTTCAGCAGCCGCGGGAAGGGAGAAAAAACAGACGATAAGAGCAAGGATGGCTAATTGTTTCATGGAGAACCTCTGAGTCATCGATGGATTAACAACCAGCTGATAAGATAACCGGATTGATCAGGTCAGGCAAACAAAACCGTAAGTTGCAGTTATTTTGTATGTTTACGGTGTGTTGTCCGGAGTTAGTCATATAATCTTTGCCTTGACAGGGGCGTTGTTTTAGTGAAGATAGTCCGAGGCATAATGTTCATGGGGAGAATAAAACTTTTCAACGTTTTCCGGGGCACTCCGTTAATCCAGGTGAAACTCTGCTTTTGCGGAAGAAGTGGCACCCCCACTTCAGCGGCCCTTTAAGGAGGAATTTAGTAATGAAATTGATGTGTGCTGCCGTGTGCCTCTGTTTTGCAGCGGTGCCCGCTTTAGCTGCGGAGGGCCGGACATCCTTGACACTGGCTGAGGCTGTCAGAAGTGCCGTGGAAAAGAATCTGGACGTCAGGGCTGAGCTTTACAACCCGGCCATGGCCCAGGCCGATATTCGTAAAAACGAAGGTATCTATGACACTACTCTTAAGCTCGATACCGATTTCAACTACTCTGTGACCGAGCCGTCGAGCCAGTTCACTACAGGTTCACCTACAAATCGCATCAGGACCTTTACCCTGAACCCAGGCGCGACCCAGTTGGTTCCCACAGGCGGCACCGTGGGAATAACGTTCAACAATTCATATAATCACAACAATTTCAGATCAGCCACATCTCTCAATGAATACTGGGAATCGGATGTGACATTGAATCTTATCCAGCCGTTACTGAAAAATTTCGGCAGGGAACCCACTGAACTTGCCATCATGGTGGCGAGAAACAGCAAGGGGGAATCCCTGGAGCGGTTCAGGAGCACCCTGTCCGACACGATTTTGCGGGTGAGAACGGAATACTTCAAGCTTTACAGCCTTCGCCAGGAGTTGGAGGTAAAAATGACCTCGTTGCTACTGGCCCGTAAGATTCTTGATGATACCAAAGCACGGGTTAATGCCGGGGTACTGCCGGCCATGGAGATCCTCAATGCCGAGTTCGGCGTCGCCAGCCGCGAGAAGGATTTGATTGACGCGGAAAAAGCAGTGCAGGATCAGAACGACGTTCTCAGGGTGCTTCTCCAATATCCGGGCAGGGACGAAATTATCCCTGCAGACGTGCCGACAAAAGACCCTTTAACGGTAAATAGTGAAGAGATGGTAAAACTATCCCTGGACAACCGCCCGGAAATCAGAGAGCAGCGTACTGCCCTCAAATCGAGGGAGCTTGAAATGCGGGTGGCCCGCAACAGAACTCTCCCGGACCTGAATCTAAGCGCCAGCGCTGCTCTGACCGGATTGGATCGACAATATAACCGCGATCTTGAGAAGGTGGGATCCACCGATTACCCCGTATGGGGGGTAGGGCTTCATTTCACTTATCCGCTGGGCAACAATGCCGCCGAGAATGAATATATAAAAAGCAAGCTTCGCCTTGAGCAGGCAAGGACACAATTGCACAGCCTTGAAGTCAATGTGGAGAACGATGTAAAGGCGGCAATCCGTGGGGTGGAGTCGGGCTATAAGCAGCTTGAGGTTACCGATCGGGGGAGGGCGTTTGCCGAGGAGCGGCTGCGGTCGTTCATCAAGAAGAATGAGGTGGGTCTTGCCACCACAAAGGATGTCCTCGACGTGGAAAACGACCTGGCCGAGGCCAAGAGCAATCAGATTAAGGCGCTTGTGGGTTACTCAGATGCGATTACCCAACTCTGGCGAACTACAGGGGAAATCCTTGACAGGACAGGAGTCCACTTGTCGGGCATGGAGGGTGATTCCCTCTATGAGCTTCACGCACGGGACTAAAAGCACTCAGTGATCGCTATAACTTAGAACGACAAGGATGCAGCTTCCGTCGGCAATGACATTGACTCCGTTTTTGAGGCAAGCGTCAACGGCAGTATCGCTTTCAGCCCCCGGCTGCATCCAGATGTTTTTTATTCCCTTCCTTACCGCCAGCTCAACTACCTGTTCGGTCACTTTGGGAGGTGTGATGACTGAGATGCTTTCCACATCATCGGGCAGATCCATAACGCTTTGAACGCACGGCGTTCCTTCTATTTCCGGTTCCTTTGGGTTGACCGGAATTGCCCGCAGGCTCTTCTGCTGGTAAACGCGCAGAACCTTGTTACCGTATTTATGCCGGTCTGTCGAAGCGCCGACAACGCCAAAAGCTTTTGACTGGAAAAACAGGTCAATTTGTTCTTTGGTATTCATGGTACCCCCTATTTGAAGCGACTCAGTAAAGAGTATCCGTCATTTCAGATGCTTTGCAACTAGCATCTCGATAAGTTCTCCGATCGTTGTCCGTTTCTGCGCCGCGGCTATCTTCAATTTGAGATGGAGATCCTCGCGAATGTTTGCGGTAAGACGCACATCCCCCTCGGGCACCTGACCGGATGTTGGCCGAACCTGCTCGGTTCCCTTCTTTTTGCTGCGAGATTTTTGATTCGTCTTGCCGGTTCCGGGTTTTACCCTTGGGTTTGCATCCATGGGTTCACGTTTTGCCGCTGTTCGGGGTGTCTTTTTAGTGGTGGTTTTCTTTGGTAATGAAGGCTCGTCCTCTATCTTTTTTGGAGTTTCAAAGAGGGGCATTTGTCCCTCTAACGCTTCGTTGCCCATAATCACCTCCCATTAATCTAATTAATGGTGAATTTAATCATATATACTTACCTAAGTAAACACAAAGGTATCGGCATTAGGGAGTTTTTGCAATTTCAAAAAGTGCATGTTACTATTTCATCGTTTCACGAAACCACCACGAGGATAACAGCCAATGTACAAATTAGCGATTCACACTTCTTTTGCTGCAGCCCATTGCCTCATAAACTACCAGGGCGACTGCGAGAACCTGCATGGGCACAACTGGAAGGTTGAAGTTAACGTCACGGCCCAGGAGCTTGACAAGGCAGGTCTCGGAATCGACTTCAAAATCCTCAAGCAGGAAACTAATTCAATTCTGCGCACCCTCGATCATAAATACCTCAATGAATTAGCCCCATTCAAAGATCTCTCCCCGTCTTCCGAGAATATTTCCCGCCATCTTTACAATGAGCTTTCCAAACGGCTCAATGACGGCAATGTCAAGGTTGAAAGTATCACGGTTTGGGAGTCTGACAACGCTGCCGCAACCTATTATGAGTAAGCCAACCGCAGAACTTGCTGAAGTTTTCTCGTCGGTCCAGGGCGAAGGGCTGCTGATAGGGCAACGACAGGTATTTATCCGTTTTCGCGGGTGTAACCTTGCCTGTGAATATTGCGACACGCCCAACGCGTTCACAGATGAGCCCGGTATTCTTGAGCAAACTCCGGGACGGCGCGATTTTGTTCCGACTCCCAATCCAGTGACACTTGAGCGACTTATTTCGCTTATCGATGGGTGGTTGCGGGGATGGCCTGGCGTCCACCATTCAATCAGCATAACAGGGGGGGAACCGCTCTTGAGCCAAGCAACCCTCCTGACCTGGCTTCCCGAACTTAGAAAGCTCCTTCCCATTTACCTGGAAACTAACGGAACTCTGCATACAGCACTTAAGCCCCTGATAAAGGATATCGACATTATAGGAATGGATATAAAGATACCCTCCACTTCGGGATGCACCAACCTATGGGATGATCACCGAAAGTTCCTTGAGATTGCCGCGCATAAAGAGCTTTTTGTTAAGGTGATAGTGGGGGCTGAGACGCAGGATTGGGAGATTATCCGCTCCAGTGAACTCATTTCATCAGTAAACAGAAATATCCCCTTGATTTTCCAGCCAGTCACAAGCATTAAAGGAAAAGTTGAAGTAAATCCTGTTAGGGTATTGGAATTGCAAGAAATTGCTTGCCGACATCTTGCAGAAGTCCGGGTAATTCCCCAGACCCATAAATTTATGGCTCAATTATAGAGGTTGACGAGAGCGATATGATTATCGAAACAATGACCATGGTGGAGTTCGAAGAAGGTCTAAAGCGAACAAGAACGGTTTTCGTACCCTTTGGGTCGGTTGAAGAGCATGGTTCGCATCTGCCGCTTTCCACCGATACGATCCAGGCCTATGAGGTCGGTAAAAAGGCGGCCTCGATGATACCGCTTTTTGTGGCCCCGCCGATTCACTACGGGTCCTGTCGTTCGACTTCTTGCCACCCGGGCACAATTTCCATCACTACCGCCACACTTAAAGCGCTCATGAAAGATATTGTGCGTTCGCTCCATATTCAGGGCATGAAAAATTTTGTCATACTGACCGGCCACGCGGGGGGAGCTCACCGCATGGCGCTTCAGGATGCCGGAGAGGAGTTGCTTCCAGAGATCCCTGAAATCAAAATTGCAGTTGTTACTGAATATGAACTTGCCTGCAAAGAAGGGAAGGGGATTATTGAAACAGAAGGCGATGCCCACGCCGGTGAAATTGAGACCTCACGTATAATGCACACGCATCCGCATCTGGTTAAGGGTATGGGAGAGCGTGAATTCCCGTCATTCCCCACGGGTATTTTGGTACGGAACAAGAGAAAATATTGGCAGAACGGCGTCTGGGGAGATCCTACCAAAGCAACCGCTAAAAAAGGGAAATCCCTGGAAGACCTGGTTGTAAATAAAATAGTTGAGCTGGTCAAGGTTCTGGAACAATTTAAGGATTAGGCGGTGTGTTCGGTGGGATTGCATAGACAAGGGCACAGTGAAACTCGGCCCTTTTGTCTAATGACTGTAAAATTTCTCGCAATATTGTTGAAAAATTTTACACTATCACCGCTTCGCATTTGATGCTGCAAAGTAATAATGTATGGAAATTCATAGGTTTTTGGATGGCATGGCATATGCATTTATGTGCTCTGGTTAATAATTCCAGAGAGGTTGCCATGAGCTCATCTATTACATTGCTACGACATTTATGCGCGACGGTTATTGTATTTATATTAGTGGCATTAGGTTCATTCGCATACGCATTTCCTGTAACGGAATTGTTTATTTCCGAATACATTGAGGGGACTTCGAACAATAAAGCTCTGGAAATCTATAATGGTACTGGAGCAGTCATTGATCTAGCTTCAGGCGGGTACAATATCCAGATGTTTTTCAATGGCCAGATGTCAGCGGGGTTAACCATAAACTTGACAGGCATGGTTGCTGATGGCGATGTGTATGTACTTGCCCAGTCTGGCGCTGACGCCATGATTCTTGCGCAATCTGATCAAACCAACGGATCAGGTTGGTATAACGGGGACGATGCCATAGTTTTAAGGAAAGGAACAGTGGTAATAGACTCGATTGGTCAAGTCGGCTTTGACCCTGGATCTGAATGGGGGACAGGCCTTACGAGTACCGCGGATAATACCTTAAGACGCAAACTTACTATTGTTAGTGGAGATCCAGATTCACTGGATTCATTTGATCCATTTTTAGAATGGGATGGATTCACGCAAAATACATTTACAGGTCTTGGATCACACGAAATTATTGCTCCCGTAATAACTCCAACTCCAGAACCATCAACTTGTTTACTTCTCGGGACCGGACTGTTTGGAGTGTTTCTCCTGGGCAGGAGCAGGAACAAATAACGCAAGTTACTGCCTAATCAAGCGCCGTGCTTCAGAATGACGCTTGGGCACAAAGAAGTTATTCTTGCGTTAGGGTGACAGTACTTAACATAATATATCTTATGGGACGTAAATTATCAGGGATGACAGCCGGGGGTTTGGGCTTGTTACTCGTTCGCAAAGTGAGACAGACCCCCATTGTATAACATGGGGGTAACTACGCCATTTGAAACAACATGACACAAGATGAAACAATTTGACACTGAGGGTGCTATGTCACGCAAGACCAATAAAAAGAGAAAAACGGTTCATCATTCCCCCCGGCCCGTATCGGGGGCAAGACGGGAAACCATGGACGACGTTAACGACCTCCTCAACGGGGTTGAATCCTCTCCCGTGGAAGAAACCGTCCCTGCTCCCGATGATATTCCTGCGGGGAATACTCTGCTGCTGACCGTGGCGGACCTCTGCGCCCTGCTTCAGATTTCCCGCTCTACCCTCTTCCGGATGGAAAAGGCCGGGAAGGTTCCGGGGCGTCTCTCTCTCGGTGGGCAAGTTCGGTACCACCGGGAAACGGTCGAAGCGTGGCTACGCTCCCAGGCAAAGGGGTAAGTACCATGACACGATTTAATGCCAATAATGGCGGTATGTTGGAAAGAAAGGTTAGCGTCCGTCTTGATGCTGACCGCTTCGCATTTCTGGAGGACTATGCAAGGCGTGAAGGTTATAGCGTCTCCCTTATCGTGCGGCACCTGGTCTGCCGTTTCGTGGAGGACCGGCGCAAGTATGCCGGGGTGAGAATGCCATGAGGGGGGCGAATTTGACGGGACAGGCTCCTCCGGCCCTGCCGGGGGTGCCTTTTCCCGTGGACTTTGACCGGCTCATATGGGATGCGGACCGGCTCTTCAATCCCCTCCATGGTGACAAGCTTCTGGATTTCCACGTTTCGGGGACAAAAGATGGCTACGTCTGCCTTTCCATAGCTCTTCCGGAAGGAATGACGCGGGGTTTCGTCTCCATGCTCGAATCCCTGTGCTGCTTCATGCGTGCGGTTGATATTAAATCTCGTTCGGCCTCGGCCTATGCCAAGGTCATGGACCCCGCCTTTCTCGAAGAACGGGAACGGCTCCACGAAGAGTTCAAGCGTGAGGTCTGCGCCCTCTTCGACGGGTTCACGTCTCAAGGGGTGGAGCGGAAAGAGGCAATCAAGCGCACCAATGCGGCCCTGAAGGCTTCCGGCTCCCCTTGGGCCACCTTCGATACGGTTCAATGGGTTCTGAGGTCCTGTGGGCGCTTTCGGAGGGCAAAGGTCCAAGGCTGTCCATAGGGGAATGAGCGAAGCGAAAAGGGGACGCGGCGACAAAGCGAGCCGCAAGGCGGACCCGTTCCCCTGTGGACAGCCTGGGAAAGAGGGGTGATGCGAAGCGAAAGTTTTTGACGTACAATCATCTTCGGGTGTCCGACGGGAACAAGTCGGCTCCGTGGGTAAGGGGAAGCTATATTCCCCTGCAATTTCAGTTAACTGAAGTATATCTTATGGGACGTTAAATTCTTAAAATGCTGGACGGCATCTCTTCCCTAAAGTATCCTGTGTCAAAGACATACTTACATATCAATCCAAAGGGGAATGTTATGCTGAAGGAGGATGTTGGATCTGAGCTTTACAAGACATGGAGTAATACGCAACGGCGGGATGAAATCTCCAAGTTGGTTCAGGGGTATCGGTCAGGTCTGCCGGCTTCCATGTTGTGCAAAATTTCGGAAAGCATTGCTGGTAACCGGAAACGGGCTCGAAAATACCTCTTCGAAATGATGACACCTGATGAGCGGATGGTCGCGGCGAACAGCGAATCCGGTGAAATGATGACATTTGTTCGCGAATATCTGCTATAGCGCTTGTTTGAACTTTCGATAATTTTTCACGTATTATATAAAGCTTTACTTTAAAGTGATTGGTGTAACTCTTTTAAAGGCTTGCATAATAAGCCGAGCGACATCAAGCAATTGCTGTCGGTAGTCGTCGAGAAACACGCCGGTGGCCCTTTGGTTGATTATCATGCATACCACGGCGGCGCGATACCCGAGTCCCCCCAGAATGTGAAGGAAAAATTCTGCCTCCATTTCCATATTATGCACTGTAAGTCCGGTGCTACCGCAGTCCAGTCGTTCGCGAACATCCAGAAGGTTCACATGGGTGGTGCGTATGCGCGCCACCCCCCTCCCCTGTTCTGCAAAATAACCGGCACTGGAAAAGATTAGTCCCTGTGATGACGGCACTGATGACACTGAGGCTTTGGTGGCCAGGGCCGCCAGCATATGACGGTCTGCCTTAGCTTTCGGTCATTTGCTTACTTCTCTGTAAATGAAATAATGGCAAGTTTCGATAAATGGGCTTCGTGATGCTTCAATAAAAAATAAGACCCTCGCCCGGGCAAGCCCGAAAGGGGGTCTTATTTCATGCTTTTAACATCAATGCCTCATGATTTCAGCAAGAGGCGCAGAAACTTACTTGTACTCGGGCATCTCGTCGAACTGGAGATACTTGTAAACAACATCCTTCTTAGGTTCAACCTTTTCTTTGTATGCTGCCATAAACTCAGCAACAGTAGGCAGTTTGCCCAAGGTTGCGGTTACTGCACCCAATTCGGCGGAACCGAGGAATACTTTGGCGCCGTCACCGATCCGGTCGTCAAAGTTCCGGGTAGAAGTAGAGAACATATTGACACCATCGGGCACGCGGGCTTGGTTACCCATGCAGAGGGAGCAACCGGCGATTTCGATCCTAGCTCCGAAGGCGCTGTAGACAGAGAAGTATGCTTCGTCCTTTAGCTGCTGCTGATCCATACGGGTCGGCGGGCAGATCCAGGTGCGGACGCTCGGGTTGAACTTAAGGCCGCGCCAGATTTCGGCTGCAGCACGGAAGTGACCGATGTTGGTCATGCAGGAGCCGAGGAAGACGTCTTGGATCGGAGTGCCGGCAACTTCGGACAGGAGCTTCACGTCATCCGGGTCGTTGGGGCAGGCCAGAATCGGCTCGGTGATTTCAGCAAGGTCGATTTCAATGACGTCTGCATAGGCGCCGGTTTCGACAGCGTTCTTGTCGGCTTCGAGGAGTTGTGGGGTCTTCAGCCATTCGTTGACGGCGTCGATGCGGTTCTGGAGGGTCTGGGCATCCTGGTAGCCGTCAGCAATCATTTTCTTCATCAGTGCCACGTTGGAGCGGAGGTAGGTGGCCACGCTCTCTTTGGAGAGCTGGATGCAGCCGGCGGCGGCGGAGCGCTCGGCAGCGGCGTCGGTAAGCTCGAAGGCCTGCTCCACAGTCAGCTCGGGAAGCCCTTCCATCTCGAGGATGCGGCCGTTGAAGATGTTGATCTTGTTCTTCTTGGGAACAGTCAGCTTGCCTTGCTTGATGGCCCAGTAGGGGATGGCGTTGACCGCGTCGCGAAGGGTGATGCCGGGGTTGAGTTTGCCCTTGAAGCGGACCAGGACCGACTCGGGCATATCAAGCGGCATGAAGCCCATGGCACCGGCGAAGGCCACTAGGCCGGAACCGGCCGGGAAGCTGATGCCGATGGGGAAGCGGGTGTGGGAGTCGCCGCCGGTA